>CAWULT010000056.1:0-28712 GCA_963923455.1 uncultured bacterium
GGTGATGATGGTCACGGCCTCGGGCACGAGCTCGCGGACCCGGCCCTCGATCGCGAGCAGCGCTTCCTCGGTCCGCTCGATGCGCGTCCCGGTGCCCAGCTCCGCGTTGATGTTCACCTCGCCCTCGTCCGTCTGCGGCAGCAGCTCGACGCCGACCTGGGGGTAGAGCACCGCGGCCAGCACGACGAGCGCCGTCGCCGTGCCGATCACGGTCGGCCGGTGGTTCAAGGCGACGTGGATCGCGCGGCGGTACCGCTCGTCCATGGCTTCGAGGAAGTGCTCGCTGGCGCGGAAGAACCGGGCCATCAGGCCGGTCGCGGCTGCTTCCTCGTCGGGGGTGCTGAGCCAGCGGGAGCAGAGCACCGGCACGATCGTCACCGCGACGAACAGGGACATCGCCAGCGAGAACATCACGACCACCGACAGCTGCCCGAAGAGGATGCTCGCCGTGCCCGACAGGAACAGCAGCGGCACGAACACCGCGATGTGGGTCAGCGTGGAGGCCAGGATGGCCGACCAGACCTCCTCGGCGCCGTCCACGGCGGCCGTCACCTTGTCCTTGCCCATGTGCAGGTGGCGATGGGTGTTCTCGAGCACGACGATCGCGGCGTCGACGATCATGCCGATGCCGAGCGCGAGACCGCCGAAGGTCATGGTGTTCAACGTGTAGCCGCCGAAGTAGAGCAGCGCGAACGTGCCGACCACCGAGACCGGAATCGACGTGAAGACGATGAAGGTCGAACGGATATCACGCAGGAACAGGAAGATGATGAGGACGACGAGCAGGCCGCCGACCACCGCGTGCTCCTGCACGTTGTTGATCGCGCGCTCGATGAACAGCGAGTTGTCCTGCAGCACGATCATCTTGACGCCCGGAACCTCGCGGTTGGTCCGCTGGACCTCGGCCTGGACGGCCGCTGCCACGGCGACGGTGTTCTTGCCCGACTGCTTCTGCACCTGCAGCTGGACGCCGGGCCGGCCGTTGATGCGCATGAACGAGCGGCGCTGCTCGGTCGTGTCCTTCACGTCCGCGATGTCCTTCAGGTAGACCGGGACGCCCTGCTTGGTCAGGACGACGACGTTCCGGATGTCGTCGAGGTTCGCGAACTGGCCCTGGCTGCGGACCAGGAACGTCGAGTCGCCCTGGTAGATCTCGCCGAGCGGCGTGTTCTGGTTCTCCTGCCGGAGGGCCTGCACCACCTGGGTCACCGACAGATTGAGCGCGGTGATCTTCTCCTTCGAGAGCTCGACGTGGATCTGGCGCCGGAGACCGCCGTTGACGGTGACCGCCGCGACGCCGTCGACGCGCTCGAAGCGGGGCGAGATCTCGTTCTCCGCGATCTCCCGCAGGGCAACCGGGTCGAAGTCGCCCTCGAGGCCGATCTGCATGATCGGCAGCGTGTTGGAGTCGAACTTGAAGATCGTCGGCGGGTCCGCGTCTTCCGGCAGGCGGTTCCGCATGCGGTCGATGCGTGTCCGCACCTCGTCGGCGGCCTCGGCGAGGTCGGAACCCCACTCGAAGTTCAGGCGCACCTGACTGTTGCCCTCCGACGAGCTCGACTCGACGCGCGTCAGGCCCGGCACGGCGCTGACCGCCTGCTCCATCGGCCGCGTGATGAGCTCCTCCATCTCGAGCGGGCCGACGCCCGAGTAGGTGGTGCGCACCGTCAGGGTCGGCTGCTCGAACTCCGGCATCAGGTCGACCGGCAGTTTCGTGAGCGCGATGACGCCCAGGAGGGTGATGACGGCGCTGATCATGAACATCGTGACCGGCCGCTGAATCGCTAGACGAGGAATGCTCATATCGAGACTCGTGATGCCTGTGACGTGGACCGAACCCTGGGCTCCGCGCTAGGAGGCCGGTGATGCCGGCGGCTGCCCGCCGCCGCGCCGGCCGCGACCCTCGCCGCCCGTGCGTGAGGATCCGTCGCCCTGCGGTGCGCCGCCGAACCGCCGGCCTGTGCCGGCCGGCGCGTCCGCCGGGGCCGCCCCGGCTTCGCCGCCCGCCCGGCGGCCCGCACCCGCCGCCGCACCCGTGTCGGCGCCACCGGCCGACGGTACGCTGGCGCCGCCGTTGCGTCCCGCGCCGCCCCCGCGTCTGCCGCGGCCGCCGTTGCGTCCCGCGCCGGGCAGCACGATGCGGTCGCCGTCGCGCAGCGACGTCGCACCCGTGGTGATCACCGTGTCGCCCTCGTCGACGCCGGCCAGGACCTCGGCGACGTCGCCCTGCTCGACGCCGACGCTGATCGCGCGGAACACCGCCGAGTCGTTCTGTGGCAGGAACACGCCGCGGCGGCCGCCGAGGTCCGCCAGAGCATTGACCGGCACGACCAGCGCATCCTTCCTCGTGGCCGTGGTGATGCCCACCCGGGCGTACATGCCGGGCTTGAGCCGGTAGCTGGGGTTCGGGATCTCCACCTCGATGGGGGCCGTCCGCGTCGCCGGGTCGAGCACCGGCGATACGCGGGCGATCCGGCCCGCGAACGTCTCGCCGGGATAGGCGTCGACGTTGACGCGCGCGCCGGCGCCGGCCGAGAGCTCCTTCAGGTCCTTCTCGACGACGTTGGCCACGAGGCGTACCGTGGTGATGTCGACCACGTCGACGACGGGCGTGTTCTGGGAAATGAACGCGCCCTGGTCGACCGCGCGGCGCGACACGAAGCCGTTGACCGGCGACGTGATCACCGTGTTGCCGAGGTTGATGCGCAATTCGTCGAGGCGCGCCTTCGACTGGGAGTTCTGGGCCCTGGCCAGGTCGAGCGCGGCGAGGGCCGACTGGTACCGGGCCTCGTTGTCGTCGAGCGTCTGCTTCGGGAGCAGCTGTCGCTGGAAGAGGTTGCGCGAGCGCTCGACGCTCGTCTGGGCCAGCTGCAGATCGGCCTCCCGCTGGCGGATGGTGGCGAGCGACACCTCCTGGGCGGCCTCGGCCTGCTTCACCTGCTCCTGCAGTTCGAAGTCCTCGATCTTGCCGATGCGCTGGCCGCGGCCGACGCGGTCGCCCAGGCGAACCGAGATCTCCTGCAGACGGCCGGCCGCGCGGGGCACGACCGACACCGTGGCCTCCCCGATCAGGTTGCCGACGACGGTGATCTCACTCGAGATCGACGCGCGGCGCACCTGGGCGACCTCCACGGTCATCGGCGCGCGTCCGAACTGGCCGCCCCCGAAACCGCCTGGCCCTCCGCCCCTGCGGCCGCGGCCGCCGGCCGCGGGACCACCGGCGGCGCCGGCCGGGGCTCCGGCGGACTCCCGCGAGCCTCCGCCGAACAGGCCCGAGTAGTAGGCGCCGCCGGCGATGGCGACGAGGATGACGATGATGACGGCCTTTTTCATGAGATCAGGAACGAACCCGCCCCTCCGCTGACTTGCAGTGCCAAGAGGCGCCCTCGCGCGCGCCCCGCTTCGGTTCCGATGCCCCTAGTTCGCCGCGGCCCCGCCGCCGCCGGCGGCCTGAATGGTGCCGACCGCCGTGCCGCGCGTCGTCGGCGCCTCCTGCACCCGGGTGAAGTCCACCAGCGCACGGCGGTAGTCGAGCAGCGCCCGCAGCTCCGTGTTCTGCGCAGTGGACAGGTCGCGCTGGGCCTGCACGACGAAGAAGTTCGTCGACAGACCGACCTCGAACCGGCTCTGTTCCGCCTGCAGCCGGGTCTCGGCGAGCTCGCGCGCCACGGTCGACGCCTCGTACCGCTTCAGGCTGCTCTCGACCTGCAGTGCCGCATTGGTGACTTCGGTGGCCACCTGCAGTTCCAGCGCGCGGAGCTGCGCGGCGGACTGGTTGCGCTGCACGCGCGCACGGGCGTACTGCGCGTCGGTCGCGCTGGCGCCAATCGGGTAGGTCACGTTGACCTGCACGTTCCAGGTCGGATAGTCGCGGCCGGTCATCGTCCTCCATGCCCTCGAGTAGCCGAGAGGGACCGTGTCGATGATGGTGCTGCCGAGGCCGGATCCCTGCCGGACGAACTGCGTGCCGCCAAGACCCTGGGCGGTGTAGTTGGCCTGGAGGTCGACGTTTGGCAGCGTGGAGTTCTTGAGGAACTTGAGCGTGACGTCGTTGCTCTCGATCGTCCGGCGGGCCTGGTCCAGGTCCGTGCGGCTCTCGAGCGCCTTCCGGACGGCGCCTTCGACGTCGAGGGGCTGCGGCCGGAATTCGGGGCGATCAATCGGTGTGATGCGCGCGCGCCACAGCGGGTCGTCGGTGCCGCTGACGATCAGGCGCTTGAGGGTGAGCTCGGACGTGCCGAGCGTCGCCTCGGCCTGCGCGAGGCCCTGACGGCGCGTCGCCGCCTCGGCCTCGGCCTGCACGACGTCGAGCGGCGCCATGGTGCCCACCTCCACGCGCGCCCGGTTGTCCTCGACGAGCTTCTGCGCGAGCTCGAGGGAGCCCTTGGCGACCTCGACGGCCTGCACGGCGTAGACCAGCTCCCAGTACGCGTTGCGGACGGTGGCGATCGTCGACGCGAGCGTGCCCTTCAGCTGGATCTCCGAAATGTCCCGGCTGATCGCCGTGACCTTCAGCTGCTGCCGCGTGCCGTCGATCAGGAAGTCACGGAGCAGCGGCTGGGTGTACGTCGCGTTCAGGTTCGCGACGTAGGTCGGGTTGAAGTTCGCGAAGCTGTTCGTGGTGACCTGTTTGTTGTTGTTGAACTGCACGGAGACGTTGCCGCCCATCCACGGAAGCGCCTGCGAGATGCCGGAGTTGTACGTGGTCGTGTCGTTCTGGACGATGGTGCCGCCGTTCAGGAGGCTCGTCGGGGGCTGGATGACCGCCCGGTGGCCGATGGTCGACGACGCCGTGGGCCGGTACGCCGCCCGCAGCCGGGCCAGGTTGAACTCCTGCAACTGCGGGTTCAGCCGCTCCACGGCGATGTCGAGGTTGCGCTCGAGCGCGCGGGCCGTCGCGTCGTCGAGGGTCAGCTCGACCGAGGGCACCGGAGTGCCTGGGGCCGGAGCGGTCGGACGGGTCTGCTCGGCCTCGGTGCGCGCGGCCACGAAGCGCCGCGCCGCCGTGCGCGCGATCTCGTCGAGGCGGCCGCGGTCCGACGTCTGGGCCGAGGCGGGTGCGGCGAGCGAACCAGCGAGGAGGGTGGCGAAGAGGAAGGGAACACGTCGGGCACGCATCGATGTCGTCATCTGGCTTTCAGGTCCTTGGGGGCACGCGGCTCGGCGCCTCGGGCGTCGGCCGGGGTGTCGGCCGGCTTGCCCGTCCGTCGGGCATCCTCGGCCGCGCGGCGTTCCCGTTCGACGGCCTGGTGCAGCGCGCCGAACTTCGCCCACTGGTCGATCGTCAGGGCCCGGCGCATGCGGACGAGCATGAACGTCCGGGTCTTGTTGAGTTCCGCGCGCGCGGCCTCGAGACGGCCGACCTGTTCCATCACCGTCGCGTCGTCGCCGCGCTCGACGACGCGCTCGAACTCGGCCTCGACCTCGTCGAGGATCTTCTTCTGCGCCCGGAGCGATGGCAGGGCCGCCTGGAAGATGTCCTCGAGCCGGCGGCTCTGGTCGGCCGTGAGGCCGAGCTCCCGCTTGTAGCGCTCGGACTGCCACCACTTGAATCCCTGGGCCGAGGCCGGCGCGGCCCAGACGAGCGCCACCAGCATGATGGCGGCGGCAACGACGGACAGGCGTGAAGATCTCATGACTATCAAGGGTCTACGACGACACCCCGCGCGGCGTTTACCGCCTTCGCTGCAATCACATACGGTAACACGCCGTGCTGCCGCCGAGACTCGCCGAATCGGGGGAGCCCATGAGGGCCGGACGGGCCCGTCCGGGCCGGATGGCGCGCTCACTGCGCGGCGAGTGCTTCGATCCGCCTGAGGACGGCGCCGACCAGATTGTCCGGCGTGGAGGCGCCGGACGTCAGGCCGATCCGGACCGGTCCGGCCGGAAGCCACCCTTCGGTCTCGACCTCCGTCGGCCCGCCCCGCGTGGCCGGGTGGTGCCGAATGGTCGCGGTCGACACCAGGCACGACGGGTCGACGATGTGGAAGGTCGGCAGGGTCTCGGCGCAGATGCGCGCGAGGTTGTAGGTGTTGCTGCTGTTGTAGCCGCCGAGCACGAGCATCAGATCGAGGTCGTGCCGGGCGAGCAGTTCGGTCACGGCGTCCTGCCGTTCCTGAGTGGCGCTGCAGATCGTGTCGAAGGCGCGGAAGCGCGCCGGCAGCTCGGTCTCGCCGTGGCGATCGCGGATGGCCTCGCGGAACATCTCGCCAATCGCGAGCGACTCGGAACTCAACATCGTCGTCTGGTTCGCGCAGCCGACCCGCTCCAGGTGCCGGTCGGGATCGAAGCCTGGCGACGTTGCGCCATCGAAGGTCCGGCGGAACGCGGCGGCGTCGCCGCCGTGCCGGATGTAGTCGCAGGCGAGCCGAGCCTGGGCCTGGTCGAGCACCACGAGGTAGTGCCCGTCGCCGGTGTGCTGCGCCTGACTCGCGGTCGCTCGCGTCTCTTCGTGCCAGTACTTGCCGTGAATGACCGACGTGAAGCCGTCCTGCGCATATCGCCTGACGTTCTTCCAGACGTTCAGCACCGAACCGCACGTCGTGTCGACCAGGGTGCAGCCGTAGCCGGTCAACTGCTCCAGCAGCTCGATCGTGATGCCGAAGGCGGGCAGGATGACGACGTCGTCCGGCGACAGCGCCTCCATCGACTCGCCCGGGTCGGTCAGGATCCGGATGCCCCGCCCGCGCAGTTGGTCGTTGACGTGCGGGTTGTGGATGATCTCGCCCGTCAGGAACACCGTCCGGTCCGGGAATCGCGTGCGGGCCTGGTAGGCGTAGTCAACCGCCCGATCGACGCCGTAGCAGAAGCCGAACTCCCGCGCGAGGCGGACGGTGAGACGCCCGGACGCGAAGACGTAGCCGTCGGACTTGACGCGCTCGACCAGGTCGCTGTGATAGCTCTCGGCGAGGACCTGTGCGACCTCCTGCTTACGGTCGAGACCTTTGCGGAAGATCAGGGGACTCTGCAGCACGACGGCGCGCGCCCTACCGGACGTCCCAGGCGCGGGGCGTCAGGGCGTCGAGCGGACGCAGGGCGGCGGGACCGCCGCTGCCACCGGCCATCTCCACCTGCCCGAAGAACTCGTCGTCCGAGCCGACGGCGGACACCGTGCGGACCGTCGGGCCGGTCTGGGCCTTGGCCGAGACCTGTGTCGCGACCGTCTGCGGCCGTTCGGGTGGCCGGCTCACCAGGCGCCCCGTCAGCAGGCCGATCGCGAGGCCCGCCGCGGCGCCGGCGGCGACGAGCCGGGCGGCTGGGCGGGCGTGGCGCACGACCGTCTCGCGCCGGGCACTCGCCGGGAACGCGATCACGCGGGCGGGCCGGCCCAGATGATCGACGCGTGCCAGGATCCGGGCACGCTGCCGGGTCAGCCAAGCGTCGGGGAACAGGTCGTCGGCTTCGGCCACGGCGGCCGTGGTCGTGGCCTCGAGCAGGCGGACAATGCCAGCCTGCCGCAGCCGGCAGGCGTCGCACGAGGCCAGGTGGCGCGATACGGCCGGATCCTCCGCAAGGGCCAGACAGGCCTCGGTGAGCTGGTCGTCCGAGAGGTGCCGGCGAATCATGCGAGCCGCCCTTCGCGTCCGAGCAGGATCCGGAGCTTGCGCACCCCGCGGAAGAGGTGCACCCGGACCGTCGCCTCGCTCAAGCCCAGCGCCTGACCCACCTCCCGCGTGCTCTGTTCGGCGATATGGCACAGCGTGAAGACCGTGCGCTGCCGGTCGGGCAACTGCTCGACGGCCTGGCCGATGCGCCGCGCGTGCTCGCGCGACATCAGCGCTGCCTCGGGACCGGGCTGGGCGGCGGCGGGCTCCACGACGGGCACGTCCGGGCGCGCCGACGGCTGGACCGTCCACCGGAGCCGGCGGGCGCGGGCCTTGCGCAGATCGAGGCAGCCGTTGATCAGGATCCGGGTGAACCAGACCTCGAACGGGAGTTCCTCGCGATAGCCGGTGATGTGCGTGAACACTTTGACGAACGCATCCTGCACCGCCTCATCGGCATCGTGGACGTCGCGCAGGTAGTGGTAGGCGACCCGCGTGGCCCGCCGCTGCTGGTGGGCGACCAGCTCGGCGAACCGCTCGCGGGCGGCGTCCCGGTTCCCGGCCACGACCAACGCCTTCACCTGAGCGGCCAGTTCCGATCCCCGGGAGAGCGGGGGATCGGACGGCGTCGAGAGCTCGTTCGCACTCGGTGACGCGGCGCCTCGAGGAGGTGTTCTCATGCTCGTATACGGATGCGGGCGCGTCGGTTGTTTACTGCACACAACTATACCCCGGAAGCCCCGGTCCGGCGCGTCCGGGGCGCGGCGGCGCACACGGCGGTTGACGCGGCCCCGTTCGCTCTTTACGATCTTGGGTTTACGGTACTCGCCGACACGCGCTTTCCGGCGTCGGCTTAGGGGGTGGCCTCAGCGGCCGCCCGAGGAGTCAGGGAGTCATGACCATGCAGGTTGAGCGGGCGTTCGGCCTCGAGCCCCTTGGCATTGTTCGATCCGGACGCGTCCACTGGAACCTGAGCCCGGCCGTCCTCTACGAGGAGGCCATTCGCCGCGGCGAAGCCCAGATGGCCGCCGAGGGTCCGCTCGTGGCACGGACGGGGCAGCACACCGGCCGGTCGCCGAACGACAAGTTCGTCGTCAAGGAGCCGTCCAGCGAGCAGCACGTCCATTGGGGCGCCGTCAACCGTCCGGTCGACGAGGCCAAGTTCGACGCGCTCCACCGCGACATGATGGCGTATCTGCAGGACAAGGAATTGTTCGTCCTCGACGCCTGGGCTGGCGCCGACGGCAAGTACCGCCTGCCGATCCGCGTCGTCAACCAGTTCGCCTGGCACAACCTGTTCGCCCGGAACATGTTCATCCCGGAGAACAACGCGTCGCGGCAGGCGCAGCACAAGCCCGAATTCACCGTGATCGACGCGCCGCTCTTCAAGGCCGATCCCGAGAAGCACGGCACGCGGTCCGAGGTGTTCATCTTCGTGCACTTCGGCAAGAAGGTCGTGCTGATCGGCGGCACCCACTACGCCGGCGAGATCAAGAAGTCGATCTTCACCATCCTGAACTACACGTTGCCGCTGCAGGGCGTGCTGTCGATGCACTGCTCGGCCAACATCGGCGAGGGGGGCGACACGGCGCTCTTCTTCGGGCTCTCGGGCACGGGCAAGACGACGCTCTCGAGCGATCCGGACCGCCGCCTGATCGGCGACGACGAGCACGGCTGGAGCGACACGGGTGTCTTCAACTTCGAGGGCGGCTGCTACGCGAAGGTCATCAAGCTGTCGGCCGAGGCCGAGCCGCAGATCTACGCGACGACGAGGCGATTCGGGACGATCCTGGAGAACGTGGTCGTCGACCCGCAGACCCGCGCCCTCGACCTCGACGACGCGTCGCTGACCGAGAACACCCGCGCGTCGTACCCGATCACGTTCATCGACAACGCGGAACTCAGCGGCCACGGCGGCCATCCGGCCAACGTGATCATGCTGACGGCGGACGCCTACGGCGTGCTGCCGCCGATCGCGCGGCTGACGCCTGAGGCGGCGATGTACCACTTCCTCTCCGGCTACACGGCGCGCGTCGCCGGCACCGAGAAGGGCGTGACCGAGCCGAAGGCGACGTTCAGCACGTGCTTCGGCGCGCCGTTCCTGCCCCTCAACCCGAACGTCTATGCCAGGATGCTGGGCGAGAAGATCGCCAAGCGCGACGCGAAGGTGTGGCTCGTCAACACGGGATGGACCGGCGGGCCCTACGGCGTCGGCAGCCGCATGAAGATCGCCTACACTCGCGCGATGATCACCGCGGCGCTGACGGGCAAACTCGACAACGTGGCGTACCAGAAGCACTCGATCTTCAACCTGGACATGCCGACGGCGTGCCCAGGCGTGCCCGACGCGGTGCTCGACCCGCGCAGCACGTGGGACGACGCCGCGAAGTACGACGAGCAGGCCCGGAAGCTGGCCCAGATGTTCGTCGAGAACTTCAAGACGTTCGAGAAGGACGTGACCCCGGCCGTCAAGGCCGCCGGGCCGCAGGCCTAGCGCTTTCCGATGGCCCGGGGCTCCAGCAGCCCCGGGCCTCTTCGCGCCCGCATTCCCCTATGCAGTACGAGACCGTCATCGGCCTCGAAGTCCACGCGCAGCTGAACACGCGGACCAAGATCTTCTGCGGGTGCAGCACGGCGTTCGGCGCGCCGCCCAACACACACGTCTGCCCGGTGTGCATGGGCGCGCCCGGGGCGCTGCCGGTGCTGAACCGGCAGGCGGTCGACTACGCCCTCGCGGCGGCGCTGGCGCTCGGCTGCGAGATCCAGCACGAGTCGATCTTCGCCCGGAAGAACTACTTCTATCCCGACCTCCCGAAGGGGTACCAGATCTCGCAGTACGAGCGTCCGCTGGCGCTCGGCGGTGGCGTCGAGATCGAGGTCGCGGGTGAACGCACCCGCGTGGGCCTGACGCGGATCCACATGGAGGAAGACGCCGGGAAGTCGCTGCACGAGGGCTTCTTCGACTCCGACCGGCAGACCTACGTCGACTACAACCGGGCGGGCGTGCCGCTCATCGAGATCGTCTCCGAGCCGGACATCCGGAACGCGGCGCAGGCAGCCGAGTACTTCGCGCGGCTGCGGGACATCCTGGTCTGGCTCGGCGTCAACGACGGCAACATGGAAGAGGGGAGCCTGCGCTGCGACGCCAACGTGTCGGTGCGCCCGGTGGGCCAGGCCGCGTTCGGCACGAAGGCGGAGGTGAAGAACCTGAACTCCTTCCGGTATCTCCAGAAGGCCCTCGAATACGAGATCGCGCGCCAGATCGACCTCGTCTCGAGCGGCGGCGTGGTGGTCCAGGAGACGCGCCTGTTCGACTCCGGCTCGGGCCGCACGCACTCGATGCGCAGCAAGGAGGAGGCGCACGACTACCGGTACTTCCCGGAGCCGGATCTGCCGCCGCTCGTGGTCGACGAGGCCCGGATCGCACGCGTGCGCGCGGCGATGCCCGAGCTCCCCGAGGCGCGCCGTCGCCGTTTCGTGTCCGAGTACGGCCTGCCCGAATACGACGCCGGCGTGCTGACGCAGTCGCCGGCGCTGGCGGCGTACTTCGAGGCGGTCGCCCGGGCCGCGGGCAACGCGAAGTCGGCCAGCAACTGGGTGATGGGCGAACTGCTGCGCGTGCTGAAGGAGCGCGGCACCGCCATCGAACAGGTGCCGCTCGCCGCCGAGGCGCTGGCGGGGCTCGTCACGCTGGTGGACGCCGGCACGATCAGCAGTTCGATCGGCAAGGAGGTCTTCGCCAGGATGTACGACTCCGGCCGTCAGGCCGCCGACATCGTGGCGGCCGAGGGCCTCGCGCAGAACAGCGACGAAGGCGCGCTCGCGCCGATCATCGCCGACGTGATCGGAGCCAATGCCGACGCGGTCGCCCAGGTCCGCGCCGGCAAGGCGCAGACGTTCGGGTTCCTGGTGGGGCAGGTCATGAAGCGCAGCGGCGGCAAGGCCAACCCGAAGCTCGCCAGCGAGCTGCTCAAGGCGGCCATCGAGCGGGCCGGCTGAACGCTCGTGCGGCGCTGCACGGTGCCGAGGCCGGGGACGGCGCTCCGCCTCGCCCGCGGTGCTATACTCGTCGACAGGTGCCGGCGCGTATCGCCGTGCGCAACCCAGAGCCACCAAGCAGCGTGATCGAGACGCAGCACCTCTCGAAACTCTACGGCCGCGGCCTGTATGCGCTGCACGACCTGTCGTTGACGGTCGACAACGGAGAGTTCGTGTTCCTGACGGGGCCGAGCGGCGCCGGCAAGTCCACGTTCCTGCGCCTGCTCCTGATGCAGGAGTCCCCCAGCGAAGGCGAGATCTTCGTCAACGGTCACAACCTCTCGCGCCTGAGCCGGCGTGAGCGCCAGGAGTACCGGCGCGGCATCGGGTTCGTCTTCCAGGACTTCAAGCTGATTCCCACGCGCACGGTGCTCGAGAACATCTCGTTCGTGTCGGAAGTGCTCGGCGTGTCGCCCGCGCAGCAGCGGCGGCGGGCGTTCCAGGTACTCAAGTGGGTGGGCCTGCAGCACCGGATCAATGCCTATCCCGCCGAACTCTCCGGGGGCGAGCAGCAGCGCGTCGCGATCGCGCGGGCGCTCGTCAATGACCCTCCCCTGCTCATCGCCGACGAGCCCACGGGCAATCTCGATCCCGACCTGTCGCTCGAGATCATGAACCTGCTGCGCGAGGTCAACGCGGGCGGCACGACGGTGCTGGTCGCGACGCACGATCGGGAGCTCATCCGGCTCGTCGGCCGCCGGACCGTGACCCTGGACCAGGGCCGCGTCGTCGAGGTGGCATGAGGGCGCTCGACTACGCGCTGCGGCGGGGGTGGGCCGGGCTCTGGCGCCAGCGCGGTTCGAGCGCGTTCGCCGTGCTGGCCATCGCGCTGGCGATCATCGTGCTGGGCTCCCTGCTGCTCGTCACCTGGAACGTCGAGCGGCTGCTGGCACGCTGGACGGCTGGCGCCGAGTTCTCGGTGTTCCTGCGCGACGACGCCACGTCGGAGCAGCGCGGGATGGTCGAGGCGCTGATCGATCAGAGCGGCGCGACGTCGGGACGGGAGTACGTCTCGAAGGAGCAGGCCCTGACGCGGTTCCGCGCCGAGTTCGCCGATCTCGCCTCCCTGACCAACGGCCTCGACGGCAATCCGTTCCCGGCCTCGCTCGAGGTGCGGCTGGTCAGGGCGGCCGAGCAGGACGGCCGCGCCGACGTCCTGTTGCGAAGGGTGGTCACGCTGCCGGGGGTATCGGACGTCCGGTACGACCGCGAGTGGCTGTCGCGCGTGGGGGAGGGCCTCGACGCCCTTCGAACCGGCGCCTTCGGGCTGGCGCTGCTGATGGCCGTGGCCGCGGCGGTGACCGTGGCCAGCGTAGTGCGGCTCAGCCTCGACGCGCGGCGCGAGGAGATCGAGATCATGGAACTCGTCGGCGCCTCGATGACATTCATTCGTGGCCCGTTCGTCGCCGAGGGACTGCTGCAGGGAGGGCTCGGCGCCGCCCTGGCGTTGCTGCTGCTGTGGCTCGGGTTCGCACTGGCCGACGCCTCCTGGGGGGCGCGGCTGGCGACCATGCTGGAAGGGATGCCGCCCGCGTTCCTGCCCGCGCGCACCTGCGCCGTGCTGCTGGCCGGGGGGATGACCGTGGGCGGGTTGGGCGGATTGATCGCGTCGCGGCACGCGGCCTAGCGCCGCGGCCGGCGGCCGATGGGCGGGCGGTTCGGGGTGCGGGGCCCTGGCCGTGCCGCGTTGACAGCGGCCAGGGACGGTCGCTACACTGAAAGGAAATCGGGCATGCCTTCGTCACGGGATCGCCTTGCTCGTTACCTGACCGATTCGCTCCCGCAGTGGGATCTCCCCTGTCCCTCCCGCGCCAGCTTCTACCGGGAGGAGTTCATCAAGTGCCAGCAGTGTCTCGACCAGCAGCGTGAGCACTACTCCGAACGCGCGGTCTCCGAGGTGGAGGAGGCCCTGATGCGCGTGATGGACCAGCTCGACCGGCTCTGCGACAAGGCCGACGCCGACCAGATCATCAGCAACATCCTCCGACAATTCGACGCCGTGACAGGGTTGTCCGCCTGGACCGACCCTCGGCAAGTGAACTGACTTCCTCGGCCGCAGAACGACGAGACGACCTGAGGGCCGTGCTGCAGGCGGCCCTCGACGAGGTCGATGCCGGACGTCTGGTGCGCCGCGCGCTGCAGGGCCGTGCCCTGTCCGGGACGCTCGAGGCGGCGGCGGCCGTGGACGTGCTGGCCGCCGGCAAAGCGGCCGGCGTGATGCTGGCGGCCTTCGCCGACGAGATCCGCCGGCCCGTCCGGGCGCTCGTGGGCATCGGACCAGGCCGGCCCGCGTCGTTGCCGGCCGCCGTCGAATGGTACGCGGGCGGCCATCCGTTGCCCGATGACGGCAGCGTGGCCGGCGCGCGACGTGCCCTGGCGCTCGCGTCCGGGTCCGCGCCAGGCGAGGTCCTCGTCGTCCTGCTGTCCGGTGGGGGCTCCGCGCTCATGGCGCTGCCGGCCGCGACGCTGACGCTTCGCGACAAGCAGGACACCGTCGCCACGCTCATGGCCCAGGGGGCGGACATCTACGAGCTCAACACCGTCCGCAAGCACCTGTCGGCGGTGAAGGGCGGCCAGCTGGCCGCTGCGGCGCGCGGTGCCGTCGTCACGCTGGTCGTGTCGGACGTCGTCGGGGACGATCTGTCGGTCATCGCCTCGGGCCCGACGGTGGGGGACGCCAGCACGTTCACGGACGCCCTGGCGGTGCTGGAGCGGCGCGGCGGCCTGGAGCGGTATCCCACGGCCGCGGTCGCCCGGTTGCGCGCCGGCGTGGCAGGCGCAGTGCCCGACACGCCGCCCCCGTCGGACCCTCGGCTCGCGCGGGCCGCCGTCCACCTGATCGGACGGCAGCGCGGCGCGATCGACGGGGCGCGGCGGGCGGCCGCTTCGCGCGGATACGAGGTCCATGTCGTGGACCGTCCCGTCACCGGCGAGGCCCGCGTGGCGGGACGCGCGCACGTGGCGGACGTGGCGCGGCTCGTCTCGCAGATGGGCCGGCCGGCCTGCGTGATCGCCGCGGGCGAGACCACCGTGACGGTGACCGGGCGCGGCAAGGGCGGCCGGAACCAGGAGTTCGCGCTCGCGATGGCCCAGGCGATGGCGGAGACCGGGTTCGACGCCGTCGGCGCCAGCCTGGGCACCGACGGCATCGACGGACCGACCGACGCGGCCGGGGCCATCGTGGACCGGGATACCCTGGCGCGGGCACGGGCACTCGGCCTGGCCGCGCCCGACCAGTACCTCGCCGACAACGACACCTACACCTTCTTCGCCCGGACGGGTGACCTGATTCGGACGGGCCCAACGAGCACGAACGTCGGCGACCTGCAAGTGGTCCTGATCGGGTAACACACCATGCAGCTGACCAAAGACGCATTGCTCGCGCGGATTCGGGAGGAGGCGCACCACCCGGCGACCGCCCGGGACCTGCTGCGGCTGCTCGGCATCCCGCGTACCGACCGCGCCGTCTTCCGGACGCTTCTCAAGCGGCTGGTTGCGGCGGGCGAGTTGGTCAAGGTGCGGGGCACGCGCTACGGCCTGCCGGACAAGATGGACCTCGTCGTGGGCCGCCTGCACACGCACCCGGGCGGATTCGGCTTCGTGGTGCCCGAGGTGACCGAGCCGGGCGCCGCCCGTGCCCCGGACATCTACGTCGCGGCACCCAACCTGACCGATGCCCTGCACGACGACCGGGTCGTGGCCCGTATCGAGCGGCACACCGAGAAGGGCCCGGAGGGCCGGATCGTGCGGGTACTCGAGCGCGGGCACCCCACCGTCGTCGGGCGCTTCGACGTTGACGCGGGCGGCCTCGCCTACGTGGTGCCGTTCGATCGGCGGATGCTGGCCGACGTGCGCATCCCGACCGGGCAGGCGGCGTCGGCCGAACCGGGCGAGATGGTGGTCGTCGAGGTCACGCAGTGGCCGACGGCCTCGCGAGGGCCCGCGGGCCGGGTCCGCGAGGTGCTCGGGCGCATCGACGAGCCCGGCGTCGACACCGCGATCATCATCCGCAAGTTCGCGCTGCCGGACGTCCATCCGCCGGAGGCCGTTGCCGAGGCCACGCGGCTCGGGGGCGCCGTGAAGGCGCACGACGTCGAGGGGCGGACCGACTTCCGGCCCGTCACGACGGTCACGATCGACGGTGAGCACGCGCGCGACTTCGACGACGCCATCACGATCGCGCGACTGCCGAACGGGCACTACTGGCTGGGCGTCCACATCGCCGACGTGGCGCACTACGTGCGAGAGGGCAGCGCGCTAGACGAGGACGCGTACGCGCGCGGCACCTCGGTCTACTTCACCGAGCGCGCGCTGCACATGTTTCCGGAGGAACTGTCGACCGGGCTGTGCAGCCTGAATCCGCACGTCGACCGGCTCGTCCAGTCCTGCCTGATGGAGGTGGACCCGCGCGGGCGCGTCGTGCGCTACGAGCTGCACGACGGCGTGATCCACAGCGACGCACGGATGACCTACACCGAGGTCAACGCGATCCTGACGGACCGCGACCCGGCCGTGATCGCCCGCTACCGCGAGCTCGTGCCCACCTTCGAGCTGATGGGCGAGCTGTACGAGGTGCTGGCGTCGCGGCGGCGCCGGCGCGGCTCGATCGACTTCGACCTGCCCGAGGCCGAGGTGATCATGTCCGCCGACGGCCTGATCGAGACGATCATCGCGAGCGAGCGCAACGTCGCGCACCGGCTGATCGAGGAGTTCATGCTGCTGGCCAACGAGACCGTGGCGGCGCATCTCGTGTCCGGGGGCGTGCCCGCGCTGCACCGGGTGCACGAGGCCCCCGACCTCAAGAAGGTCGCGGAGTTCGAGGAGTTCATCGCGACGCTCGGCTACAGCCTCGCCGCGACGGGCCATGCCCTCGCCCCGAAGCACTTCCAGAAGCTGATCGACCGGATTCAGGGAACGCCCGAAGAGCGGCCGATTGCGGCCCTGATGCTCCGGACGATGCAGAAGGCCCGCTACGACGCGGTGAGCCTGGGGCACTTCGGGCTGGCGGCGGAGCACTACACACACTTCACCTCCCCGATCCGCCGGTACCCGGATCTCGTCGTGCACCGGATGCTCCGCGAGTCACGCCAGGGTGCGTTGAGCGAGGCCCGCCTCGAGGAACTGGCCGACGAACTGCCCGAGGCGGCCCGGCACGCCTCGGAAATGGAGCGGCGGGCCGACGAGGCCGAGCGGGAGCTCCTGCAGTGGAAGAAGGTCCGGTTCATGGCCGACAAGGTCGGCAACGAATACGAGGGGTACGTGACCGGCGTCGCGCCCTTCGGCCTCTTCGTCGAACTGATCGAGCATTACGTCGAAGGGCTCGTCCACGTGTCGAGCATGGGCGACGACTACTACCGCTTCGTGGAACAGCAGCACGTCCTGCACGGAGAGAACACGAAGAAGGAGTACCGGCTGGGCGACCGCGTGGCCGTGCAGGTCGTCCGCGTCGACCTGGAACGGCGGCAGGTCGACCTCGGGCTCGTCGAGATCCTGGAAGCGGTCCGGCGTGAGACGCACGCCAGGGGCCGGGTGCGCAGCCGGGTCACACCGAAGAAGGAGCGCCGCACGGCGCAGCGGCCCGGCAAGCGCGAGCGGGCCGCGAAGAAACGGACGAAACGCCGCTAGGACTTCTCCTCGCCTTCCTTGGTGGCGTTCTTGAAGTTCTTGATGCTCTGCCCGATACCGCGCCCGATCTCCGGCAGGCGATTGGCCCCGAAGATGAGGATCACGATGAAGAGGATGATCACGAGTTCGGGGATGCCAAGGTTCATATCGTCTGCCTCCGGCTGGACTTGCTGAAGATTGTACCACGCCGCCTCGCGGAACGAGGTTTGAAGAGGGTGCCGCGGATGCGACCGACGGCGTGTGGGGTGGCCGTGCTGCTGGCGTGGTTTGCGCCCGATCTGGCCGCATCGTGGCAGGAGGCCGGCCGGCCGGGCGCGCCGGCCGAGTCGGCCTTCCGCTCTGGTGTCAATCTGGTGGACGTGTATGCCTCGGTGACGGACGCCATGGGGCGACCCGTGACCACCCTGACCCAGGCCGACTTCGAGGTCCGGGAGGACGGCCGGCTCCAGGAGGTGTCCGTGTTCGCTGCCGGGGAGGTCCCGCTGACGGTGGCGCTCGCGGTGGACCGCAGCTTCAGCATGGCAGGGGAGCCGCTGCGCCTCGCCCGGCAGGCGGCGCGTTCCTTCCTGCACGCGCTCCGCCCCGGCGACCGATCCGTCGTGCTGTCGATCGATGCGACCGCCGCCGTGCTGGCGTCGGTCGCCGCGGGCCGTGACGCCCAGGATGCGGCGCTGGCCGGGCTCGACGCCTGGGGGACGACGGCGCTCCACGATGCGGTCCTGGCGGCACTCGACCGCCTCGAGCCAGAGCCCGGGCGCCAGGCGCTGGTCGTGTTCTCGGACGGCGTCGATCGAGAGAGCCGCGCCTCGCATGCCGAGGTCGTGGCCCGCGCCCGCCGCGGACGCGCGCTGGTCTATCCGGTGGCACTCGGCCGGACCCGTCCCGAGTGGTTCGCCGAGCTGGCGTCGGTCACCGGAGGGCGGTCGTTCCACGCCCGCACCGCCGGCGGTCTCGAGCCGGCGCTGGCCGCGGTGGCCGAGGACCTGCGGCACCAGTACCTGCTCGGCTACGTATCGAACGCGTCGGACCGCCAGGCCGGGAGCTGGCGGTCGATTGCGGTCGCGGTGCGTGGCGGCCGTGCCGGTCTCAGGGTGCGAGCCCGAGACGGGTATGTCGTGCCGTGACAGGGCGTGCCGCCCGGGGACGCGCTCGCGGCGTCTAACAGGGCGGGGCCTTGCGGCTCCAGCGACGCTCAGGGACAATTGAGCCACTCATTCCAGCGAACAGCGATGGCGACCCAGCACCCGACGGGCACCCAGGATCTGCCGGTCTCGACCGAACATCTGACCGTCCGGCCAGAAGGGATCGGTCCGAGCGAGGCCCTGTTCGCGTTCCAGCAGCGCGAACAGCGGATCGGCGGCGCGCTCGGCGTGTCCGTGCTGGCCCACGTGGCTGTGGCGTTGCTGCTGATCCTGATCGCGCGCCTGTTGCCCGAACGCGTGTACGAAGCGGTGCTGCCGGATGAATTGCCCGACCTGATCTGGGTGGCGCAGCCCGGCCCAGGCGGCGGCGGAGGCGGCGGTGGGAACCGCTCGCCGGAGCCCCCGAAGCCCGTCCAGCTCGAGAAGCCGAAGATCGCGGCGCCGGTGGAGAAGCCGGTCGTCGAACCGCCGACGCCGAAGCCGCCCGACGTGCCGACGCCGATTCCCGCGGCGACTCCGCAGGCGCCGCCCGTCTCGCTGCCCGGCGCGCTCGAGTCGACCCAGGCCTCGTCCGAGTCGCAGGGGTCCGGCATCGGAGGCGGCGGGGGCACCGGACGCGGAACCGGCGTCGGACAGGGCGAGGGGTCCGGCCTTGGCGCGGGCACGGGCGGCGGCACGGGTGGCGGGGTGTACCGGCCGGGCAATGGCGTGGTCAGCCCCCGCGTGATTCGCGAGGTCCGGCCGTCCTACACGGCGGAAGCGATGCGGGCCCGGATACAGGGCGAGGTGTGGCTGGAATGCGTGGTGCTGCCAGACGGAACCGTCGGGCGGGTCGAAGTGGTGAAATCCCTCGACACGACGTTCGGGCTCGATCAGGAGGCCATCAAGGCCGCGAGGCAGTGGCGCTTCGCCCCCGGCACGCGCTTCGGCGAGCCGGTCGCCGTGCTCGTCACGATCGCGCTGCAGTTCACCGTGCGCTGAGGCGCCGGTGCGGGGCCGGATGCGCTCCGGACCGAGCGGCCGACAGCAAGAAAAAAGGGACGGGCCTTTCGGCCCGCCCCTTCCGTGTTGCCGGGAACGGCTGGACGCTCAGTACATCCCGCCCATGCCGCCGGGGCCGCCGTGCGAGTGGCCACCGGCCGGTTCCTTCTTCTCCTCGGGAATCTCGGAGACCAGGGCTTCGGTCGTCAGCAGCAGCGAGGCGATCGACGACGCGTTCTGCAGTGCGTTGCGGACCACCTTGGCCGGGTCGATGACGCCGGCCTTGACCAGGTCCTCGTAGGTCTCGGTGGCGGCGTTGAAGCCCTCGTCCTGCTTCATCTCCTTCACCTTGGCCACGACGATCGAGCCCTCGGCGCCCGCGTTGGTCGCGATGTGCCGCATCGGCTCTTCGATGGCGCGCCGGATGATTTCCAGGCCCACCTTCTGGTCGCCCTCGAGCTTCAGGCTCTCGAGCGCCTTGCCGCCGCGCACGAGCGCGACACCGCCGCCGGGCACGACGCCCTCCTCGACGGCCGCCTTGGTGGCGTGCATGGCGTCCTCGACGCGCGCCTTCTTCTCCTTCATCTCGGTCTCGGTGGCCGCGCCGACCTTGATCACGGCGACGCCGCCCACGAGCTTCGCGAGGCGCTCCTGCAGCTTCTCGCGGTCGTAGTCGGACGTCGTCTCCTCGATCTGCGCGCGGATCTGCTTCACGCGGCCCTCGATCGCGGCGGTGGTGCCGGCGCCCTCGACGATCGTCGTGTTGTCCTTGTCGATGGTGACCTTCTTGGCCTTGCCGAGATCGTCGATCTTGACGTTCTCGAGCTTGATGCCGAGGTCCTCGGTGATCGCGCGGCCACCCGTCAGAATCGCGATGTCCTCGAGCATGGCCTTGCGGCGGTCGCCGAAGCCGGGCGCCTTCACGGCCGCCACCTGCAGCGTGCCCCGCAGCTTGTTCACGACCAGGGTCGCCAGCGCCTCACCCTCGATGTCCTCCGCGACGATCAGCAGCGGACGGCCGAGGCGCGCCACCTGTTCGAGGACGGGGAGGAGGTCCTTCATCGACGAGATCTTCTTCTCGTGGATCAGGATCACCGGGTTGTCGAGCACCACTTCCATGCGCTCGGCGTCGGTCACGAAGTAGGCCGACAGGTACCCGCGGTCGAACTGCATGCCCTCGACCACGTCCAGCGAGGTCTCGAGCGTCTTCGCCTCTTCGACCGTGATCACGCCGTCCTTGCCGACCTTGTCCATCGCCTCGGCGATGATGTTGCCGATCGTCGAGTCGCCGTTGGCGGAGATGGTGCCGACCTGGGCGATCATGTTGCCCTTGACGGCCCGGCTCATCTTCTTGACCTCGGCCACCACGGCCTCGACGGCCTTCTCGATGCCGCGCTTCAGCTCCATCGGGTTGGCGCCAGCCACGACGTTCTTGGCGCCCTCGCGGTAGATGGCCTGTGCGAGCACGGTCGCCGTCGTCGTGCCGTCACCGGCCGTGTCCGACGTCTTGCTGGCGACCTCGCGGACCATCTGCGCGCCCATGTTCTCGAGCGGGTCCTTCAGGTCGATCTCCTTGGCGACGGTCACGCCGTCCTTGGTGATCGTGGGGGAGCCGAACTTCTTGTCGAGCACGACGTTGCGGCCCTTCGGGCCGAGGGTCACCTTCACCGCGTCGGCCAGCTGGTTCACGCCCCGGAGAATCGCCTGGCGCGACTGCTCGCCGTAAATGATCTGTTTTGCCATTGCCTGTCTCTGCTCCATCGGTCGCGCGGGCTCACGGCCTCGCGCGCCAGAAATCCTGGCCGCGTCCGTCCGGACCGGCGTTACTTCTTGCTGTCGAGCACCGCGAGAACCTCGTCCTCGCGCATGATGAGGTAGTCCTCACCGTCGATCTTGATCTCCTGGCCGGAGTACTTGCCGAAGAGGATGGTGTCGCCTTCCTTCACGTCCAGCGGCTGGCGGGTGTTGTCTTCCTTCACCTTGCCCATGCCCACGGCGATCACCCTGCCCTGCTGGGGCTTCTCCTTGGCCGTGTCGGGGATGATGATTCCGCCGATCTTCTGCTCGCCTTCCTCGATACGCTGGACGATGATCCGGTCGTGTAGCGGTCTGACTTTCATCTCTATCGACTCCACAAATCGCGATGCTGTGTGTGTGCGGGCCGCATCCGGCCGCCTGTCGCGCCCGGCCCGCCGCGGCGCGGTGGGCGTGCGCGAGAACGGGAACGCGCCCGCAGTGCTACGGTGCGGCCGATGCCGCCGCCGGTCCCGAAGGGCCGGTCCGCATGGTGGTCTGGCACTCAAGCCATGCGACCGCCAAGTATAGTGACCGGCAGAACCGCCTGTCAAGCAGTCCAGGGTCGAGAGTGCCAGCCGAGGGACGGTCAGGCGCTGCGACGCAGCTGGTACTCGGCGACCTTGCGGCTCAGGGTGTTGCGGTGCATGCCGAGCAGGTCGGCGGCGCGGCCGAGATTGCCCTCGGCCCTGGTGAGCGCGTGCGCGATGAACCGCTTCTCGAACTCGCGCTGCGCGTCGTCGTAGCGCACGCCCTTGGCCAGCATTTCGAGGATCAGGCTCTCGAGTTGCTCCCGCAACGCCATTACTGCAGTTCCTTTCCGGTGAGGCGGCGAAAGGCCTCCAGGTACTTCTCGCGCGTCCGGGCCACGACGTCGTCGGGCAGGGACGGCACCGGGGGTTGCTTGTTCCACTGGATCGCTTCGAGATAGTCGCGGACGAACTGCTTGTCGAAGCTCGGTTGCGGGCCACCGGGCGCGTACTGATCCGCCGGCCAGTAGCGTGACGAGTCAGGGGTCATCGCCTCGTCGATCAGGATGATCCGCCGGTCCGGCGTGAGCCCGAACTCGAACTTCGTGTCCGCCAGGATGATGCCCTGCGCCGCGGCGTGCCGCGTGCCGAACGCGTAGAGCGCCAGCGTCAGCTCCCGCAGCTGCGACACGAGGTCCCCGCCGATGAGCGCGGCGGCGTCGGCCTCGCTGATGTTCACGTCGTGCCCCGTCGACGCCTTCGTTGCCGGCGTGAAGATCGGCGTCGGCAGGCGGTCGGATTCGCGCAGCCCGGCTGGCAGGCGGACGCCGCAGACCTCGCCGGTGGCGAGGTACTCCTTCCAGCCCGATCCCGAGAGATAGCCGCGCGCGACGCATTCGATCGGGATGGGCTCGGTCCGGCGCACCAGCATGGAGCGCCCCGCCAGGACGTCCGCGTGGTCGCGCAGCCCCGTGGGATACGCCGCAACGTCCATCGTCAGCAGGTGGTTCGGGACGATGTCGGACGTCTGGCCGAACCAGAACGCCGACAACTGCGTCAGCACCCGGCCCTTGTCGGGGATGCCCGACCCGAGGACGTAGTCGAAGGCGGAAATGCGATCGGAGGCGACCATCACGAGCGTGTCGCCGGCATCGAAGATGTCGCGGACCTTGCCCTGGCGATCGGGCAGGCGTCCGTTCAATCGAGTCTGGAGCAGGGGAGCGGGGAGCGGCACGACGTCCTCGGAGAAGGTGGGGATCTTACTTGGCCGTGTCACCGCCTGCAACCGTACGCAACAGTGCCGGTCCAGCGGAGAGGGCAGCCTGATATATTGTGGGCGGTGCATGGCGCGTCGGATCGGTCCGGCGCGGCGCCCAGACGATTTCGTGAAACTCCGCTCCACTGTTGTCGCCCTGCTGACGGTTCTGTTGCTTGGCTGGTTCCTCAGGGGCGCCGATCCCTCGGGTGTGTGGGCGCACGTCCAGCGCGCCCGATTCGACATGCTGGCCGTGGCGCTCGGCTGCGTGGCGGTCGCCTTCTGGCTGCGGGCGCTCCGGTGGCAGTGCATGGTCGCGCCGATCGGGCCGACGCGGTTTCGGAGCGCGTTCCGGGCCACGGTCATCGGATTCGCGGCGCTCGGCGTGCTGCCGGCCCGTGCCGGCGACGTCATCCGGCCCTATCTGCTGGCGCGCGAGGAGGGCCTGAGCGCGTCCGCCGTCTTCGCGACGGTGGTGCTCGAGCGCGTGCTCGACCTCATCGCCGTGCTGGCGCTGCTGGCGCTGTTCGTCTACGGATACGGCGACGCCGCGACGCTGCCGGATCGGCTGCGCGGCCCGGTCACGCTCTCGGCGACCATCGGCGCGGCCGCGGCCGCCGGGCTCATGGCCCTGTTGTGGCTGATGGCGTCGCGGCCCGAGCAGATCGGCCGGCTGGTGTTCGCCGCGACGCGCATTCTGCCGCGCGGGGTCGGCGACAAGCTGGCGAAGCTGGCGGCGACCTTCAGTACAGGCCTCGCCGTGGCGCGCGACCCGAGGCGGCTGCTGCGGTCGCTGGGCTGGTCCGTCGCCGTCTGGGCCGTGACGAGCGCGGAGGCCTGGGCCGTCACGCGCGCATTCGGCGTCGAGATGCCTTTCATGGGATCCTTCCTGCTCCAGGCATTCCTGGTGATCGGCATCGCGGTGCCGACGCCGGGCGGCGTCGGCGGATACCACGAGGCGTACCGGTTCGCCGTGACGAGCTTCTTCCATGCGCCGAACGACCGGGCGGTGGCGGCCGCGCTCGTCGTGCACGCCATCTCGTTCGTACCCGTGGTGCTGCTGGCGGTCGTCTTCATGGCGCAGGACGGTCTCAGCGTCGGCCGGCTCCAGGAAATGGCCCGCTCGACCTCCGAGTAGACGGAAGGAGCCGCGTCACCGATGAAGTGCCCGTTCTGTGGTCATCTGGGGGACAAGGTCGTCGACTCCCGTGAGAGCAAGGAGGGCGAGGTCATCCGCCGCCGGCGGGAGTGCCTCGACTGCGGCCGCCGCTTCACCAGCTACGAGCGCATCGACGAGATCGCCTACATGGTGATCAAGAAGGACGGGACGCGCGAGCGCTTCGAGCGACAGAAGCTCATCGCCGGCCTGCTGAAGGCGTGCGAGAAGCGGCCCGTCAGCGTGGCCGCCATCGATGCCGTTGCCGACAAGATCGAGGCCACGCTCCAGGAGCGGCCCGAGAAGGAAATGGGCACCGACGAGATCGGCCGCCTCGTGATGGACGAGCTGAAGCGGCTCGACAAGGTGGCGTACGTCCGGTTCGCCTCGGTCTACCGTCACTTCCGCGACATCGGGGAGTTCATGACGGAACTGAAGGACCTGCTCAACGCGAAAGAGTAGCGCCCACCGGCCGCAGACCATGGCGCTCCCGCTTCCGCACGCGCCGCTCCCGAAGCCGCCGGCCGGGCCTTCCGGCCGGGAGCCGGCCTTCACGCGCCGGCGCCCCTTCCAGGACAACACCAAGCTGCTCGTGGTCGGCGTGCTCGCCCTGATCGGGCTGCTCGCCGGCCTGCTGACGCTGGCCAACCGGTCGTCGACGCTCGCCCCCGACGACATCCTGGCCGATGCCGTCCTCTACGCACTGACCGCCACCAACCTGACGATGGTGGTGGCGCTGGTCTTCCTGCTGACCCGCAACATCGTCAAGATCGTCGTCGAGCGGCGGCGGGCGCTGCCCTTCGCACGGTTCCGGGCGAAGCTCGTGGCCGTCCTGCTGGTGCTGACGCTCGTCCCGGCGCTGCTCGTGCTCGTCGTGGGCAGCGAGCTGATCCTGACGAGCGTCGACCGCTGGTTCAACGCGCCGATGGACGAGATGCTGTCGTCCGCCAACGGCATCGCGGCCGACTACTACGACGAGCAGCAGCGGCTGGCGTCGGCGCTGGCCGGCCGCATGGCGTCGGCGCTGGCGACGGTCGACCTCGCCGCCGGCGCGCCGGCCGTCCGCGCGGTCGTGGAGCCCGACGTCGAGCAGCAGCGGATCGCCCTCGTGGAGGTGTACCGGGCGGAGGGCGGCGTCGATGGCCGGACCCGGTTGAGCCGCGTCGCCCAGGTGGCGGTCGAGGCGCTGCCCGCGGCGTTCGTGCGGAACTCGTCGTCGCGTCTGGCGGAGCGGGCCGCGGAGAGTGCCGCCCCGGTGCGCGACGTCGAGCGGCTGGCCAACGGCGGGGAATTGATCCGGTCGGCCGTACCCGTCCGCGCCGCGCCCGATGGCCCGGTGCGGGGCGTCGTCGTGGCCAGCGAGTACCTGACGAGCCAGTTCGCGGCCCGTGCCCGCCGGATGACCGCGGCCTACGAGCGCTACCAGCAGCTGCGGGTGCTCAAGCAGCCGCTGGCCGGCGTCTACCTGTCGTTCTTCGTGATGTTGACGCTGATGATCCTGGTGGGCGCCACCTGGATGGGCTTCTACATGGCGAAGCGGATCACGCGCCCGGTCCAGATGCTGGCGGCGGCGGCCGACGAGATTGGCGCCGGACACCTCGACTTCCGCGTCCAGCCCGAGAGCCGCGACGAGTTCGGGTCGCTCGTCGAGGCGTTCAACCGGATGGCTGGAGAGCTCGCCGCGAGCCGTCGGCGCCTGGAGCGGTCGGCGGTCGAACTGCAGCAGAAGCACCAGGACGTGGAAGGACGCCGGCAGTACGTCGAGACCGTGCTCGACCGCATCTCGACCGGCGTCGTCTCGGTCGACGGCTCAGGGCGGATCCGCACCTGCAACTCGGCGGCGGCCCGGCTGCTCGGCATCGGCGCCGGCGCCGGCGGCCCGGTCGGCGAGGTGTTCGGGGCGCCCGAACTCCGCCCCCTGGCGGCGCTGGTCGAGGACGTGCTCGCGCGGCGCACGCCCCCCCGCCACGCCGAAGTCGTCCTGACCCAGCCGGGCCGCGAGGTCCATCTCGCCGTGGTGGCCTCGTCGCTCCGCGCCGACGACGGTCGCGGCGAGGGCGCCGTGATCGTGTTCGACGACGTGTCGCCCCTCGTCCGCGCCCAGAAGGTGGCGGCCTGGCGTGAGGTCGCGCGGCGGCTCGCCCACGAGATCAAGAACCCGCTGACGCCCATCCAGTTGTGCGCCGAGCGCATGCGGCGCCACTTCACGCAGGCCCCCGAGGCCACTCGGGCGCTCGTCGACGAGTGCACGTCGACCATCGTCGGGGAGGTGGAGGCGCTCAAGTCGCTCGTCGACGAGTTCTCGCAGTTCGCGCGGATGCCCGCGCCCCGTGCCGTGCCGACCGACCTGCACGCGCTCGTCGACGACGTGCTGGCCCTGTACCGGGGGCTCGTGGCCGACGTCGTGTTCACGCGCCGCTACGGTGACGGCGTGCCGCGCGTGTCGGTCGACCCCGAGCAGATGCGGCGGGTGCTGTTGAACCTCATCGACAACGCCATCGAGGCGATGGACCGGCGGGGCACGATCGAGATCGAGACGGCGCACGACCCGGCCAACAGCCTCGTCCGGCTCGTGGTGGCCGACGACGGCCCGGGCATCCCGCCGGGGGACCGGGAGAAGCTGTTCCTGCCGTACTACTCGACGAAGCAGCGCGGCAGCGGCCTGGGCCTCGCCATCGTGCGGCGGATCGTCGCCGAGCACGGCGGCAGCATCGACGTGGGCGACAATACGCCGCGCGGCACCCGGTTTACCATCGAGCTGCCGGCCTGACGCATGTCTGCCATCCTGATCGTCGACGACGAACCTGGGGTCCGCACCGCGCTGTCGGGCGTGCTGCGAGACGAGGGGTACGACGTCGACGCCGTCGACAGCGGCGAGGCCTGCCTCGAGCGCCTCGCGCGACGGAACTACGACGTCGTCGTACTCGACATCTGGCTGCCGGGGATGGACGGCCTGGCGACGCTGGGCCGGATGCGCGAACGGCAGGTCGACGCGGCCGTGGTGGTGATCTCGGGGCATGGCAGCGTCGAGGCCGCCGTCCGCGCGATCAAGATGGGGGCGTTCGACTTCGTCGAGAAGCCGCTTTCGCTCGAGAAGACGGTGCTCGTCGTCCGCAACGCCCTGCGGCAGCACCGGCTCGAGGCCGAGAACCTGGCGCTGCGCGCGCGCATCGAGTCGCAGTACGTGCTCGTCGGAGACAGCGACGCGATGACTCGGCTGCGGGCGCTCATCGCGATTGCCGCGCCGACCAACGGCCGCGTCCTCATCTTCGGGGAGAATGGGACGGGCAAGGAGCTCGTGGCGCGCAACATCCACGCGCTGAGCCACCGGCGGGCGGGGCCGTTCGTCGAGGTCAACTGCGCGGCCATTCCCGAAGAGCTCATCGAGAGCGAGCTGTTCGGGCACGTTCGGGGCGCGTTCACGGGCGCCGTGTCGGATCGACGGGGCAAGTTCGAGCTGGCGAGCGGCGGCACCCTGTTCCTGGACGAAATCGGCGACATGAGCCTGAAGACGCAGGCCAAGGTGCTGCGCGTGCTGCAGGAGCAGGTCGTGGAGGCCGTCGGCGGGTCCACGCGAATCCGCGTCGATGTACGCGTACTCGCCGCGACCAACAAGGATCTGCCGGCGGAGATTCGCGCGGGCCGGTTCCGGGAGGACCTGTACTTCCGCCTGAACGTCGTGCCGATCGCCGTGCCCCCGCTTCGGGAGCGGATCGAGGACGTGCCGGCCCTCGTGCAGCACTTCATGGCCGTCCTGAGCCGGGAGTACGGCCGGCGGCCGAAGACGTTCGACGCGGGCGCCCTCGAGGCACTGCAGCGCTACGCGTGGCCGGGCAACGTCCGGGAGCTCCGGAACCTGGTCGAGCGCCTGCTGATCATGGTCCCGGGTCCCCAGTTGACGGCTGAGGACCTGGCGCTGCTCGGCCACGACACCCTCCCCGAGGCTGCGGCGCCGGCCGCCGCGTCGCGGATGCTGCCGCTGCACGAGGCCCGCGACCAGTTCGAGAAGGACTACATCGCCCGCGCGCTGGCCGCGCACCAGGGCAACATCTCGCGCACGGCCGACGCGCTCGGCGTCGAACGCAGCAACTTCTACCGGAAGATGCGCGCGCTCGGCATGGGGCCGGCGCGTCGCCACGACGAAGACCCCGACGCCTGAGCCGACCACGTTGATGGCCATCCCTCGCCACCTGCACGAGATTCCGACCCCGGCGCTGCTCGTCGACGCCGCTGCCCTCGACCGCAACATCCGCCGGATGGCGGCGTTCTTCGCGGCCGGCCCGTGCCGGCTGCGGCCGCACGTCAAGGCGCACAAGACGCCCGAGATCGCCCGTCGGCAGCTGGCTGCGGGATCGTGCGTCGGCCTGACCTGCGCGACCGTGTCGGAAGCCGAGGCGGTCGCCGCGCTGTGCGACGACATCCTGCTGGCCAACGAGATCGTCTCGCCCGGCAAGGCCGATCGCGTCGCGGCACTGGCCCGCGGCCGGCGGGTGACCGTGGCCGTCGACTCGGTTCACGGCCTCGAGGTGCTGTCGCGGGCGGCCGCCGCGGCCGGCGCGACGATCGGCGTGCTGGTCGACCTCGATGTCGGACAGGGGCGCTGCGGAGTGGCGCCAGGGGATGACGCCGTGGCCCTGGCGCGCCGCGTCGCCGAGGCGCCCGGCGTGGAGTTGCGCGGCGTGATGGGCTACGAGGGCCACGTGCAGC
>CAWULT010000057.1:0-28268 GCA_963923455.1 uncultured bacterium
TGTGCGTGACCACGCGCTCGAAGCGTTCAAAGAGCCGCCGCCACGTCCGCGTACTGCATCGGGCCGCCGGGCAGCATCACGTTGGGAAAGTTCATCAGGCCACCGTCGGCGAAGAAGTCGAACAGCCAGCCCGGCTTCGCCACCAGCTGGGGCACGAACGGCGCCATCGTGAACGGGTTCATGCTGAGCAGCTGCTTCGTGCCGTTGCGCGAATCGCGCTCGCGCATGCCGGCGACCACCGTGTCGATCGTCACGACGAGTGCCAGGTAGCCCGCGGCCCTGGCGCGCGCGATGGCGGCGAGCGCGACGTCGCGGCCGCCGCACAGGTACACCTGGTACCAGCACGGCCCCGTCGTCGCGGCCTTCACCTCCTCGAGGCGCGTGCCCGACAGCGTCGACAGCGTGTAGAGCGTACCCGCCCTTCCGGCCGCGGCGGAGGCCGCGGCCTCGCCTCGCGGCCACAGCATCCGGCTGCTGCCGATGGGCGCGAGGATGAACGGGAGCGCGATCTCCTGCCCGAGCACGGTCGTCCGCAGGTCGACCGACGGCACCTGCACGGCGCAGCGCGGCCGGAACGCGATCTCCTCGAAGGCGCTCACGTTCCCCCGCAGCGTCAGCTCGGCCTCGGCCCCGCCGTCGAGGTAGTCGAACGCCATGCGCGGAAGGCGACGCTTCGCCCGTGCGCGCAGATCGGCGATGTTGACGACGCGGGAGAGCGACTGAGCGGGCACGGCGGCGACACCTCTCGAAGGCGGACGGGGAGTGGAAAGGCCCTGCGATTGTAGATCACCGGCCCCTGGCGGCTCCGCGCGAATCGACGCTGTGCCGCAGGCGCGCCCTCCTGTATCATTCGCGGGTCGACGCGGGTGACCGGAGCGCCGCCGGAGCGCCGCGGGCGAAGGGGGACGACATGTCAGCAGAGATGACCCGTCGAGAGACGCTGAAGAAGGGGCTCGCGGTGGCGGGTCTGATGGCGCTGGTGCCCGAGTGGGCGATTCCGGCGCTGGCCCAGGGCGAGGTCGACGTGCCGTTCACCGACGTGCCCGCGACGTTCAATCCGAACCCGCCGAACGGCAACAACCGGTTCCTCGACATCCGGAAGATCGACGGGCTCATCACGCCGAACGATCAGTTCTTCTTCATCCAGCACTACAACAGGCCCGAGCTCGACGCCGCCGCCCACCGGATCAGGCTGACAGGCCTCGTGTCCCGGCCGACCGACCTGTCGCTCGCGGACTTGAAGGCCATGAAGGCCGTGGACGTGGTCAACGGCTACGAGTGTTCCGGCAACAGCCCCCGCGCGATGCAGGGCCTGTCGTCCAACGGGAGATTCACCGGCGTCAGGCTGCGGGACGTGCTGAAGCGTGCCGGCGTCGACGATCGTGCGCGCGAGGTCGTCTTCTTCGGCGCCGACCGCGGCAAGGAAGACGTCGTCTTCCGGCAGCAGACGCTGAAGGTGGAGCAGCAGTTCGCGCGCAGCATCACGCTCGAGAACGCGATGAAGCCGGAACCCATCCTGGCCTACGCGCGCAACGGCGAACCCCTGACGCGCGACAGTGGCGCGCCCGTCCGGCTGATCATGCCCGGCTGGTACGGCGTGGCCAACGTGAAGTGGGTCTCCGAGATCCACCTGCAGGAGAACCGGTTCCTCGGCAACTACCAGGCGCGCTGGTACCGCACCGTCCGGGCCGTCGGCGGCAGCGGCGAGGACACGGATCCCCAGACCCAGTTCGTGGAGACCGAGGTCACGCGCCTGAACCTGAAGTCGGTGGTCGCGCGCGTCCGCAGGACCGGCGGCGCACACCAGGTTCTCGGCTTCGTGCTGAACGACGGCACGCCGCTGAAGGCGGTCGAGGTCAAGGTGGACGACGGCCCGTGGCGGCCGGCCACGCTCGACCCGGCCAACTCGAAGTACTCGTGGAAGCTGTTCACCTACCGCTGGGAGGGGGCGACGCCGGGCGAGCACACGATCGTCTCGCGCGCCACGGACGTCAACGGCCTCGTGCAGCCCACGGCCGCGGAGCTGTCGCGGAAGAAGACGTTTCTCGAGGACAACTCGCAGTTTCCCCGGAAGGTCCGGATCTGAGGTCGTTGGCGATGGGGCGTGACAGACGTGGGGGCGGCCGCCGGCCGTGGACGGCGGGCCTGGCGGTGGTCGTCGCGTCGGCGGCGCTCGTGGCGCAACAGCCGCCGCCGGTCGGGATCGCGCCGGTCACCGTTGCCGGCCCGTACACGTTCGACACCGCGGAGCAGCACCGGATCCGCGTGGTCGTCGTCGCGCGTGGCCTGTCGCACCCGTTCGCCGTGGCGTTCCTGCCCAACGGCGCCGCGCTCGTCTCGGAGCGGAGCACGTCGCTGCGGATCGTGCGGGGCGCGACGGGCGCGTCGCCGCAACTCGATTCGGCGCCTGTGGCGGGGCTGCCCGACATGCCCGCGTTCCGGCAGGGCGGCCTCCAGGACGTGGTGCTGTCGCCGCAGTTCGCCACCACGCGGCAGGTCTACTTCACCTACAACAAGGCTGGCGGTCCGGGGCCCCAGCCGAACACCCGCCTCGGCGCGGTCACGCTGGCACGCGGCACGTTCGACGGCAAGGCGCTCGCCGGCGTGCAGGATCTCTTCGTCGGCGACTACAGCGCCGGCGCCAGTGGTTCGCGCATCGCCTTCGGTGCCGACGGCATGGTCTACGTGACGACCGGCGCGCCCTTTGGAGACCAGGCGCAGAAGCTGGACACGGTCTACGGCAAGGTGCTGCGCCTGCGGATGGACGGCACCGTGCCGCCCGACAACCCGTTCGCGGGCAAGGCCGGTGTGCGGCCGGAGATCTACTCCTACGGCCACCGGGATCACCTGGGGCTCACGGTGCACCAGCCAACCGGCACGTTGCTCAACGCCGAGCACGGGCCGAACGGAGGCGACGAGGTCAACGTGATTCTGCCGGGCCGCAACTACGGCTGGCCCACGTCGAGCTTCGGCCGCAACTACGACGGGCCGCGGATCTCGGCCAACCCGTTGCCGGCGGGCGTCGAGGCACCGCTCCTTCTGTGGGTGCCCTCGATCGCGCCGACGGGCCTGACGTTCTACACGGGCGACCGGTATCCGGCGTGGAAGGGGAACCTCTTCGTCGGCAGCGCGCGTCGCGGCGAGGTGCCGCGCACCGGCGGGCTGGAGCGCGTCGTCCTGAACGAGAAGCTGGAGGAACTGCGGCGCGAGACGCTGCTCGGCGACCTGCACCAGCGCATCCGCGACGTCCGGCAGGGTCCCGACGGGCTGCTGTACGTCGTGACCGATGAGGACGACGGCGCGCTGATCAGAATCGAGCCGGCGCCGTAGCCGCCCCGGCCTGGGCCTGCGGCACTCGTCCTTGCGTGCCCGACGGACGCAGCGCCACCAGCGTCGACCCGCTGACCAGCAAGGTGTCGGTGCCGTCAGGTCCACGCGCCGCCAGCAGGCGCATCGCCGAGTCGCGCACCTCGTCGTAGACGAGGCGCCGATCGGGCCCTAGCACCTGCAGCCGCCAGCGCCGGGTGTCGCGCGGAGCGGCGGCGACGAGCGCGAGATACTCCAGCCCGTCCGGGGCCACGCGGACCGTGGCCGCCTCGACCACCGCCATGTCGGGCACGGTCCACGTCCAGCGGACCCGCCCATCGAGCCGCAGGCCGCGCAGGACGTGTTCCTGCACGGCGAGCACGTCGCGCGAGCCCTGCCACTCGACGGCGCCGAGGCCACGCGCGTCGCCAACCGGCACCGTGGCGACGGCCCCGCCGTGCTCGTCCCAGACGCGGACGGCTGCCGCCGGGTCGACGGCGACGATCCACGCGGCGTGCGTCCGCGTGTGCGGCAGCACGGTCAGCAGTGCGTCGAGCCGGGCCGTCCGGCGCCACACCTCTCGGCCCGCGCCGTCGAGCCGCACGAGCGCGTCGGAGGTCAGCGCGACGAACTCCGCGTCGCCGTCACCGTCGAGATCCGCCGGCACGAGCGCCGCGGGCGGCAACGCGGCGTCCGGGCGGTAGGTCCAGGCGATCGACCCGTCGAGCGCCCGTACGCGCGTCTCCTGGAACCCGCCGCCGGTCTCGGCGATCATCAGCCGGCCGCCCACCCGCGTCAGGCGCGAGAACCAGTTCCACCGCCGTGCGTCGCCCCACAGCGGCGCCGTGACGAGCGTGACGAGCGTGTCTGGCGACAGTACACGGACGATGCCACGATCGACGATCGCGATCTCGTCGCCGGGCCGGCCGTCGAGGTCGGCCACCTGCCGCCAGTTCGCGTCGGCCGTCAGCACCTGCGGCGTGAGGGTGTCGGCGCCGACGCGCACGCCCAGCGGGCCGATCCGATCGAGCGCCCGCCGCCTCGCGTACACGGTGGTCGGAAAGAGGTCGGGCCGGGCCAGTCCGAGTGTCGTCAGTGCCAGCGCCGCAGCGGCCAGCGCGAGAGCCGATCCGTGCGCCAGCCGGCTGCGCGATCGCATCGCGCGATCGACCAGCCATCCTGCCAGCGCCCCGGCCGGCAGGGCCACCACCGTGACGAACGCGGGCGAGAAGATCAGCACGAGGCCCGCCGTCGACCCGCGGGGATACACGAAGGCCGCGAGGCGGAACCCGGCCTCGGCGGCGATGGCGGCCGCGCCGGCGCCGGCGATCACCCAGGGGCGGCGAATCGAGGGGCCGGCGATTGCCAGCAGTGCGTAGGGGGCGAGGGCCCAGGCCACGAAGACCAGCAGGCCGACGGTCGGCGTCGCGGCCAGGCTCGACAGCACGACGACCGCCCCGCCCGCGGCAGCGAGCGAGCGCGAGAGGGACAGCGCGCGCGGGTTCGTGGGCGTGGCCAGGCAGTGGCTCCTGCCCGGTTCTCGGCCGATGCCGGCGCGCCAGACAGGGCGCGCCCACAGCAGAGAGGTGGTCTCGCGGCGCTGGCGTTACGACAGCAGCATGAGCCCGGCCATCACGCCGAGGTAGCCCAGCGCGAAGTAGCCGGCCACGACGCGGGCGCGGGCGAAGCGGGCGGACGCGCCCCAGGCAATCACCGGGTGGGCGCAGAGCGCCGCCGAGCGGCCGAGGAACGCTTCGGCGCGGTTCGGGCCGCGAGCGGGCGGTGGAGTCCTCATGGCCCGACCTTCAGGCAAGAGCGCGGCCAAGCGGGTGGCGCCGGCGGCGGGCTGCCACCGCCTCGCTCGACGCCGCCGGGGCCGTGCGGGCGCGACCCTTGTCTTCCGCACGGCGGACATCCGGGCGGGTACGAGCGGCATCAATGGGCGGCGGGTGCGGGAGCGGCCGCGCCGGCCGGTCGCGTGAACGGTGCGCAGTCGCTGCACGCCTCGAACAGCGTCAGGAAGAAGTTGTCGGGGTCCGCGACGAGTGCGCCCTTGAAGTTCGGCGGAATCGGCACGGCGGCACCGCCCGGGGTCACGATCGTCAGGCCAGCCGCGGCCACGCGGCGCACGAGGGCGTCGATCTGCTCCGCGCGCAGCTGCAGCCGGGCCGCCCCCCGGTCCTGGATCTTCATCCGCAGCGGCGTGCGGTCCACACCGGAGTACTCCGCCAGTTCGATCCACATCGCCGAGCCGGGTGCACGTACGCGGGCGCGCGTGACGATGGCGCCCGTCAGGCCGGTCAGGGCCCGCGTGGCCGCGGTCGACGCCCCGGCGGCATCGGCATCGCTGGCGAAGCCGAATACGTCCCGATAGGTCCGCACGCTGCGGGCGAGGTCCTGCACCGCCAGCGCCAGGCGGATGTCGATCACGTTCCCCGTCCCGCTGGCCTCATCGGGCATCGACGCGGGCTGGCGCAGTTCGAGCAACCGGCCGTCGACGTCCTTGATCAGCACGGCGCGCGTGCCTCCGCCGAGTTCGACCGGCTTGCCGCCCGGCGTGACCACCGAGGCTCCGGCGCGCGTCGCGCCGCCGAGCACCAGGTCGACGTCACGGACCAGCATCACCACCGTCGCGGCTCCCGGGTCCTGCACCCGGAGCCGGAGGGTCTGGTGCGGCACGTCCTGCACTTCCATCACCTCCAGGTTCGTGCGGACGCCCTGGGCACGCGCCGACTGGTGCCGCTCCCGGGCGTTCGGGATGTCGAACATCGTGAACAGGCGGGGGTTCGGCTGGTTGTACGGGCGCGCGCCCGACGCCGGCAGGGCCGGCACCTCCATGTCGAATGCCTGCGCGTAGAAGGCGAGCGTACGGTCCATGTTCTCCACGAACAGCGTGAACGCGCCGGTGCCGGCCACGCCGCCGCGCCCGGCGGGCGCGGAACCGGACTGGGCGGCGAGGGACGTACCGGCCAGTGCCAGCAGGGCGCAGACGGCCGCACGGGAACGGATCGAGGCTCGGGTCATGGATGCTCCTGATGTCGACGCCGCCCGATCATTCGGGTTCGGCGGAACACGGTCAATCACCCCCGAGGGGGATCGATCAGCGGTCGATCGACGGGGCGTTGGCGTCGATCAGCCGGACCAGGTCCTGGTTCTCGGGAAAGCGGACGAGCAGGTGCCGGGCGATCATCACGGCCTCGGCGTGCCGGCCCTCCCGCGACAACATCTCGAGCAGGCCGAACTCGGCCTCGACCGCCGCGTAGGTGCCGGTGTCGGTCGCTGCGGCCTCCCGCACCGCGGCCAGCGCCCGCGTCTTGTTGCCGCCCCCCACCATCCAGCGGGTCCCCCACGGCACCTTCGTGTTGACGATGTAGTCGATCCAGGCGCGCGCCACGCGGCCGCGGACGTGCTCCGGCTCCGCCTTGAGCAGCGCATCGAGCGACCGGCGCGCCTCCCAGTACTCGTCCCAGCCCGTGCGGCGGCCCAGCGTGCCGAGCTGCATCCAGATGTAGTTGAGGTCGATCTTGCCGAGGAAGAACAGCGCTTCGGTGTCAGCGGGCCCGGCGTCCAGCCGGGCGCGGGCGATCGCGCGGGCGCGCCGGACGTCGGCGGTGAACGTGGCGAGCAGTTCCGAACAGGCCTGGCACCGTGCGAAGGCCGCCTTCTTGTCCCTGGCGTCACCGAGCTCGCGCCGCATCTGGAAGTGCAGCGCGGAGGTCCGCAGCTCGAGCAGCGCCAGATCGTCGGGCCGGGCGGCGAGCAGGGTCTGGGCCACCGCCGCCGCGTCGAGGTAGCGGGCGCTGTAGAAGTGGTGCTCCGCCTCGGCCATGCCGGCACCCGTGGAACCCTGCGCGGCCGGTGCCGCGGGGGGCGTGACGAGCAGCAGGGCGCCGACGACGACCAGAGCGGAGATGCGCACCCAACCCTCCCGCCCGCGTGCGGAGCGTGCCGGTCCGGACGGCCAGGACCGCGTCACGCGACCGAGGCGGCGTATTCCTCGTAGGTCCCCTTGAAGTCGGTGATGCGGCCGTGCTCGAAGTGCCACACCCGGGTACCAACCTCCTCGAGCAGGTCCTGGTCGTGCGTGACCAGCAGCACGGTGCCCTCGTACTTCTGCAGCGCGATGTTCAGCGCGTTGATCGACTCGAGGTCGAGGTGGTTGGTCGGCTCGTCGAGCACCAGCACGTTGGGCTTGAGCAGCATGATCCGGCAGAAGAGGAGCCGGGCCGTCTCGCCGCCCGACAGGGCCTCGGTCGGCTTGAGGCCTTCCTCGCCCTGGAAGAGCATCTGGCCCAGCAGGCCGTGGATCTCCTGACGCGACGCGTCCGGATCGAATTGATGCAGCCAGTCGACGGCCGTCATGCCTTGCCGGATCTCGCCCGTGTGGTCCTGCGGGAAGTAGCCCACCGACACCTCGTGGCCCCAGCGCAGCGAACCCCCGTCGCGGTCGCCCGGCGACGCCGGCAGGTTCGGCGAGTCGGCCAGCAGCGCCTTGAGGAGGGTCGTCTTGCCCACGCCGTTGCGGCCGACGAGGACGACCTTCTCGCCGCGCTCGACCAGCGCGCTGAAGCCGGGCACCACCCGCAGGTCACCGTAGGCCTTGGTGACGCCCGAGAATTCCAGCGCCGTGCGGCCCGAGGGCCGGTTCATCGTGAAGCGGATGTACGGGCGCTGGATGTTCGACCGCGCCAGCTCCGTCGTCTGCAGCCGCTCCACTTCCTTGCGGCGCGACGTCACCTGACTGGCGCGGGTGCCGGCACCGAACCGCTGGATGAAGTCGGTGAGCTGCGCGATCTTCTTCTCGCGCTGGGCGTTCTCGGACTCGATGCGGGACCGGATCTGGGTCTTGGCCAGCACCATGTCGTCGTAGCCGCCGGTGTAGGTGATGATCGTCTGGTAGTCGATGTCGGCGATGTGCGTGCAGACCTGGTTCAGGAAGTGCCGGTCGTGCGAGATCACGATCAGCGTGCCGTCGTATCGCACGAGGAAGTCCTGCAGCCAGTGGATCGAGTCGAGGTCGAGGTGGTTGGTCGGCTCGTCGAGCAACAGCGCCTCGGGCTTGCCGAAGAGCGCCTGGGCCAGCAGCACGCGGACCTTCTGGCCGCCCTGGAGCTCCGCCATCGTGCGCTCGTGCACCGCGTCCGGGATGTCGAGGCCCTGCAGCAGGACGGCCGCGTCGCTCTCGGCTGAGTAGCCGTCCTCCTCGCCGACGATGCCCTCGAGCTCGCCGAGACGCATGCCCTCCTCGTTGGTCAGGTCGGCCTTGCTGTAGAGGGCGTCGCGCTCGGTCAGCGCGGACCAGAGGCGCTGGTTGCCCATGATCACCGTGTCGATCACGCGGTGGGCGTCGAACGCGTACTGATCCTGGCGCAGGACGCCGAGCTTCGCCGGACGGACCACGGTGCCCTTCTGCGGGTCGAGCGCACCGGTCAGGAGCTTCATGAAGGTCGACTTGCCTGCGCCGTTGGGGCCCGTCAAGCCGTACCGCCGTCCCGACGAGAACGTCGTGGTGACGTCCTCGAACAGCACCTTCGAACCGAACCGCATCGACACGCCGCTGACTGAGATCATGAATATGTGGCCCTTGCCCGCGCGGTCACACCCGGCCGCGCGTGTGCCTCCATTGTACCCAGTGGGGCGGGCCGGCGCGCCCTGGCCGGGCCGCCAGGGCCAATCAGGCGGCGTCGCGGACGTGTCGGAAGCACGCGATCGTCAGGATCGCGGCGGTGCCCAGGCCGGCGGCGAACGCGACGGCGAGCGCCGGCTCGACCGCGAGACCGGCCTGGCGGGCCAGGACGGTCCCGGTCACCAGCGTCAGGAACGTACCGGTCGTCTTCGCGAGCAGGATGGCGGCGAGCGGATAGCCCAGCGGATCGCGACGGGACAGCCAGCGGCTGCCGAACAGGAGCAGCGGTAGCAGCACGATGCCGTCGACCGAGGTGACCGCCTGGTCGAGCAAGTCACCGCCAGAGGCCTCAGCAGGGTCGGCGACGATGAGCAGCAGCCACAGGCATGCGAAGAACACGCCCGTCAGCGCCAGGAAGGCGCCAATGGTCCTCACCGGGAACCCTGCGGCGATGTGCGCAGGCACGGCGTCGAAGTCGAGCGCGAAGATGAGCGCCACCGTGCCGTAGAGGCCCGCGGCCACGATGGCCACGTACACGGGGTAGAGCGGGGTGATCGCGGCGCCGACGACGTAGCCGTAGTACGAGTACGCCAGGTAGAACAGCGCGGCCATCCACGACAGGAGCGCCCGCGTCGATCCGCGTCGAGCGCGTGCCGCCGACAGTACGAGCGCGGGCACCGCCACGGCGAGCGCGATGAGGTCGCGTGCGACGAGCGCGGTGCTGACCCGGGGGTCGGCGCTGTACCCGCCGGAGCCGGAGAGCAGCACCCCCGCGACCGCCGTGATCGTGACGAGCCCGGCCACCAGCCACGTCGCCGCGTGGGCCACGGCGACGTCGCGGATGACGGGGCGCCAGCGACGGGCTGCGGGCAGGTGCTGCACGGCGGGTCTCGCGGTCGCCACCACTCGGACTCCTGTCCGCCAGATTGCAAGGGGCTCGCCACTGCTCACCGGCTGTCTCGCTAGTGCGCGTGGGCGGTCGAGGCTGGCCGGGCCGGGCTCAGCGAGGCCATCGGCGGGAATATTGCCGGCCCGGTGCGGAGGATTCCGGCGTCACGGCGTCGTCACGTGCTCCTCGAAGTGATAGGCGAGGTGAAGGCCGAATACGCCCGCGGTGCGGGTCGCGGCGCCGCCGCGCACGAACAGCAGGCGGACGTCGGGACGAAGCGCCAGGTGCCGCCGGACGTAGATGTCCACGCCGGCGCCGGCGGCCGAGACGACGTCGTCGAAGGTCGCATGGGTCTGCGGGCCCGCCAGTGGGCCCAGCCGGGCCCGGTAGAACGACGGCAGGTTCGCGTTCGAGGTCTCCACCGTGGCCCGGTGGAACCCGACGCCCGCCGACACGAACGGCACCACCGTTCCGGGTCCGGTGACGTTGACGCGGACGCCGATCAGGGCAGCGAAGGCGTCGACGCCGTGCACGCGCGTCGTCCACACGCCGGAGCCCTCGATCGTCAGGTGGGGCAGGAGTTCCCAGCCGATGGACGCCCCGGTGGCCCCGCCGGTCCCCGACGACGTCGTGGCGCCGGCGAACCCGGCAAGTGCGGTGCCCTGTCGCCACTCGCCGGGCTGGAGCACCTGGGCGAGCGCGGTCGAGCGGCAGGCCACGAGCAGCAGCAGCGCGACGCGCACACTGGTTCGGACGGAGAATGAGACGTTCATCTGCACCTCGCTGGATGAGTTCCGTCCGGAGTGGTGCAAGCGCCGATCCAGGGCTCCGCGAGGGTGGCGGAAGCCAGACTGGCGCCCGAGCGGGGGGACGTCCATGGACCAGGCCGAAGTGATCGCGTGTCTCGAGGCGCCGACGTCGCACGGTGGCGTCGCCGTGCAGCGGATCGACACGCACGCCTCCGTCGTGTTCCTCGCGGGGCCGCGGGCGTGGAAGCTGAAGCGGGCGGTCCGCTACGACTACCTCGACTTCTCGACGGTGGAGCGCCGTCGGGCGGCGTGCGAGGCCGAGGTGCGGCTCAATCGACGCACCGCGCCCGCGCTCTATCACGGCGTCGTCGCCGTGACGCGGGAGCTCGACGGACGGCTGCGGCTCGGGGGCGGCGGCGTCCCGGTCGACTGGGTGATCGAAATGGGCCGGTTCGACCAGGAGGCGCTGCTGGACCGTCAGGCGGCGCGCGGCGCCCTCGCGTTCGACCTGATGGAGCCGCTGGCCGCCGCCATCGCGCGCTTCCATCGGGACGCCGAGGTTCGCCACGACCATGGCGGTGCCGCGGCGATGACGTGGGTCGTCGAGGGCAACCGCGCCGGCTTCGCCGAACATGGGGCGGGCGTGCTGCCGCCCGACCGCTGTGCCGCGTTGACGGACGCCTCGCTCGCGGCCATCGACCGCCTGCGCGCCCGGATCGAGGCCCGCCGGGACGGCGGCTTCGTGCGTCACTGTCACGGTGACCTGCACCTGCGGAACATCGTCGTACTCGACGGGGCGCCGACGCTGTTCGACGCGGTCGAGTTCAACGACGAACTCGCCTGCATCGATGTCTGGTACGACCTGGCGTTCCTGCTGATGGACCTGTGGCAGCACCGCCTGCCCCTGCACGCGCACGCGGTGTTCAACGACTACCTCGCGGCGACGGGGGACGCCGCCGGGCTCGCGCTGCTGCCGCTCTATCTCTCGTGCCGCGCGGCGGTCCGGGCCAAGGTCGCCGCGACGGCGGCGCGCCTCCAGGCCGATGGCGCGGCGCGCGCCGCCCAGGAGGCCCTGGCCCGCGACTACCTCGCCATGGCCGCACGGCTGCTGGGGCCGCCGGCCGCCGCGCTCCTGGCCGTGGGCGGGTTGTCGGGCTCCGGCAAGTCGACGCTCGCGCGCGCGCTCGCGCCGCGGGTCGGCCCCGTGCCGGGGGCCTGCCTGGTGAGAAACGACGTCGTCCGCAAGGCGCTGGCCGGCGTGTCGCCGCTGACGCGGCTCGGCCCCGAGCACTACACGGCCGAGGTGTCGGCGCGCGTGTACTCGACCGTGGCCGAGCGGGCCGCGCTGGCGCTGCGGGCCGGGCACACGGTGGTCGTCGACGGCGTGTTCGCGCGCGCGTCCGACCGCGAGGCGATCGCACGGGTTGCCGCCGACTGCGGCGTGCCGTTCGCCGGCATCTGGCTCGATGCGCCGGCCGAGACGCTGCTGGCCCGCGCGCGCGCGCGGCAGCGCGACGCGTCCGACGCGGACGAGGCGGTCGTCCGGGCGCAGTTGTCGCAGGCCATCGGCTCGCAGGCCTGGCACCGGGTCGATGCCTCCGGAACGCCGGAGTCGGCGCTGCGCGAGGCACTCGCCCTGCTTGCGCGGGTGCGGCCGGAGTCGCTGCGGGAGGACGACGGAGACACCAGCAGGGCGTTGAAGGTCGATTGAGGCCGGTTCCACGGCGCGCACGAGGGCACGAGCCTTGCTGACTCGACTGGTGACGCATGCGGAGTGTCCTCGCCAGCCGACACGTCGCCAGGGAGTGAGTACATGTCTCGACGCAACAGGACGACGGCCATCCTTCTCACGCTGCTGCTGATCCCGCTGCTCCTCGCCACCGGCGAAGCGGCACAGGGCCGGGGCGGCGGTGGACGCCAGGCCCAGCCTCGCTCGGGCCCATCGCCTGCGGCGCCGGGCGGCGGCGGGCCGGTCAGGCCGGTCGGAGGCGCGCGGACGACGGTCTTCGTGGGCGGGTACTTCTACGACCCGTTCTTCGGGCCCTATCCGTGGTGGCCCCGCACCGCGTATCCGTACGGCTACTTCCCGATCTTCGACAACACCGCCGACGTTCGCCTGCAGGTGAGGCCGCGGGACGCTCAGGTGTACGTGGACGGCTTCTACGCCGGCATCGTGGACGACTTCGATGGTGCGTTCCAGCGCCTGAACCTGCCGCCCGGTGGTCACACCATCGCGCTCTACCTCGACGGCTATCGCACCATCCGCCACAACCTCTACCTGCGGCCGGGGTCGACGACGAAGATCCACGACGACATGGAGCGGCTGCCAGCGGGCGCGGTCAGCGACCTGCCGCCCGTGGCGCCGCCGGTGCCGCCGCCGCCGGCGGGGTCGTTCTCCGGCCCACGCACTCCGCCCCGTCGCCCGCTGCCGCCGGTTGCACGGCCGGAGCCGCTACCCGAGCCGGGGCCTGGGCGTCCCGAGGTCGGGCCGGTCGCGGGTTTCGGCACGCTCGTCATCCGCGTGCAGCCGGCCAACGCCGATGTGTGGGTCGACGGCGACCGGTGGGAGAGCTCCGACGACGGACAGTTCGAACTGCACCTGCCACCGGGGCGCCATCGGGTCGAAGTGGCGCGGCCCGGCTTCCGCCGGTTCGCGACCGACGTCGAGGTGCGGGACGGGGAGTCGACGCCGCTCAACGTCAGCCTGGCAGGAGAGCGCTAGCGGGTTGGAAATGCGCCGCGGTCTGCGGGATTCTCCCCGCGGGCCGCGGCGTTCGCGTCCCGGGCGGGCCGCGTCGCCGGTCATGTGGCCGGAACGCGCTTTGCGTAGAACTCGGGTGTCGTGAGCGTGGGGCTCACGAACTGGAGTAGGAGGGACGCAGATGTCCGTCAAGAAAGACACCGCCCAGACGGCTGGCTTGGCCACGCGAGATCCCTTTGCCCTGCTGCGCGAGATGACGACCGGCTTCGATCGGTTCTTCGATCAGCCCGGTTGGCCGTTCACGATGCCGGCGTTCAGGGGGCTCCGCGAGGGGGGTTGGACACCCGGCATCGACGTCTTCGAGAAGGACGGCCGCCTGGTCACGAAGGTGGACCTGCCCGGCGTGAAGAAAGAGGACGTCAAGGTCGAGGTCACCGACGGGCACTTGTCGATCTCGGGCGAGCGCCGGAGCGAGGCCGAGGAGAAGAAGGATCAGTACTACCGCCTCGAGCGCCATTACGGGAGCTTCTCCCGCACGGTGCCGCTGCCCGACGGCGTGAAGCTCGACGACGTGAAGGCGACCTTCGCGGACGGCGTGCTGGAGGTGAGCGTGCCGTTGCCGACACGGCCCGACTCGAAGGTTCGCAAGGTCGAGATCGAGGGCAAGGCCGCGTCGTAGCCGCCGAGTCGTCGTGGCCCGCCCGGCGAGTCGGGCGGGCCCGGGCCGGCCGAGGTTCCGAACATGAGCCGCCGTCTGGTGTGGGGGATCGTGGCCGTCGGCGCCGCCGCCTTGGGCACCTGGTACTACTTGGGCTCGACGGCGGCCGGGCAGGCACCCACGGTGGCCACTGCCGCCGTGACGCGCGGCGACGTCGTCGACACGGTCGAGGCGACGGGGACGCTGCAGGCCGTCACCACGGTGCAGGTCGGGACTCAGGTGTCGGGCACCATCAAGGCGCTGCGCGCGGACTTCAACGACCGCGTCCGTCGCGGCCAGGTCGTCGCCGAGCTGGAGCCGAGCCTGTTCGAGACACAGGTCGAGCAGGCCAAGGCCACGGTGTTGCGCCTGCAGGCCGACGCCGAGCGCAGCGCGGTCCAGCTCAGCGACGCGCAGGCCAAGCTGCGGCGGGCCCGCGAGCTGGCTGCGCAGCAGCTCATCTCCGTCACCGATCTCGAGGCGGCCGAGGTGGCCATGCGGTCGGCCGACGCGGCGTTGCGGTCGGCCGATGCCCAGGTGGTGCAGGCCAAGGCGTCGCTGAACCAGGCCCAGGTCAACCTCGATCACACCATCATCACCGCGCCGATCGACGGCATCGTCGTGTCGCGCAACGTCGACGTCGGGCAGACCGTGGCCGCCAGCATGCAGGCGCCGACCCTCTTCGTGATCGCGCGCGACCTGACGCGCATGCAGGTCAACGCCAGCATTTCCGAAGCCGACATCGGGCGGATCCTGTCGGGCCAGCCCGTCTCGTTCCGCGTGGACGCCTACCCGGGCCGCGCCTTCACCGGGAAGGTGTCGCAGGTGCGCCTCGACCCGGTGGTCACACAGAACGTCGTCAGCTACATCACCGTGATCGACGTGGCCAATCGCGACCTCGCGCTCAAGCCCGGCATGACGGCCACCGTGACCGTCGAGATCGCCCGGGCGTCGAACGTGCTGCGCGTGCCAGCCGCTGCGCTGCGCGTGCGGCCGTCCGCCGACGTGCTCGCTCGCCTCGGGGTCGTGCCCGCCGAGGGGCGGGAGGCGACGCCCGCGGGACAGGGCGCCACGGCAGGCGGCCGCCAGGGCCGGGAGGGCGCCGCGCCGCGCGCGGCTGGGCCGGCGCGCGTGTGGGTGCGGGCGCAGGAGCGCCTGACGAGCGTTCCGGTTCAGACGGGCATCAGCGACGGAACGCTCACCGCCATCGTCGGCGGGCCGCTCGAGGAGGGCGCGCAGGTGGTGACGAGCGTGTCGAACGGCGAGGCGGCCCGCACCCAGACGAGTTCGCCGCTGCTGCCATTCGGCGGCCGCCTGCCGGGCGGGCGGGGCGGGGGAGGAGGCCCGCGGTGAGCGAGCCGCTCATCCGCGTGCGCGACCTGGTGCGGACCTACCGCGTCGGCGACGTGGACGTGCAGGCGCTGCGCGGCGTCTCCCTCGACGTGGAGCCCGGCGAGTTCGTCGCCCTGACCGGTCCGTCGGGATCGGGCAAGTCCACGTTCATGCACCTGCTGGGCTGCCTCGACACGCCGACGTCGGGCAGCTACGCGCTCAACGGGCGCGACGTGTCGGGCCTGTCACGCCGCGCGCTCGCGGGCGTTCGCAACCGCGAGATCGGGTTCGTGTTCCAGGGGTTCAACCTGCTGCCGCGGACCACCGCGGTGGAGAACGTGGAACTGCCACTCGTCTACCGGCCCGGGATGACCGCGGCCGCGCGTCGGGCAAAGGCCGTCGCGGCGCTGGAGGCCGTGGGCCTCGGCGACCGGCTCGGCCATCACCCGAATCAGATGTCCGGCGGCCAGCAGCAGCGCACGGCCATTGCCCGCGCCCTGGTCAACGATCCGATCCTGCTGCTCGCCGACGAGCCCACGGGGAACCTCGACTCCCGCACGAGCATCGAGGTCATGGGCCTGTTCCAGGGCCTGAACCGCTCGCGCGGCCTGACGATCCTGCTGGTCACCCACGAGCACGAGATCGCCGAGTTCGCGGGGCGGGTGGTGGCCTTCCGCGACGGGCGCGTGCGTCTCGACCGGCGCGTGGCGCACCCCCAGACTGCCGAGGCCGCGCTGCGCGCGCTCGCGGCGCAGCCGGATCTGGACGTCGCGGCGCCCGCCTGAGCACGCCATGTCGCCCGCCGCCACGCTGGCCGTCGCCCTCAGGGCCCTTCGCCGCAACGCGATGCGGACGGGCCTCACCGCGCTCGGCATCATCATCGGCGTCGCGGCGGTGATCGTCATGGTGGCACTCGGCGCCGGGGCACAGCAGTCGATCGAAGCCCAGATCCGCAGCGTGGGGTCGAACATCGTGATGGTCTCGGCCGGCTCGGGGCCGGCCGGCCCGGTGCGGCTGGGACAGGGCAACACGACGACGCTGACGCCGGCCGACGCCGAGGCGATCCGCGACGGCATCGGCGGCATCCGCTACCTGTCGCCGTCGGTCAACCTCCGGACCCAGATCGTCGCCGAGGCCAGCAACTGGGGGACGCAGGTGCAGGGGGCGGGCGCCGAGCTGTCGCTGCTGCGGTCGTGGCCACTCGAACAGGGCAGCTTCTTCTCCGAGCAGCACGTGGCCCGGGCCGACCGGGTCGCGGTGCTCGGGTCGGTCACGCGCGATCAGCTCTTCGGCGCCGGCACCGACCCGACCGGCATGACCATCCGGATCCGGAACCAGCCGTTCCGCGTCGTCGGGGTCCTGAGCCCGAAGGGGCAGGCGGCGATGGGGCAGGATCAGGACGACACGGTGATCGTGCCCTACACAGCCGTCCAGAAGCGCCTGCTCGGCATCACGTACCTGCAGAACATCACGATCTCCGCCGAGGACGGGGTCGACCTCACCCGCCTGACCGCTCAGGTGACCGCGCTGCTGCGGACGCGGCACCGCATCGCGGAGGGCGAGGAGAACGACTTCATGGTCCGCACGCTCGAGGAGATGGCCAGCGTGCTGACGTCGACCACGACGACGATGCGGTGGCTGCTGGCCGGCATCGCCGGCGTCTCGCTCGTCGTGGGTGGCATCGGCATCATGAACATCATGCTCGTGTCGGTGACCGAGCGGACGCGCGAGGTCGGGCTGCGCCTCGCCGTGGGTGCCCGCGACGTGGACGTGCTGCTGCAGTTCCTGGTCGAGGCCGTCGTGCTGAGCGTGACGGGCGGGGCGCTGGGCGTGCTGGCGGGCGTGGTCGCCGTGCAGGTGGTCGGGCGGATGACCGGGTGGTCGGCGTCGGTGACGGCCGATGCCGTGCTGCTGGCGTTCGGGTTCGCGACGGCCATCGGGGTGTTCTTCGGGTTCTACCCCGCCCGAAAGGCCGCCGCGCTCGACCCGATCACCGCCTTGCGGTACGAATAGGCTAGCCTTCCTCCGGCAGCGCGGCCGCCTCGCGCCGGCCGTTCTGGAACGGCCGCATCTCGCGCGCGATCTCGCGCAGCTGGCGTGCGGCGATGTCGAAGGCCCGGTGCACCGCGACGTGCGGGTCGCGGGACTCCTCGTTGAAGTCGTGCTGCTTGTGGTGCGCCGCGTCCTCGCCGTTGCGTCCCGTGCCGTGCAGCGACGGCTCGTGGCTGACGACGAGGGGCGGCCGTCCTGGCACGGTCAGCGAGATGCGGATGTGGAAGTGCCGATCGTGCTGCCGATGGCGGTGCGGAACCTCGACCAGCACCTTGCAGCCGACGAGTCCGTCGAAGAACTGTTCGAGCCAGGCGACGCGCGAGTGAATGTCGGCCTCCAGCGCGTCTGAATGTTCGATTCCGCGGAAGGTCACCTGGGTAGGAATCTGCATTGCGTGTCGTCTCCCTTGGTCAGATGGGTCTGCACCAGTATCGCCGATGCAGCCTGCGGGCCACACGGCCAGCCGGCTCGTCCACCCGCCCCATCCGGCCGGGCCGTGTGGCAGTCTAGTTGCTTTGCAGCAGGACGGAGACGGCAAATGCGGTTTCGGAATCGCGACCACGCGGCCACGCTGCTGGCTGGGCGCCTGACCGGGCATCGTGAGGCCCACCCGGTCGTGCTGGGCCTGCCGCGCGGCGGCGTACCGATGGCGGCCCGCATCGCGGCGGCGCTCGGCGCAGACCTCGACGTGGTGCTGGTGCGGAAGCTCCGCGCGCCCCTCCAGCCGGAGCTGGCGATCGGGGCCGTCGACGAGCGCGGCGAGCTCGTGCGCGAGCCGTACCTGTCGCAGATCGCCGACGAGGACTACGTGAGGGCAGAAGTCCGCACGCAGCAGGAAATACTCCGCACGCGCCGGGCCTTGTACACGAAGGCCCGGCCGCCGGTGCCGCTGGCAGGCCGGGTGGTCATCCTGGTGGACGACGGGCTCGCCACAGGCGCCTCCATGCTTTCCGCGATCCGGGCGGTGCGGGCGCAGGGCCCGCGCCGGGTCGTGGTGGCGGTCGGCGTCGCGCCGCCTGACACGGTCGCCGCCGTCAGGGCCGAGGCCGACGAGGTGGTGTGCCTGCACGCCCCGTACGGGTTTGCCGCCGTCGGCGAGTTCTACGATGATTTCAGCGAGGTCACCGACGACATGGTGGTCGCCGCGCTCGGCCAGTCCACGACCCGACCTGAGGAGACGCATCCGTGATTGAGATCAAGCGATTGCTCTGTCCCATCGACTTCTCGGAGTACTCCGGCCACGCCCTCGACTACGCCGCGGCGATGGCCGGGTGGTACGGGGCGACCGTCACGGCCCTGCACGTGTACACCGAATGGCCGGCGGTGGGCATGATTCCGTCCTTCGGGCCCGACGCGATGCCGCCGGTTCAGCTGAAGGCGGCCGACCGGGAGGCCGTGCTGCAGCACATGCGGACCTTCGTCGCGCCCCACGCCCGGGGGACGGCGATCGACGTGCAGCTCGCGGAGGCCCCAGACGTCTACCGCGAGATCCTCGCGCAAGCCGAGTCGCTGCCGGCCGACCTGGTCGTGGTGGGGACCCACGGCCGGTCGGGCTTCGAGCACCTGCTGCTCGGGTCGATCACGGAGAAGGTGGTGCGCAAGGCGCAGTGTCCGGTGCTCGTCGTTCCGCGCCGCGACGTGGTGGGCCCCGAGCACGCGGTGCACGTCAAGCAGATCCTCTGCCCCGTGGACTTCTCGAGCGGCTCGTTGGCCGCGTTGACCTACGCGCTCTCGCTCGCCGAGGAGGCGGATGCGCACCTGACCCTGGTCTACGTCGAGGAGATGCCGCCCGAACTGGCCGAGCACCCGGCGCTCGGCTCGATCGACATCGACCGGATCCGCGCGGAAGCGCACGCCGACTGGCTGCGCCGACTTCGCGGGCTCGTGCCGGACGGGGTCAAGGAGTTCTGCACCGTCGACACGACGATCTCCGAAGGGCGAGCGTCCCGCGCCATCCTGAAGCTGGCCGCCGAGCGGAAGGCCGATCTCATCGTCATGGGCGTGCAGGGCCGGGGCGCGATCGACATGGCGCTCTTCGGCTCGAATACCCACGAGGTGATTCGCGGCGCCGCCTGCCCGGTGCTGACGATTCGGGGGAAGTAGCCCCGCGATGCGCCTCCGGCCGGTACCCCTGCTCGCCGGTGCGGCCGCCCTCTGGGCGGCCGCCGCCGTGGGCACCGCGCAGAGCGTCGAGAATCCGTCGATGCTGCGCGACCACCCGGCCATCGGGTACCTGATCCGGTCGACCGGCGACCCCATCGCGACCCTGAGCCGGCGGCTGCGCCAGGGCGAGCTGACGCTGGCCTTCGAGCCGGTGCACGGCTACCTGCGGGCGCTCCTCGGCGAACTGCACGTGCCGGTCAGCTCGCAGGTGCTCGTCTACTCGAAGACCAGCTTCCAGGCGCCCCGCATCAGCCCCCGCAACCCGCGGACGATCTACTTCAACGACGCCGTGGCCGTCGGCTGGGTCCGCACCGGCGAGGTGCTCGAGCTCATCGCCCACGATCCCGTGCAGGGGCCGATGTTCTACACGCTCGAGCAGGTGCCGGGCGGCCGCCCGTCGATCACGCGCAACCTGGTGTGCCTGACCTGCCACACGGCCGAGGCGACACGCAACGTGCCGGGTCTGCTGCTCGGCAGCGTCTATCCCGATGCGGACGGCAACCCGCTCTTCGGGCCGTCGTACACCACCGACCACCGCACGCCCTACGCGCAGCGGTGGGGCGGGTGGTACGTCACGGGCCGGCACGGCATCGACGGGCACCTCGGCAACGCCCAGGCGACCGATCCGAAGGACCTGCCGGCGATGGTCACGCCGGCCACCGCCCACGTCACGAGCCTCGAGGGTCGTTTCGCGCCAGAGGGGTACCTCTCGACGGGCAGCGACGTCGTCGCGCTGATGACGCTCGAACACCAGGCGATGATGCAGAACCTCATCACGCGGCTCGGCTGGGAGGCGCGCATCGGCGCGGCCGCCGGCCGGCCGCTCGCCGCGGCGGCGAACGAGTTCGTCGACTACCTGCTGTTCGTCGACGAGCCCCGGCTGCCCGGTCCGGTCGACGCCTCGGCGTTCGCGCGCGAGTTCGCGGCGCTCGGGCCCCGCGATCGCCAGGGGCGCTCGCTGCGGCAGTTCGACTTGCGGACGCGCCTGATGAAGTACCCCTGCAGCTACATGATCCATTCCGACGCGTTCGCGGCGCTGCCCGTCGACGCGCGGCAGGCGGTCTTCGACAGGCTCTCGGCCGTGCTGGCGGGCGCCGAGACGTCTCCGCGCTACGCGGCACTGTCGCCGGACGATCGCGCGGCCGTCGCCGCGATCCTGCGCGACACGGTGCCGGGCCTGCCGCCGTCGTTCGCACGGCCGGCGCCGCCCGCGGCGGGCCGCGTCACGCCCTGAGCATGGGCGCCGGTCACGGCCATCACGGCCACCACCACGGCCACGCGCACGCCCACGGCGGGCGGAGCCGGCGCGGGTTGTCGATCACGCTCGCGCTGGTCGTCGTCTACATGGTGGCCGAAGTCGTGGGGGGGCTCGTCTCGAACTCGCTGGCGCTGCTGGCCGACGCGGGCCACATGCTGTCGGACGCGGCCGCGCTGGCCCTGGCGATCTTCGCGGACTGGTTCGCGCGCCGGCCCGCCACGGCGCGGCACACGTACGGGTACTACCGGGCCGAGATCCTCGCGGCCGTGGTCAACGCCGCGTCGCTCATCGCGATCGCGCTCTTCATCTTCATCGAGGCCTACGTCCGCTTCCAGTCGCCGCCCGAGGTGCGCGGCGGGGTGATGCTGGCCGTGGCGACCGGGGGCCTCGCGGTCAACATCGCGGGCCTGCTGGTCCTGCACCGCGGGCGCAACGAGTCGCTGAACGCGCGCGGCGCCTGGCTGCACGTGCTGTCGGACGCGCTCGGCAGCCTGCAGGCGATCGTGGCGGGCGGCCTGATCATGGCGTTCGGGTGGAACTGGCTCGACCCGCTCGCCTCGGTGCTGATCGGCGTGCTGGTGATCGTCGCGTCGTGGGCGCTGATGCGCGAGTCGGTGGCCGTGCTGATGGAGAGCGCGCCGGTGCACGTCGACGTCGACGAGGTGCGCTCGTGCCTGATGCGTGTCCCGGGGGTGCAGGCCGTCCGCGACCTGCACGTCTGGACGATTGCGAGCGGGCTGGTGGCCCTGTCCGCGCACATCGCGGCGGAGCGGCCGCCGGCCGCCGTGCTGCACGACCTGCGGCACGACCTCGAGAAGCGCTTCGGGATCCGCCACACCACGATCCAGTTCGACCCGCCTGAAGAGGATGGGCACGCCCCGACGATCTGAGGGCTGCGTGGATCAGCGGCGCGTCAGCACCGCCGAGATGGCGGCGCAGAGGCGGCCGCGCAGCGCCGGCGGCAGCCACTGGCCCGCGCGCTCCAGCCAGTAGGCCGGGGCGACGGCGGCCGGGCCGGCGAGGCGGCGCACACCCGCGTGGCCGCTGAGCGGCGGCAGCCCCCACACGTCCAGACGCTCGACGGCCAGGCCCGCCTCCTCGGCCAGTCCGGCCAGTTCGTCCGGCGTCAGCAGGAACAGGTGGCCGTCCGCGTCGGGCTTGAACTGCCGGCGTTCCAGCTCCGCGACGTCGCCCGCCTGCCGCAGCGTCGGCAGGGTGTTGCGGAAGTGCAGGCCGTTCGGCGTGGTGACCAGCAGGCGGCCGCCGGGCGCCAGCAGCGCCGCGAGCCGACGCAGCAGGTCCGCGGGGCGGGCCACGTGCTCGATCACTTCACAGGCGATGACCAGGTCGAAGGTACCCACCCGGCGCGGATCGAGCTCGAAGAGGCTGCCCCCTTCCACGGTGACGCGCTCTCCCCCCCGGTACTCGGCGAGCGCGGCGCGCAGCGCGTCGGCGAGCAGGTCGTTGGCGACCACCGGGACGCCATCGGCGGCGAGGGTCGAGGCGAGCCCGCCACCGCCCGCCGCGACTTCGAGCACGCGCCCCGGGCGCAGCGCCCGCGCCTGGGCCACGGCGAGCAGGGCCCGCATCCGGCCGAAGGCCGCGTACGAGGGCGGGTGGCCCGCCGCGTACTTCCAGCCGTCGCCATCGGGCTGGCTGGCGCCGCGGAGCGGGTAGACCACCTGCAGGCCCCGGCGGCAGGCGCCGGCGAAGGCGGCATACGGCGGGTACTCGGTCCGCGTCAGGGGCGCCACGCCGGGCTTATCGGCCCGCTGCCGGTTTTCCGGCAGGCTGCCATCCAGGGCCCGGATTTGACCGGCGACCCGCACGGGAGTAGCGTACGCACACACGCCAAAGACGCCGGCAACCGGCGTCACGGGGGACCCACTCGTCGGGGCGAATCCGCCCGCCTTGCCCATCACGGGGGAGGCGGCGGTAGAGGACTTCCAACCTCGAGCCCGTCAGCTAACTCCGTCGGCGTCATTGGAGGCTCGTCATGTCAGCGTTTCCAGGAACGTTGTTCGCAGGGATACGTGTGTCGACGCCCGACCGCGGGCGCGGCTGGCTCCCGGCCGCGTGCGTGGGCGCCGCCGTTGCGGCGTCCGTCTGGTTCGCCGGGTCGGCGAACCCGGTGACGCCGGCGGGGTACGTCGGGTACCTGACCAAGGGCGCCGTGTTCGGCCGGTCGGTGTTCTACGGGACGCAGCGCGGCCCCACGTCGGCCGGGCGCGGGTGGCTGCTCGACGTGACGAACGTCAGCATCACGCCGTACACCTACACCGAGGACTTCACCGGTGACGAGGCCGTGCTGAGCCGCGACAACCTGAAGATCGCGTTCCGCGTGCACACCGTGTGGCGCGTCGACGAGGCGCGGGTGCCGCTGTTCATGGAGCGGTACAGCACGACGCTGAGCGGCCGGCAGGCCGAGCGCGAACCCGACGCCATCGTCAAGGTGGCGTACGCGAACTTCGTTCGCGAGCCGCTGCGGACCTTCGCCCGCGACGAGGTGCAGCGCCGCAACGGGCTCGAGGTCAAGGACGCGCTCATCCCGATCGGCGAGGCAGTGCTGGCGCGGATCCGGCGCTACGCGGCCGACAGCCCCTTCGTGATCGGCAGCGTCGTCGTCGGCAACGTGCAGTACCCGACGGAAGTGGCCGACGCGGTGTCGCGCAAGCTCGCGGCCACGCAGGAACTGCAGCGCAAGGACACCGAGATCGAGATCGAGCGCAAGGAGCGCGCGAAGCGGGAGGTGCAGGCGCAGGGCATTGCCAACGCGATGCAGATCATCCGCGGGCAGCTGTCGCCGATGTACATCCAGCACGAGGCCATCGAGGCGCAGAAGCTGATGGTCAACTCGCCCAACCACACGACCGTCTACATTCCGGTCGGGCCGATGGGAGTGCCGGTCACGGGCACGTTCGCGGCCGCGGGGCCGGCGTCCTCGTCCGACGCGGCGCGGCCCGTGCGCTAGCGGGGCCTGCGGATGCCCTCCGGGGTCAGCAGGACGGCCCCGGTGGCCATCGGCTGCACCGTCCGGCGGTAGATCGAGAGGTAGCCCGTCGACGGCTGCAGCTCCGGGGCGCCGCGACGCGCGCGCCGGGCCTCCAGGATCGCGATGGGCACGTCGAGGTCGAGCCGCCGGGCGTCGACGTCCACGGTGATGGGGTCGCCGTCCTCGACGAGCCACAACGGCCCGCCGGCGGCCGACTCGGGCGACACCTCGGCCACCGTCAGGCCCTTGTTGCAGAGCCCCGACAGCTGGCCGTCGCTGACGAAGGCGACGTCGTTCTCGAGGCCGGCCGCGTAGATCGCAAACACCACGCGCGAGGCGGACCCGGCCATGCCGGGCCCGCCGATCGGCCCGCAACCGCGCAGCACCAGTACGTGGCCCGGCGTCAGCGCGCCCTGCTGGATGGCGGCGATCGCGGCCGGGACGTCGTCGAAGACGAGCGCCGGACCCGTGAGCCGCGTCGGCTGGCCCGGCGGCCGCAGGCCCGGACGGGCGATGGCGCTCTCGGGCGCCAGCGATCCGCGGAGCACGACGATCGACGCCGCGCGTGCGTGGGCGCGTTCGATCGGGCGGATGACGTCGGCGGCGGCGGGTTCGGCCGCCGACACCTCCTCGCCGAGCGTGCGCCCCGTGACCGTTCGCGCGCCGAGATCGAGCAGCGGCGACAGCTGGTGCAGCAGCGCCCGGGCGCCGCCAGCCGCCTCGAACGCCTCGATCGTGTCGGGGCCGTTCGGGGCGACGGCGCTCAGCACCGGAACGCGGTCGCCCATCTCGTTGAAGAGGCCGAACACGTCGAGATCCAGCCCCGCCTCGACGGCTGCCGCCTGCAGGTGCTTCACGCAGTTGATCGATCCGCTGACCGCGAGCACTGCCGCGACTGCGTTGCGGAACGCGCCGGGCGTGAGAATGGCGCGGGGCCTCAGGTCGTCGCGGACCATCTCGACGATCCGGCGGCCCGACTGCCGCGCCAGCTCGAACATCCGCGGGCTGTTGGCGAGGACCGGCGCCGCACCCGGCAGCGTCATGCCGAGCGCCTCGCAGGCGATGTGCATCGAGTTGGCCGTGCCCATCCCGGCGCACACGCCCGGGCCGGTGATCGCGTTGTCGCACATGCCCGACAGCGTGTCGCGCGAGAGCCGGCCGAACATGGCCTGCACCGACCCGATGAAGACGTCCTCGATGTCGACGTGTCGTCCCTGGAAGCGGCCGGAGGGTTGATAGCCGCAGATCACGAGCAGGGAGGGGATGTCGAACCGGCCCGCCGCCATCAGGTGGGCCGGGGGTGTCTTGTCACAGGAGGACAGGCAGATCATGCCGTCGAGCTGCGCGCCCTCGACGGCGATCTCGATGTCGTTGACGACGAGATCGCGGCTGGCCAGCATGTAGCCGCCGGCCGCGCCCGCGCTGATGATGAAGTCGCTCGGCGCGGCCGTCCGGATCTCGAACGGCAGGCCGCCGGCCTCCCGGACGGCCTCCTTGACGACCGCCGCGATGCCGTCGAGGTGGCTGAAGCAGATGGCCAGCTCGGACGAACTGTTCACCACGGCGATCTTCGGCTTCAGCATGTCGGCGTCGCTGAGGCCGAGCGCCCGCCACTGGGCGCGGCGGACGGCCTCGCGGGGCGACCCGGGTTCGAAGTTGCTGCGCAGCGGCGGGGGTGTCATGGCAGCTCCGGCGGCCTATCTTCCCATACGCGGACGCTATGGGTTCGGCGTAATCTAGGCTCGGGCGCTGGGGCCCACGTCCGGGAGCGGAGCATGCCGTCGGCCGAGGAATCTCGAGGGAGTCTGTTGTCCCGGTGGTGGTACCGGAACTACGTGCTCGCGCTGCTGTTCTCCTCGTACGTCATCAACGTCATGGACCGATCACCGGTGCTGGCGGTGTCGCTCCAGTCGATCAAGGCCGAGTTCGGCGCCAGCGACACGGCGCTCGGCCTGCTGACGGGCATCGCCTTCGCCGTCTTCTACGCGACGATGGGCATTCCGATCGCCGCCTGGGCCGACCGCTCGAGCCGGCGCAACGTGCTGGCGGTCTCCGTCGCGCTCTGGAGCGGCATGACGGCGCTCTGCGGCGCCGCGGTCAACTTCGCGACGCTGTTCGCCGCGCGCGTCGGGACCGCCATCGGCGAAGCCGGCGGCAGCCCGCCGGCGCACGCGCTGATCTCCGACTACTTCCCGAAGTCGGAGCGGGGGCGGGCGTTCTCGATCTACGCGCTCGGCGTGCCCTTCGGCACCGCGCTCGGCAACTTCGTCGCCGGCCGCGCCATCCAGACGCTCGGCTGGCGGGGCACGTTCATGCTGGTGGGCATCCCGGGCATCCTCGTCGCGCTCCTCGTCCGCCTGACGGTGCAGGAGCCTCCGCGCGGGTTCGCCGACCAGGTCGATCCGTCGCGGTCGGCCCGCACGCAGGCGCCCGGCCTCTTCGAGGCGATGGCGGTGCTGATGCAGCGCGCGTCGTTCCGCCACATGAGCCTGGCCGTGGCGCTGCACTCGGTCGTCTGGTACGCGAGCGGCGCGTTCAACGCGGCGTTCCTGATTCGCTCCCACCAGATGAGCGCCGGCACCGCCGCGAACTGGCTGACCATCTTCGCCGTGGCCGGCGGCATCGGCACGCTGCTCGGCGGCTACGCAGCCGACCGGCTGGCCGTCCGCACCGGCGACAAGCGCTGGTACTTGTGGGTGCCGGGCGGCGCGACCCTGGTGATGGTGCCCTTCCAGTTCGCCGCCTACCTGGCCGGCGACCTGAACGTCGCGCTCCCGTCGTTCGTGGTGATGACCTTCCTGGCGGCGGTCTTCTTCGGCCCGTCGTTCACGATGACGCAGTCGCTGGCCACGCTGCGGATGCGCTCGGTCGCCAGCTCGTTGCTGCTGTTCATCCAGACGATGATCGGCTACGGCCTCGGCCCGCTCGTCGCGGGCCACATCAGCGACCGGCTGGCGCCGGCGCACGGGACCCAGTCGCTGCGCTACGCGCTGGCGATCGTCGGCGTCGTCAACGTCTGGGCCGCGATCCACTACGGGCTCGGGACGCGGACGCTCGGCGCGGACATCGCGCTGGCGGAGCAGCAGGACCTCGCGAGCGCGGGCGGGACGTCCGCATCCTGGCAGCCGGCCAAGGCCTGACGATGCGCCCCACCGTCCGCCTCACCGACGACGAGCAGGCGATGCTCGACGGGCGCCACGGCAAGGCCCGGCAGAAGGCCATGGCGCTGCTCGTGCGCTACGCCGACGCCCTCGGCGCCGAGCGGTTCGTCGACACCGCGAACGTCGCGGGCGTGCCCGGCTCGGCCAACCCGTACCTTCAGGCCTACTACCGCGACAAGGGCGGTCCGGAGGGCGATGCGATCTTCTCGTTCTTCGACCTCGACGCCGACGAACTGGTCGAGGCGCCGGCGGCGGTCGTCCACACGTGCCATCTGCAGGGTGGCGCCGACCCGCGGCACTGGCGGACGCTCGGCGTCAGCGAGGCGGTGTTCCTCGGACACCAGGCGCGCGAGGCCTTCGCGGCGGGCCAGGGGGTCGAGATTCTCAAGACCTGCACGCCCTACCTGGCGGGCAACGTCCCGGCCCTCGGCGAGCACTGCGCGTGGATGGAGTCCTCGGCGGTGATCTACGCCAACTCGGTGCTCGGCGCCCGCACGAACACCGAGGGCCGCGAGAGCACCAGCGCCGCGATGCTGACGGGGAAGATTCCCGATTGGGGCCTGCACCGCACCGAGTGCCGGCGCGGCACCCATCGCATCGACGTGCGGATGCCGGTGCGGTCGGTGATCGACTGGGGCATGCTGGGCTACTTCGCCGGCGAGGCCGTGCAGGAGCACGTCCCCGTGCTGGTCGGGCCCGCGTGGGACGCGGACCTCGTGCGATTCAAGCACTTCGGCGCGGCCGCGTCGTCGTCCGGCGGCGTGGAGATGTACCACATCGTCGGCGTCACGCCCGAGGCCCCGACCGTCGACGAGGCCTTCGCGGGCCGCCGGGCCGACGAGGTGATCGTCTACGGGGACGCCGAGCGCCGGCAGGTCTACGACCGCATCAACGCGAATGCGACCGACCCGGCCGTCGACTACGTGATGCTCGGATGCCCCCACGCGGCGCTCGAGCAGATCGCGGAGGCCGCGCGGCTGCTGGCCGGCCGCCGCGTCAGCGCCAACTGTGCACTCTGGATCTTCACGTCGCGCGCCGTTCGCGCGGAGGCGGACCGGTCGGGTCACATCGCGGCGATCGCGGCCGCGGGCGGCGTGGTGCTGACCGACACCTGCTCGGCCTTCGCGCAGGCCGTGCCGCCGGGCACCAGGGTCGTGGCGCTCGATTCGGCGAAGCAGGCGCACTACCTGCCGGCGATTCTCGGCGTGCAGGCGTGGTTCGGCACCACGCGCGACTGCATCGAGGCCGCGGTCAGCGGACGGTGGAGCGGGGCGTGTCCATGAGCGGGGAGGGCGGGCCGGGCGAGGTGAAGGGGAAGGTCTCGTTCTTCTACAACGAGGGC
>CAWULT010000058.1:0-28185 GCA_963923455.1 uncultured bacterium
CGCGGGGTGGAGCAGTCCGGTAGCTCGTTGGGCTCATAACCCAAAGGTCGCGGGTTCAAATCCCGCCCCCGCAACCAAATTTCCTACAGTTCAACGCGCCTCCAGCGGGCCCCCGGGCCGCGCCCCTCTACCGCCACGACGCCGCCCTCCCTCATCTGGCGCAGCACGTGCCGAACCATGTCGCGGCTGACGCCAGGGCAGTCGGCCTCGATGTCGGAGATCGTGAACGGTCCAGTCCGGCGCATCACCGCCTGCCGCACTTGTTCCGTCTTCGACCCTTTGAGGGTTTCGACGCGCTCCTCGAACTCGCTGTAAGCGCGCAGCAGCGTGCCCCAGAAGTACCGCAGCCAGGGATGAGGATCGTGCGCGTCGTCGTGCCATCCCTGGGAACTGCGCTCGAGCGTCTCGTAGTACGTCTCACGCGACTCTTCGATGATCCGTTCGAGGCTGACGTAGCGGCCCACCCGGTAGTCGGCGTGGTACATCAGCAACTGCGACAGCAGGCGCGCGAGGCGGCCATTGCCGTCGCGGAAGGGATGGATGCAGAGGAAGTCCAAGACGGCCAGCGGCACGAGCACGAGCGGATCGCCCAGGCCGCGATCGACCGCCGCCCTGTAGTCGTCAGTCAGGCGCGCCATGGCGCCAGGCGTTGCCACGGCAGACACAGGAGTGAACCGCACACGCACCGTTCGACCTGCCGGGTCCCGCTCGACGATCTCGTTGTCCGACGGCTTCCAGCGCCCGCCACCGTCAGGCAGGTAGCGGTTGAGCACCGAATGCATCTGCAGCACGACGTTCGTGTTGAAGGGCATGTCGGCGTGCGACTCGTGTATGAGCTGCAGCACGTCGCGATAGCCGGCAATCTCTTGCTCGCTTCGGTCGCGAGGAGCCGTCTGACGGACGACCAGGTCCTCGACCCGGCCCGGGCCGGCAACCACCCCTTCGATTCGACTCGACGATTCGGTGGACTCCACCATCGCGTGCGTGCGGAGCTGCTCGAGTTGCGCAGGGTACTGGCGCACGAACAGCTGCTGCCGTCCACGGGACTCGCCAAGGCGGCGCGTCGTGCTGAGGGCTTGCCTGTCAAACGAGAGGCGGCCGAGGTATTCGGGGGAAAGTGAGGGCATCAGGCCTCGGCAAGGAGGTAACGAATGCCCGATCTTACCCCCATTCGAGATTCATTACCCTCATTCACGCCGCCACCCACCACGCCACCAACCGGCAGCGGCTGCGAGCCCCCGCAACCAACTTCCCTAACGAATTCTCCTGAATTCAGCGAGTTCCCTGCTCCGTCTCCGCATGTCTCCGCGACTGGAGGCCGGTGGCGCGGATTCGTCCGGCCGCTCTACACCAGCAACCCGCCGAGCCAGCGGGTGAACGCGGGCCACCACGCCGTCTGCATCAGGCCGTCGCGAAAGCTCGACACGAACAGGACCGAGAGGCCGATCGCATAGGCGGGCGCCAGGCGGCGCCGCATCGTCGCGTCGTACGCCATCCCCGCCAGGATCGGCGAGAACCAGACGAGGCGAATCGCGTTGAACGGCAGCGGCATGCGCCCGGCGGCGGCGATCAGCAGCGTGGTGGTGGCCACGATCATCAGCCGCTTGTGAATCTCAGGCGCCTTGCGGTAGACCACGGCGGCGGCAAAGAACGGCGCGAAGATCGCCATGTCGATGAGCGGCCACGTCGGGTAGTCGAGCGAGGCGTCGAGGCCATCGGCGCGAATGCGCCCCGCGAACTGATACAGCGTCGTGAACAGGCCCACGACGACGACCAGCGCGCCGTAGGCAATCCCGATTCGCCCCACCTGCAGGTGTCGGCGCACGTGTCCCGTGGCCGCCAGGACTGCCTGCGCCGTGAACAGCACCAGCCAACCGACGAAGACGACGGCGTGCACGTGAATGACTGCGCTGCGCTCGATCGTCAGGTGGACCAGCGGACCGAAGTAGCTGGGCCAGAAGCCCACCACCGCAATCAGCGCCATCAGCGCGCTGGCGGCGACGTAGAAGGTCCGCCGCGCTGTGGAGCCAGCCCGAATACGCGGGCGCACGCTGGTCATCGCCGACGGATTCTACGTGAGATATGCTTGCGCCTCCTACGGCTCAGCTGCCCCGCCTTCAGCCCCCGCACGGAGCGACGATGACACCACCCGACACGACGTCTCCCCCCAGCCCTCACCGCAGGAACGAATCATGGGGGCCTTCCTCGGCCTCGTCCAGGGCCGCTGCGTGGTGGCGGCCACGGAGCTGGGCCTGGCCGACGCGCTCGCGGCCGGCCCGCTGACAGTGGACGTCCTTGCCCACCAGACGGGCACGGACGCAGACAGCCTGTTTCGCCTGATGCGCGCCTTGGAGTCGATCGGGATCTTCACCCAGGTATCGCCGAAGGTCTTCGCCAATACGCCCGTCAGCGAGTGCCTGCGCAGGGACGTGCCGGGGTCGACGTGGGCGTTCATGCGGGTTCAGGCACCGGGCTGGCACTACTGGGACGGGCTCGCCGAGATGCTGCCAACTCTGCAGACCGGCAAGACGGCCATGCACGAGCGTCTCGGGTACGACTCGTGGGAGTTCTACCGCCGCAATCCGGAGCAGTGGCCGGTGTTCAACGAGGCGATGCGGTCGGTGACGGCCCCGATGACACCCACCATCACGGCGGCGTACGACTGGAGCCGATTCCCCGTCATTGCCGACATCGCGGGCGGGATCGGCACCCAGCTGGTGGACATCCTCGACGCGCATCCTGCGTGTCGTGGTGTGATCTTCGACCTGCCCGAGGTGGTCTCGACGGCCATTCCGCACGACCGCGTCGAGCGCGTGGCGGGCAACTTCTTCGAAGCGGTGCCGGTCGAGGCCGATGCCTACATCCTGCGCAACATCATCCACGACTGAAACGACGAGAAGGCCCTGGCGATCCTGAAGACCCTGCGCAAGGCGACGAAGCCCACGGCGCGGGTCATGCTGCTCGAGTGGGCCCTGCCCGACACGTCGGACTTCCACGTGGGCAAGTGGACCGACATGATCATGATGACGGGCGTCGGCGGCCGGGAGCGCACGCGCGCGGACTTCGAGGCGCTGTTCGCCGCATCAGGCTTCGCGCTGGAGGACGTCGTCCCGACCACCTCGATGTTCAGCATCGTGGTGGCTCGGCCGGTCACGCACGCGTGACCGGACACGCGACACATTCGCCACCGACTCCACCCTCGCCAGGGGGAGCACTCATGGCCGTCGGGTCCTCGCAGTACACTGCGGTGTGACCAGGACGCTCTCGATCAACCATCCCGACGAGCTCGCCGAAGCCGTGGCCCGCTGGCAGGGGGCGCCGAGCGTCGGACTCGACACCGAATTCGTGCGCGAGCGGACGTTCCGCGCCAGGCTGGGCCTCGTACAGGTGGCGGTCGCGGGCGAGGTGGCGCTCGTGGATGCCGTGCGGATCACGGACCTCTCGCCACTCGGCACCGTCCTGGGCGACACGGGCACCCGCAAGATTCTCCACTCCGGCTCGGAGGATCTGCCGGTGCTGCGCCGGGCGACGGGCGCGTCGCTCGGGCCGCTGTTCGATACGCAGGTGGCGGCCGCCTTCGCCGGGCTCGGCCCGTCCCTGTCGTACGGGGCCCTGATCTTCGCGCTCTTCGGCGTGCGGCTCGACAAGGACGAGACGCGCACCGACTGGCTGCGCCGGCCGCTCTCCCCCGAACAACTCCAATACGCGGCCGACGACGTCGAATATCTGCCGGCCGCGGCCGCCGAACTCGAGCGTCGCCTGATCGGGTTGGGCCGGCTCGAGTGGGCCCTCGAGGACTCGGCCGCGCTCGCCGCCTCGGACGCGGACGGCCCGGCGCCCGCTGACGCCTGGCGCCGGGTGAAGGGGCTGGAACGATACCCACCATCCGTCCGCGCGATCGCGCGCGGGCTCGCGGCGTGGCGCGAACGAGAGGCCGCCCGGCTCGACGTCGCGCGGCCCTTCCTGCTGCGCGACGAGACCCTGATCGCTCTCGCGCGCCGGGACAGCCTGTCTCTGCAGGAGGCTGCCCGACTCCCGGGCTACGACCCACGACGGCACGCCACGTACGCCCCGCAGTGGATCGAGGCGTTGGCCGTCGCGCGCCGCGAGGCCGAGACCGGCGCGGCAGCGATCGATCCGCCCGTGCCCTCGGCGGCGGATCTCGAGCGGCGGCTGGCGCTCGAGAAGGCGATCGGCGCGCTGGTGGCCCGCCGCGCCACCGAGCTCTCGCTCGTCCCGGAATTGTTGTTGTCGCGCCGGCAGCGGGACCGCGCGCTCGACGCATGGGGTGGCCGGGGCTCCCTTGCCGACGCCGTCGGCGGATTCCGCGGCGCGCTGCTCGGCGCCGACCTCGAGGCCCTCGCGCCGGTCAGTGCTGGCGGCTGACGGGAGCCGTCACGGCAGGTCGAGGACGCCGGCAGGCTGGTGAGAGGCGGTCACGCCCCCCAGCTCAGGTCGTGTCCGTTGAACGGCAGGTCCCGCACACGCTTGCCGGTGATCTGGAAGATCGCGTCGGCAATCGCGGACTGAATCGACGTCGCGCGGTCGTGTCCCATGCCGATCAGCCAGTGCCGGGTCGGGAAGAAGCGGATGTTGATCTCGGGTGGGTCTTCGTCGATCCGGGACAGCGGGAACGTGTGGAAGTTGTTCTCGACGATGCGCCCGTCCTTGATCGTGCAGGCCTGATGCACGGCATCGTTGTAGAACCAGGTGATCTGCCCTTCAATCTGCTTCCGCACCGACAGCGGATTGACCAGGCCGAAGCCCGTCTCGTGCGCCACGTCGACGCGCTCGAGCTTGATCCGGCCGCGACGGCTCACCGAGACGGTGTGCACCATGGCGCTGATCGTGGCCATGCCATTGCCTTCGGCGCCCCGCTCCTCGAGACCGATGGCCCGTGCCGTGCCCGGCGGTAGCGGCGTGCCCCATCCCGACATCTCGGCAGCCATGTCGAGCGCCGTGATCATGTCCTGCTTGTAGGGCAGGTTGGTGCGGGCCAGCAATTCGCGCCGGTAGAGATACGGGTCCTTCCCGGCGGCACGCGCGAGCTCGTTCATGAAGCTCTCGCGGTAGAACTCGTGTGCGGCCTGTCCGACGCCGCGGCGCGTGCCGACGGGGACGTGGAACCTGGTCGTATGGCTCGTGTAGCGGTAGTTCGGCGTGTGGTAACGGGACGCCACGTCGAACGAGGCGTCCGGGCCGAACCCGTCCCGCTGCATGGCGGTCCGCACGTCGAGCGCAATCGGCCAACCGTCCGCGTCCAGCCCGGCCTTGAGGCGAGCCACGCCCATGGCGCGATACGTGGTGCCGATGAAGTCCTCCTCGCGGGTCCAGAGCATGTGGATCGGCGTGCCGCGGTGCGCGTTGGCGATCATGATGGCGTGTTCCGCCTGCGGCCCGTTGCCGTTTCGGCCAAAACCGCCGCCCAGGTGGCACAAGTGCAGGTGGACGTTGGTCTCGGGAATCCCGGTGATCTTCGACGCGCTGAACCGCGTCTCCTGCGGGCTCTGATCCCCGATCCAGATGTCCACGCGGTTCTCGGTGACGAGCACGGTGGCGTTGCCAGGCTCCATGCGGGCACGCGGCAGGAAGGGCGTGGAATAGGTGGCTTCGACGATCCGGGCGGCGCGGCCGAAGCCGGCGGCGACGTCGCCGTGGTCGACGCGCACCTGACCGGGGGCGTCGAGGGCGGCCAGCAGCGCCGCCCGCATGTTCTCGGACGTGAAGGCCGCGTTGGCCGGAGGAATCTCCCACTCGATGGGCATCCGGTCGAGCGCCGTCTTCGCCTGGTACCACGTGTCGGCCACGATTGCCACGCCCCCGCTGAACACCCGGCCGCGGGTCAGCGCCGGATCGGGGATGGGGAACCGGACTGCGGAGCGCACGCCCGGCATCCCTCGGACCGCGTCGAAGTCGAAGCGCTTGACGTCGCCCCCGTACACGGGACATGACTTGACCGCCGCCCACTTCATGCCGGGAACGCGGACGTCGATGCCATAGGTGACCTGGCCGGTCACCTTGGGTGGCACGTCGAGGTTCTTCTGCTCGGTGCCCATCAGCGTCCACTGATCGGGCGACTTGATGACGATGGTCTCCGGGTGCGGGTGCGGCGTGGCGGCCGCGCGCCGGGCCACCTTGCCGTAGGTGGTGGTGCGGCCGGTCGGCGCATGCGTGATCACACTGTCGCGTGCCGTGAGCTCGGAGACGGGTACGTTCCAGATCGCGGCGGCGGCCAGCAGCAGCCGCTCCCGAGCCTCGGCGCCGGCGAGTTGCAGGTAGTACCGGCCGTCCTTCACCGACGACGCCGCGTTCGTCCGCATCCGCCGATACAGGCTGTCGGGAATGCCGGACACGCCTTTGGGGTCCCGCGTGCCGAAGGTGGGCTCGCCGCCACCCTTCGGGTCGGTGGCACCCTTGCCCATGACGTTCAGCGTCCACGCCGGCGCCTGCTCCCGGGCATCCCGGTTCGCGGAGGCGTACTGCGGCCGCACCTTGCTCCAGTCGCACTGCAGCTCCTCGCACACCATCATGGCGTTCGAGGTCCAGACGCCCTGGCCGAGTTCGGTCTGCGCGATCCGCACCGTCACCGTCTCGTCCGGCGCGACGACGATCCACGCGTTCACCTCCGGCGTCGCCGGCTCCTCGTACCAGGACGGCGCTGGCACGGTCTGCGCGCTCGCGCGAGGCGGCACCCAGAAACCCAGGACGAAGGCCCCCTGGGCGGCGGCCACCGTTGCCAGGAACTCTCGCCGCGTCACGCTGGATCCGACGTCGGCGCCTGCGCCCGACGCTGCGCGTGTGCTGTCGCTCACGTCCGCCTCCTACGCCTTCCTCATCAGGTCCGCCGCGAGGTGAATCGCCTTTCGGACTCGGTGGTAGGTGCTGCAACGGCAGGCATTGGTCACCTCCGCGTCGATATTGGCGTCGGTGGGCCTTGGGTACTTCTGCAGCAGGGCCAACGCGCTCATGATCATCCCCGACTGGCAGTAGCCGCACTGCGGGGCATCCAGTTCCGTCCACGCGACCTGGATGGGGTGGCTGCCGTCCGGCGAGAGTCCCTCGATCGTCAGGACCGCCTTGCCGACCGCGGCCGACGCGGGGAGGCTGCACGACCGCACCGGCCGCCCGCCGACGTGCACCGTGCACGCGCCGCACTGTCCGATGCCGCAGCTGAACTTGGTGCCCGTGAGCCCCACGTGATCGCGAATCACCCACAGGAGTGGGGTTGCCGGGTCCACGTCGACTTCGTGCCGCGTGCCGTTCACGATCAGATCGAGCGCCATACCCTCATCCTCCGGACGCGGGCATTGTAGTCCCAGCGCTGTCCCGACGCGGCGCCCCAGCCGGACACATCGGCCGTTTCTGAGGCATCATCAAGGGTGAGGAGACCTTCGTGACTGATACCTTGCAGCACTACGTCAACGGCCAGCGCGTGGACGGCGCCAGCGGCCGCTTCAGCAACGTCTTCAACCCGGCGCTGGGCTCCGTGTCGGCCCGGGTGCCGCTGGCCAGCACGGCCGAAGTGAGCGCCGCCGTGGCCGCTGCCAAAGCGGCCTTCCCCGCATGGGCTGGCGCCACTCCGCTCCGGCGAGCGCGCGTCATGGCCCGGTTCCGGGAGCTGATCGAGGCCAACGCCAGCGAACTCGCCTCCCTCATCACGAGCGAGCACGGCAAGGTGCACAGCGACGCGCTCGGCGAGGTCACGCGCGGGCTCGAGGTGGTGGAGTTCGCCTGCGGCGGCCCGCACCTGCTCAAGGGCGAGGTGACCGAGAACGTCGGCACCAACGTCGACAGTCACTCGCTGCGCCAGCCGCTGGGGGTCGTCGCGGGCATCACGCCGTTCAACTTCCCGGCGATGGTCCCGATGTGGATGTTCCCGGTGGCCATCGCGTGCGGCAACACGTTCATCCTCAAGCCGTCCGAGCGCGACCCGTCGGCCTCGCTCATGCTGGCGGATCTCTTCAAGCAGGCAGGCCTCCCTGACGGCGTGTTCAACGTCGTGCACGGCGACAAGGAGGCGGTCGACGCCCTGCTGACGAACCCCGACGTGCAGGCGATCAGCTTCGTCGGCTCGACGCCGATCGCGCGCTACATCTACTCGACCGCGGCCGCGCAGGGCAAGCGGGTCCAGGCGCTCGGCGGAGCCAAGAATCACCTCGTCGTGATGCCCGACGCGGATCTCGACCAGACGGTGGACGCGTTGATGGGCGCCGCGTACGGCTCGGCCGGCGAGCGGTGCATGGCGATCTCGGTTGCCGTCGCGGTCACGGACGCCGTCGGCGACGCGCTCGTCGCCCGGCTGGCCCCCAAGGTGCGCGCGCTCGAGGTCGGGCCAGGCACCGACCCGAAGGCGCAGATGGGTCCGCTCGTCACCCGCGAGCACCGCGACCGCGTCAAGGGCTACGTCGACCTGGGAGTCGAGGAAGGCGCCACGCTCGTGGTGGACGGCCGCGGCTTCAAGAGCGCCACGCATCCCGATGGGTTCTACCTGGGCGGCACGCTGTTCGATCGCGTCACGCCGAACATGCGGATCTACAAGGAAGAGATCTTCGGGCCAGTTCTGGGCATCGTCCGCGTCAAGAACTACCGCGAGGCCGTCGATCTCATCAACGCGCACGAGTTCGGCAACGGCACCGCGATCTTCACCCGCGACGGCGACAGCGCCCGCGCCTTCGCCAACGAGATTCAGGTGGGCATGATCGGGATCAACGTCCCGATTCCGGTGCCGATGGCGTTCCACAGCTTCGGCGGCTGGAAGAGTTCCCTCTTCGGCGACCACCACGTGCACGGCCCCGAGGGCGTGCGCTTCTACACCCGGCTCAAGACGATCACCACGCGCTGGCCGACCGGCATCCGCGCGGGGGCCGACTTCGTCATGCCGACGATGGGCTGACCCCGAGGACGGAACTCGAGGGGCGGGGGCGTCGGCCCGCGCCCCTCGAACGCCGCCCCGAGGGCGTTGTACCCTGGGGGCATGACGCCCCGGTCGTTCCTCCTGCTCGCCTGCCTCCTCGCCGCCGGAACGCTGGCTGCCGCGCAGCACGCGCCTGCGCCCGCGCCGGCCGCGCCCCAGACCCCGGCCACGGCGGCCCAGGCCTTGCCGCAGCCCCCATTCGTGCGCGCCATTCAGCAGGTGCGGGGCGATCTGTACAAAGTCCAGAGCGGGCCGGGCGTTGGCGCGGTCACGCTCTTCCTCGTGACACCGGACGGCATCATCCTGGCGGATCCGCTCAGCCCCGAGTTCGCCTCGTGGCTGAAGGGTGAACTCGCCTCGCGGTTCCCTGGGCGCCCCGTGAAGTACGTGCTCCAGAGCCACTACCACTGGGATCACGCGCGCGGTGGCGGCGTCTTCGCCGACACGGCACGGGTGGTCGCCCACGAGAACCTGCCGAAGAACCTGGCGCTTCCGCTCGGACAGGCGCGGCCGCCGGGCGACACCGACGATCTCGACCGCGACGGGCGGCTCTCGCGCGACGAGGCGCAAACCGGCACGCGCGCCAATTTCGACGCGTTCGACCGCAACCGGGACGGCTACCTGACGGCCGCCGAGATCAACGCGGATATCCAGCGGCCCGACGTCACGTTCTCCGACCGCTACACCGTGACCCTCGGCGGCAAGCGCGCCGTACTGATTCACGCCGGCAACCGTCACACGGACGACCTCTTCGACGTCTACTTCCCGGACGAGCGGGTGCTCTTCGCCGGCGACTACGTCTGGGTCAAGCGGCTGTGCTGCGGGTTCGGCTTCGATCGGCGGCCGCTGGCCGACTGGATCGCGTCGGTGCGCGCGCTCGAGAGCCTCGACTTCGACCTGCTCGTCACGAGCCACTGGGAATCCGGCACCAAGGCGGACCTGACGGGGGTCAGGCGGTACCTGGAGGATCTGCGGGATGCCGTCTCGGCCGGCATCGCGGCGGGCCGTCCGGTGGACGAATTGCAGAGGACGGTCCGGCTTCCCCAGTACCAGGACTGGGCCGGCTACGACCAGCTGCCCACGATCGTCCGCTCGGCCTACGTGAGCCTGCGGCAGTACTCGCGCTGATCGCGCGTCAGCGCGTGCGGCTGGTCCGGCTCGGTCCAGCCGTCCGGCGCGTGGCGGCCCGGCGCGGCCGCTCGGATTCGATCAGCGCCATCAGGGTCCGCACTGTCTGGTGCGCCTCGACCGGGTGCCGGAGCGGCAGGGTCATGTCGATCTCGTATTCATTCTGCCGTCCGGCGCGGCGGCGGATCAGATAGCCTTCCTCGACGAGATCCGAGACGATCCGCTGCACCGCGCGTTCGGTGACGCCAACCTGCTCCGCCACGTCGCGCAGGCGCAACTCGGGCGACTGCGCCAGGCACAGCAGCACGTGACCGTGATTCGTGAGGAAGGTCCAGCGGGCGCCACCGGTATCCTGACGGGCCATGTAGAGAGTATACCCTGATTTACGACATTTGATACGCGACAATTTTTTCGTGTATTATCAATCGCATGTCGTCTTCCTCACCCACCGTGCCCGCCACCCGCCGCGCCGACCCCGCGAGCCTGCGGCCGGTCGTCGAGTATCTGGCCCAGGCTCACGCCACCGAGGTCGACCCGTCCGAGCTCGACGCGGCGGTTCGCCGCCTGAGCGCCGGCTCGCTGCCGCCAGACGCCGTGCTCCGGGCGCTCGCTGCCGAAGCAGGGTTGACGACGGCGGTCGTGCGCAGGCCCCTGGCCGAGGTGCTCGCCGAGGCCGATCCCGCCTACCCGTGGGTAGCCGTCCGCACGTCGGCGGACGGCCGGGCCGAGGCCATCGCGGTGCTCGAGGCCGCCCGTGGCGGCGCAATGGTCGTGGTGCCCGGCGCGCACAGCCGACCGACCCGCTGGACGGCGGGCGCCCTGCTGCACTGGCTCGGGGTCGAGGATGAAGGCATGGCCGTCGACTGGGTGCTCGCCGAGCCGGCCGCGCCGCTGTCGCCGATGCGCGCACCCGAGGGTGCCCACGTCGACCCGTACGTGCGACTCCGCGCCATGCTGCTCGGCGAGCGCCGGACGCTGTGGGTCGCGGTGGTCTACTCGATCGTCATCGCACTGCTGTCGCTCGTGGTGCCGGTCGCCGTGCAGTCCCTGGTCAACACGATCGCCTTCGGCTCGGTACTGCAGCCGCTCGTCGTGTTGACGCTCTTCGTGTTCGTCGCCCTCGGCTTCTCGACGCTGATGAACGCGCTGCGGGCCGGGGTGGTGGAGATCATCCAGCGCAGCATCTTCGCGCGGGTCGCCACCGACGTCACGTGGCGGCTGCTCCGCGTTAAGGCCGAAGCCTTCGATCGCTACCACGGCCCCGAACTGGTCAACCGCTTCTTCGACACGGTGACGGTCCAGAAGTCGGCGTCCCTGCTGCTCATCGACGGCCTCAGCATCCTGATGCAGACGCTCATCGGGATGGTGCTGCTCGCGTTGTACCACCCGTGGCTGCTCGCCTTCGACGTGCTGCTCATCATCGCGATGCTGGTCATCGTCTTCGTCCTCGGGCGCGGGGCCATTTACACGAGCATCAAGGAATCGAAGACCAAGTACGCCCTCGAAGCGTGGCTGGAGCAGCTGGCCGCCCACCTCATCACGTTCAAGTCGGACGGCGGCGCCCGCTACGCGATCCGGCAGTCGCAGCGGCTGCTCGAGGACTACCTCTCGTATCGCGAGCAGCACTTCCGCATCCTCCTGCGCCAGATCGTCGGCTCCTTCACTCTGCAGGCCGTCGCCAGCTCGGCCCTGCTCGGAATCGGGGGCTGGCTCGTCATCTCGCGCCAGCTGACCCTTGGTCAGCTGGTCGCGAGTGAGCTCATCGTCGCGGGCATGCTGAGCGCCTTCACCAAGTTCGGCAAGCAGCTCGAGGTCTTCTACGACCTGTGTGCCGCCATCGACAAGCTCGGCGCCCTCGTCGACCTGCCGCTGGAGCGCGCCGGGGGCGAGGTCGAGCTGGGGCGAACGGGCCCGCTGGCCCTGTCGGTCCGGGGGCTGCAGGTGCAGTATCCCGACGCCACCAGCCCCACGCTGCACATCGGCGCACTCGAAGTCGGGCCTGGCGAGAAGCTCGGCCTCATCGGGCCGAACGGATCCGGCAAGAGCATCTTCGCCGACGCCGTGTTCGGCCTGCGGGCGCCAGTCGGCGGCTCGCTACGCTTCGACGGCACCGACATCCGGTCCCTGTCGCTGACCGACCTGCGGCGCCGGGTCGCGCTGGTCCGCAACGTGGAGCTCTTTCCGGGATCGATGCTCGACAACGTGCGGCTGGGCCGAGACGACCTGCCGTTCGAGGACGTCACGGCCGCGCTCGCGTCGGTCGGCCTGCTCGACGAACTGCTGGCGATGCCGAGCGGCCTCGACACCGAGCTCCATCCGCACGGACGGCCGCTGTCGTACCGCCAGGCGTGCCGCCTGATGATCGCGCGCGCGATCGCCGACCGCCCACGGCTGATCGTGCTCGACGGGGCGCTCGACCAGGTCGATCACCGCGAGGAGCAGAAGCGTCTGCTGAAGGTGCTCTTCGCGCCCGACGCGCCGTGGACGCTCGTCTGCATCACCGAGCGGCCAGACGTGCTGGCCCACTGCACCCGCATCATACGGATGGAGGACGGCGACGTGCGTGAGATCGGCGGCCCGGAGGTGAAGGAATGAGCGCCCACGACCACAAGGCCAGGCCGGGCTGGCACATGGATCAGCGCCTGGCCCTGCACAACGTGCAGGCGCCCCGGTCGTCGCGCCTGCTCGCCCGGCTGCTCGTCGTGCTGCTCGTCGTGACCGCGATTGCCCTCACGCTGACGCCGTGGCAGCAGAACATCGCGGGGTCGGGCCGGCTGATCGCGTTCAACCCCGAGGAGCGGCCCCAGCAGATCGAGGCAACCGTGGACGGGCGGGTCGTCGAGTGGCACGTCGTCGAAGGCAGCCGGGTGAAGCGCGGCGACCCCATCGTCGACCTGACCGACAACGACCCCTCCATCCTCGAGCGGCTGCGCCAGGAGCGGGATCAGATCGTTCGGACCGTCGACGAGGGATCTCGCCGCGCCCGTTCGCTCGACGACCGGATCATCGGCCTGGTGGAGACGCTCCACAGCAGCGTCGCGGCAGCGGAACTCCGGCTGCAGATGGCGCGGGAACGGATCGTCGCCGCCGAGCAGGCGCTCACCGCAACACGCGCGGCCAAGGTCACGGCCGATCTCAACATCGACCGCCAGCGGGCCCTGATGGCGAAGGGGCTGACGTCCACGCGTTCGGTCGAGCTGGCCGAGCTCGAGTTCGCGACGCGCAATGCCGAGGTGGAGCGGGCCGTCGCCACGCTGAACGCCGCGCGGAGCGAGGCCGCCTCGCTCGAGGCCGAACTGCGCCGGACGCGCGCCGACGCCGAGGCGCGCGTCGACGAGGCGCGCGCGTCCGTGGCCTCGGCCAACAGCGACGTCGCCAAGGCCCGTGCCGAGCTGGCGAAGGTGGACGTGCGCCTGGCCCGCCAGCAGACGCAGCGGGTGACCGCACCGATCGACGGTACCGTCCTGCGTGTACTGGCCCGGCAGAGCGGCGAACTGCTCAAGGCCGGTTCCCCGCTCGTGGTGATCGTGCCCGCGTCGCGCAAGGACGTGGTCGAGCTCTGGGTGGACGGCAACGACATGCCGATGGTCATGGCGGGGAACATGGTGCGGCTCCAGTTCGAGGGCTGGCCGGCGCTCCAGTTCTCCGGTTGGCCATCGATCGCAGTCGGCACCTTCGGCGGCCGCGTCCAGCTGGTGGACCCGACCGACAACGGCAAGGGCAAGTTCCGCGTCCTGGTGGAACCGGACCCGCAGGACGAGTCGTGGCCGTCGCCTCGCTTCCTGCGACAGGGCGTCCGCGCCAATGGCTGGGTGCTGCTGAACGTGGTGCCGCTGGGTTACGAGCTGTGGCGGCAGTTCAACGGGTTCCCGCCGGTGATCTCGCCGGACGAGCCCGCCGTGTCGGCGTTCGACCCCGCCGGCAAGAGCGAGGAGAAGGCCGACGAGGCCTCCTCGGGCAAGGACGACGAGAAGTGACGATGACTGGACTGCTTCGAGTGCTGGCCGCCGGCGTGATCGTCGGGCTCGCCGGCGAGGCGCACGCCCAGACGGCCGCCACCAACCCGTTGTCATCCGACGAGGTACTGACCTCCGTCTCGCGGGCGCTGCCGCTGCTCGAACGGGCGCGGCAGGAGGTGGCGCTCGCGCGGGGAGAGGCCCTCGAGTCGCAGGGCGCCTTCGACCTGAAGCTCAAGAGCGAGACGCTCAGCGTCCGGGGCTACTACGACAACGACCGTACCAAGACCGTGCTCGAACAGCCGCTGGCCGCTCTGGGCCTGACCACCTTCGGGGGCTATCGCAGCGGGACGGGCACGTTCGCCGCCTACGACACCAAGGCGCAGACGCTGTCGAGCGGCGAGGTGACGGCCGGATTCTCGCTGCCGCTGCTCCGCGACCGTGCCACCGACGCCCGCCGGGCCGAGCGGCAATCCGCGGCGCTCGGTATCGACGTCGCCGAACGCGGCCTCGACAAGGCACGGCTGACGTATTTCAAGGAGGCCCTCGGCGAGTACTGGGACTGGGCGGCCGCCGGCCAGCAGCGCCGCATCGCCCAGGCCCTCCTCGACATCGCGGAGGCACGCGACCAGCAGCTGGCCGACGCGGTGGGGCTCGGCCAAGTCGCGCCGGTCGAGCGCACCGACAACCGGCGAGCCATCCTGCAGCGGCGGTCGGCGCTGGCGACGGCCCAGCGCCAGATCGAACAGCAGGCGATCGATCTCTCGCTGTACCTGCGTGGGCTGGACGGCCGGCCCGTGCGGCCCGCGCTCGACCGCCTGCCGCCGCTGCCACGGCCGGCGCCGATGACCGAGGCCGACGAAGCCGCACAGATCCAGTACGCGCTCGGCCACAGACCCGAACTGGCGGCACTCCGCGTGAAGCGCGAGCAGCAGGAAGTCGACCTGCGCCTGGCGCAGAACTCGCTCCTGCCCAGCGTGGATCTCTTCTCCCAGGTCTCGCGCGACTTCGGTACGGGTCCACAGAGCCGGGTCGCATCGACCTTCGAAGGGGGCATCACGTTCGTCCTGCCGCTGCAGCGGCGAAAGGCCAGCGGCAAGTCGCTGCAGGTACAGGCCAAGCTCTCGTCGATCGACCAGGAGCTGCGGTGGACGGAGGACCGCGTGCGGGCCGACGTACAGGACGCGCTGAGCGCGCTGCGAGCCGCGCGCGCCGTGCTCGACGTCGTGACCGAGGAGGTCGTGGTCGCTCGCGAACTCGAGGCCCTCGAGCGCGACCGGTTCACACTGGGCGACTCCACGCAGTTCCTGGTGAACCTCCGCGAACTGGCCACGGCCGACGCCGCGCTGCGCGAGGCTCGCGCGCTCGCCGACTACCAGAAGGCGCTCGTCAGCGTCGACAGCGCCACTGGCCGGCTGCTCGAGCGCGCGCCCACGCCCTGATCGTCACGCGGGCTCGCGCGCTCACGCGCTGGCGCGGCCGGCGTGGTCCCTCCAGGTGGGTCACCAACCACCGGCGGCGCTCCCACAACCCCTCTTGATCGTCATGTAAAGGCGGTATGACGACGAATCCAACCAGGCCTCATGGAGATCTGGTATAGGCTTGGCCCGTTCGCCTGCAAGGCCAATCCCGATGGAGGCCGTCTCATGCGTCACCTCGCCTGCGGCATATTCCTCGCCGCGTTGCTCTTTCTGATTCCGTCATCCGCCTTCGCGCAAGCATCCATTGCCGGCACGGCGCGCGACTCCTCGGGCGCCGCCCTACCGGGCGTCACCGTCGAGGCCTCGAGCCCGGTCCTGATCGAGAAGGTCCGCACCGCGGTGTCGGACGACCGCGGTCTGTACCGCATCGTGAACCTGCCGCCCGGCACCTACGTGGTGACGTTCGCGCTGCCGGGCTTCACCCAGGTGAAGCGCGAAGGCATCGAGCTGACCGGCTCGTTCAACGCACAGATCGACGCCGAGCTCTCGGTCGGCGGCGTCACGGAAACGATCACGGTGTCGGGCACGACGCCCATCGTCGACGTGCAGAGCGTGCGGCGCCAGACGACGATCAGCAACGAGGTGCTGACCTCGATCCCCACCGCGCGGTCGTGGGCGGCCACGGCGCTGCTGATCCCTGGCATCCAGACGACCGGTGGAGGCCCGACCGACATCCAGGTGACCCCACAGATGACGGTGTTCGGCGGCCAGGGTGGCCGCAACAACGAGGGCCGCATGCAGGTGGACGGCCTCAACGTCGGCGCCGGTCTCGGAGGCAGCGGCGTGTCCACCTACGTGGCCGACATCTCGAACGCGCAGGAGGTCGTGACGACGACATCCGGCGGCCTCGGCGAGTCCGAGGTGGGCGGCCCAACGCTCAGCATCATCCCCAAGAGCGGCGGCAACACCATCCGCGGAGCGGCGTATCTCTCGGGCGTCGGCGGGGGCATGATCGGCAGCAACTACACGGACCGGCTCCGGACGGCCGGCCTGACGAGGCCTGGCCAGCTGCTGAAACAATGGGATTTCACGTTCGGCATCGGCGGGCCGATCGTCAAGGACCGCCTGTGGTACTACGTCACCGGGCGTGACGAGGGCCAGCACCGGACGATCCCGAACATCTACCCGAACCTGAACGCCGGCGACCCAACCAAGTGGCTCTACGCTCCTGACCGCACCCGTGAGGTGCGCGGGGCCGAGAGCTGGCGCCTCTACAGTGCCCGCGTGACGATTCAGGCGTCCTCGCGGGACAAGATCAACGTCCACTGGGACGAGCAGCAGGCGTGCAACGGCGCGACCTTCACCAGCACGACCGACGGATGCCGCAAGCAGCCGGAGTCGGGCGCCGTCATCGGCCCGCTCGGCCTGGGCGGCCTGACCAGCACGTCGTCGCCGGAGATCGGCGGCTACCTGGCCACGACCCCCCGTGTCCGCCAGCTCACTTGGTCGAACACCGCCACCAACCGGCTGCTGTTCGAGGCCGGCCTCGGGCTCTATCAGTCGCCGTTCGGGCCACGCGAAAGTCTCGGCAACACGACGCGTCCCCTCGTGCGCATCACCGAACAGTGCGCGGCCGGCTGCTCGGCCAACGGCGGCATTCCGAACCTCACGTACCGGTCGGCCAACTGGGCCGACAGCTGGGACGCGCAGTACACCTGGCGTGGCTCTGCGTCGTACGTCACCGGCGCCCACAACCTCAAGTTCGGCTACGGCGGCGTGGCGCTCGTGTCGGATCTGTCGAGCCGCACCAACAACCAGAACCTCGCCTACACGGTCAGCAACGGCGTCCCCATCTCACTGACGCAGAGCCTGCTGCCCTACACGATCAGCTACCGCACGCGGAACATGTCCTTCTATGCCCAGGATCAGTGGACGCTGGGCCATGTGACGCTGCAGGGCGCGCTGCGGTTCGACCGCAACTGGAGCCTCTCGCCGGAACAGACGATTCCGGCGTCGGCGTTCCTGCCGAGCGCGCTGACCTTCCCCGAGACGCCCGGCGTGAACGCCTACAAAGACATCTCGCCGCGCGGCGGCCTCGCCTACGACGTCTTCGGCGACGGCAAGACGGCGGTGAAGGTGAACTTCGGCAAGTACCTGGAGCCGACGAGCAACAACAACAACTACATCCTGTCGAACCCGATCCAGCGCATCGCCACGACGGCCACGCGCGCCTGGACCGACTCGAACGGCAACTGGCTTCCGGACTGCGACCTCCGCAGCCCCCTGGCCCAGAACACCACGGCCACCGGCGGTGATGTCTGCGGGGCCATGAACAACAGTACGTTCGGCACGGCGACACGAATCACCGCCAATATCGACCCGAAGATTCTCAACGGGTGGAGCGTCCGGTCGAACGACTGGCAGATCGGCGCCTCGGTGCAGCAGCAGATCCTGCCGCGCGTCTCGGTCGAGGCCGGCTACTTCCGCCGGTGGCTGAACAACTTCACGGTCACCGACAACCTGGCGGTCACGGCGACGGACTTCACGTCGTTCAGCGTCACGGCCCCGTCCGACCCGCGGCTGCCCGGTGGCGGCGGCTACACGGTGGGCGGCCTCTACAACGTCGTGCCCGCCAGATTCGGGCAGGTCAACAACAACATCACGCTGGCGTCCGATTTCGGCGAGCAGTACCAGAAGTACGACGGTGTCCTCGTCAACGTGAGCGCCCGGATGGGCCAGAGCCTGAACTTCCAGTTCGGCATCAACAGCGGCAAGACGGTGCAGGACAACTGCGACGTCCGGGCCCAGGTGCCGGAGTTGACCATCACCGGCCTCGGCGTCAGCCCGCTCGTCAGCCCTGGCAATCCGTATTGCCACAGTGACCCGGGGTTCGTCACGAAGGTCACGGCGCTCGGGGCCTACACCATCCCGAAGGTCGACGTCCTCATCAGCGGCACGCTGCGCAGCGACCAGGGCGCGGTGCTGGCGGCCAACTGGAACGCGTCGAACGCGGTGCTGCAGCCCGTCCTCGGGCGTCCGCTGGCGGGCAACGCGGCCAACATGACGATCAACCTGGTCGAGCCCGGGCAGGTGTGGGGCGAGCGCGTCAACGCCCTCGACCTCCGCTTCGGCAAGGTGCTGCGCTTCGGCCGCGCGCGCTACACGGTTGGCATCGACCTGTTCAACGCGCTGAACTCGGACACGATCCTCACCTACAACCAGAGCTTCAACCCGGCCGCGACCACCGGGTCGCAGGCGTGGCTCGCGCCCCTGTCGGTGCTGACGCCGCGCTTCACCAAGGTGAGCGCGCAGATCGACTTCTAGGCGCACGCGCGTCCGGCACACACGAACGCCCCGCTCCGGCTTCGCCGAGGGCGGGGCGTTTCACTATGGCGCGCGGCCGGCGCCGCTCAGGGCCGGTGCAGCTTGCCGAACGCCGCGGCCATGGCCGTGGCTGGCGCACGCGGTGGCTGCACCGGCCTGACGCCGGAGCGGCCCGAGTCGCCGGCGACGGGCCCGCCCGGGCGCGTGCCTGCGGGGCCAGACGGCCGAGGGCCTTCCTGCAGCTTCATCGTCAGCGAAATCCGGCGCCGCTTCAGGTCCACCTCGAGCACCTTCACCTTGACGATCTCGCCCGCCTTGACCACCTCGCGCGGATCCTTGACGAAGCGGTCCGCCAGCTGCGACACGTGCACGAGGCCGTCCTGGTGCACCCCGACGTCGACGAACGCGCCGAAGTTGGCCACGTTGGTCACGACGCCCTCGAGCAGCATCCCCGGCTGCAGATCGGCCAGTTGCTCGACACCGTCCTTGAACGCCGCCGTCCGGAACTCCGGCCGCGGGTCGCGCCCGGGCTTCTCGAGCTCGGCCAGGATGTCCTTGACGGTCGGGACGCCGAACCGGTCGTCGGCGAACTCCTCGGCGCGGATCGTCTTGAGGACCATCCCCTTTCCGATCAGATCGCGCACCGGCAGACCCGTGCGCGCGATGATCTTCTCCACCACCGGGTAGGCTTCGGGGTGCACGGCCGAGGCGTCGAGCGGGTTGTCGCCGTTCATGATGCGGAGGAACCCCGCCGCCTGCTGGAACGTCCGCTCCCCGATGCGCGGCACCTTCAGCAATTGCCGGCGATTCGCGAACGCGCCGTTGGCATCGCGGTAGGCGACGATGTTCTTCGCGAGCGACTCGGTCAGGCCCGAGATGCGCGCCAGCAGTGGCGCGGATGCCGTATTCACGTCCGCCCCGACCGCGTTGACGCAGTCTTCGACCACGGCGTCGAGCTTGCGCGCCAGCTGCACCTGGCTGACGTCGTGCTGATACTGGCCGACGCCGATGGCCTTGGGCTCGATGCGCACGAGCTCGGCCAGCGGGTCCTGCAGCCGGCGCGCGATCGAGACGGCCCCGCGCAGCGACACGTCGAGGTCCGGGAACTCCTTCGCGGCCAGTTCGGACGCGGAGTACACCGACGCGCCGGCCTCCGACACGACCACCTTCGTCATCTGGCGCTCGGGCCGCTGCGTCAGCAGGTCGCCGGCCAGCTTGTCCGTCTCGCGGGACGCGGTGCCGTTGCCGATCGAGATGAGCTGCACGCCGTGCTTCTGGCACAGCCCTCCGAGCACGCGCAGCGCGCCGTCCCAGTCGTTGCGCGGCTGGTGCGGGTACACGGTGGCTGTCTCGAGGAGCTTGCCCGTGCCGTCGACCACGGCCACCTTGACGCCGGTGCGCACGCCAGGGTCGAGCCCCATCGTCACGCGCTGCCCGGCGGGTGGCGCGAGCAGCAGGTCATGCAGGTTCTGCCCGAACACCCGGATGGCCTCCGTCTCGGCGCTCTCGCGCAGGCGTTGCTCGAGGTCGACCTCGAGCTGGGCCATCAGCTTCACCTTCCACGTCCAGCGCACCGTCTCGGCCAGCCAGGCGTCGGCCGCACCGCCCCTGGCGACGATGCCGGCCCGGGCCGCGACGCGGCGCTCCGGCTCGGACGGACCGTCCGTCCCGGTATCCGGCAGCGTCACCGACAGGCGAAGCACGCCCTCGTTGCGTCCGCGGAGCAGGGCCAGCACGCGGTGCGACGGCAACCGGCTCAAGGCTTCGGAGGCATGGAAGTAGTCGGAGAACTTCGCACCCTCCTCCTCCTTACCGGGCACCACTTCCGACCGCCACTCGCCCTGCTGCCAGACGAGTTCGCGAAGACCGCCGACCAGTTCTGCGTCCTCCGCGAACCGCTCCATCAGGATCCACCGGGCGCCCTCGAGCGCCGCGGCCGCATCGGCCACGCCCTTCTCCGGGTCGACGAACGCGGCAGCCGCGTCGGCGGGCACCAGCGTGGCATCGGCCAGCAGCGCCAGCGCGAGCGGCTCGAGCCCGGCCTCGCGCGCGATCTGCGCCTTCGTGCGCCGCTTCGGCCGGTACGGCAGATACAGATCCTCGAGCCGGGCCTTCGTGTCGGCCTCGCCGATGGCCGTGGCCAGTTCCGGCGTCAGCTTGCCCTGCTCCTCGATGCTCTTGAGCACGGCCGCGCGCCGCTCTTCGAGCTCGCGCAGGTACGACAGCCGTTCTTCGAGCTGCCTGAGCTGGGTGTCGTCGAGCCCGCCGGTGGCTTCCTTGCGGTAGCGGGCGATGAAGGGAACGGTGGCCTTGTCGTCGAGCAGCGCGACGGCCGCGTCGACCTGGGCCACGCGCACGTTGAGTTCGTGGGCGATGCGTTGGGTGATGGACACGATGAGAGTGGCGGCAATGAGGACCAGTGAGACCGATCACCGGTGCGAGGCTGGCAGCATACCAGACCGCCTCTGGCTAGGGTGAGCTACCGAGCGTCGTTCGACTCGAGCATCGGCAGCAAGCGCTCGCGGCTCGCAACCAGATCCGACAGTTCACGGAACATGTCGAGGCTGACGTCCTGCGCGAACGGCAGGATGTGAGCCTTCGTCTCCTGCAGGTGCCGTCGCACGAACGCGGGGTCGTGGACGAAGCCGAGTGCCGTCAAGTTGCTGATGCGGTCGGCCAGCTTCAGCACCTTGGCCCGATGGCTCCCGTGCTGCATCACCCGCTGCAGATACTCGGCCTTGGGCTCACGCTTGCCATCGATCATCCGCGGTGTCATCTCCATCACCAGCGCATACACGGCCGATCCGTCAGAGTCGAGGCGCACAATCTCCTCCTGCGACACGCCCGGCATGTTCGGCGCGTCCTCGAACAGGTCGTGGATCACGGCGGCCTTCAGCAGCACGGGGTCCGCGACCTTGTAGTCCAGGAGGATCGCCATGGTGCTGAGCTGGTGCCGGAACATGTTGCCACCGTGCCGCCGGCGCACCCCGATCAAGGCGGTCGCCTTCACGATGTACGGGGCCAGCGTCAGGTCGGTCAAGAAGCGCTCAAAGTTGTGCATGTGGGCTCATGCATTCTAGCTGCAGCCGAGCCGGGTGCCACACGCCGGCGACCCGCCCCTCACCCAAGCAGCGGCGCGATGTCCACCTGCTCGAACGGCGCCACGCTCGCCAGCCGCGCGAAGTCCCGGTCGCAGTGCACCACCGTCAGCTGGTGCCGTGACGCACAGGCGGCGATCAGGCAGTCCACGCTGGAGCGAACGGTGACGCCCGCCCGCCTGGCGCGCCGGTAGAGGTCGACCGCAGAGTCGATGACGTCGTGTGTCAGCGGCGCTTCGACGCACGGCAACGCATGCATCGCGGCGTGCGCGATGCGAAACGCCCGCTCGTCGTCGAAGCCCTGCAGCACTTCCTGGATCACCGGCAGACAGGTCACGACGAGATCCAGGTCGCCGACCATGCGCTCCAGGGTGATGCGCTGGGGACGCCGGAACACCTCCACCCAGGCGCTCGTGTCAACGAGCAGGCCGCGGCTTGCGGGCACGGTACACCCCACGGCGCTCTCGCGCCACCCCCGCGCGGTCGCCGCGCATCTCAGCGAGGTCGCCCACCCACAGGCCCGAGCCGGCGAGCTGCTCGAGACCGCGGACCTTGGCGCGCTGCACCATCTCGGTCAGGGCCCGCTCGATGGTGCGCGCGTAGGTGCGCTCGCCGCTCACCCGGACGGCCTCCTCCAGCAGGTCCTCATCAAGCACAACATTCGTGCGTTTCATGTGTACATCGTAGCAGCCCGGCCCGCATTGAGCCCCTTTCCCGCCGGCCTGCACCTTCTCCGGTGAGGGGCGCATGCCCGCCCCCAAAGGAGAAGGTCATGACCACCGCCACGCAGACCGCCCCGGCCGCCGGCAGCGGCCACCACGTCCGCGAGCACCGGAGCGTGCTGGCAGAGGCCGAGAAGCGGGTCCTCGTCTGGCTGGCCCACCGGATGCCGCACTGGGTGAACTCCGACCACCTGACGGCGCTCGGCTCCGTCGCGATGATCGGCGGCGGCCTGGCGTTTGCCGCCGCGGCGCTCGACCGCCGATGGCTCGCGCTCGTGCCCGTGATGCTGGCCATCAACTGGTTCGGCGACAGCCTCGACGGCACGGTGGCCCGCGTCCGCAATCACCAGCGCCCGCGGTACGGCTTCTACGTGGACCACGTCGTGGACCTGGTCAACGCCACCGCCCTCTTCGTGGGATTGGCATTCTCGAGCCTGATGCACCCGATGCTGGCCATCGGTCTGCTGCTCGGCTACGTGCTGCTGGCGGCCGAGTCGTTTCTCGCCACGCACGCCGTCGGCATCTTCCGCATCTCGTTCTCGGGCGTGGGTCCCACCGAGCTGCGGATGCTGCTCGCGACGGGCGCGCTCGTGGCCATCGACAAGCCGCTGGCCTCGCCGTTCGGATTGATGACGATGCCGCTCTTCGACATCGGCGGGGCCATCGGCCTCTTCGGAATGTCGGTAGCCTTCGCGATCTCGTCGTTCCGCAACGGCCAGGCCCTGTATCGGGCCGAGCCGCTGCCCAGCCGCCGCGGCGGCGACGAGGAGGGGCGATGATCCGCCGTGCCACGGAGGCTGCGGCACGGCTCGGCACTGGGGGGCGGTTCGTGCTCGTCGGGTTCGGCGGCTTCCTGGTGCAGGCCGCCGCGCTCGAAGCGCTCACGCGGGGCGCCGGGTTGGACTACCGCGCGGCCGCGCTGCTCGCGGTCGAGGCGGCGGTGCTGCACAACTTCGTCTGGCACGACCGCTGGACGTGGGCCTCGGTGGGCTCTTCCCGCGGCCGCCTCGAGCGTGCCCTCCGGTTCCATGCCTCGACCGCTGTCGTCTCGATCGGCGGCAACGTCGCATTGATGGCGCTCTTCGTCGGCGGGTTCGGGTGGCCGGTCGCGCTGGCGAACCTGCTCGCGACGCTGGCGCTCGCCGCGGCCAACTACCGCGCGGCAGATGGCTGGGTGTTCGCGCCCACGACGCAGACTGCGGAACACCAGCGCGCCCCGGCCCGTCTGCCGCAGGCCTGGCGGCGAATCGGCCGGCCGCTCGCCCTCACCGCCGGAGCCCTGGCGCTCTCCGCGAGCCAGGCCATGGCGTCCCCGGACGACCGGACGGTGGCGGCATGGGATCGCTACGTGCGTTCCACGGAGCAGCGTATCGCGCGGGAACTGGGAGACGGCCGGCAGTTCCTGGCCCTCGACTTCGACGCAGCGCACCGGACGTCCGATCGCGCCCGCGTCCTGGCCGGCGAGATCCTCGTGAGCGGCGACAGCATCGACGTGCCCTCGGGCCTGATTCATCACTGGCGGGGAACGGCGTTCATCCCCGGCGCGCGTCTCGCCCCGGTCCTCGCCAGCGTCAGCGACCCCACCGGCCCGCACGCGATCAGGCAGGAGGACGTGCTCGACGCACGGGTGCTCTCGCGCCAGGCCGACGGCCTGCGGCTGTTCCTGAAGCTCCAGCGGCGCGCCATCGTATCGGTCGCCTACAACACGGAGCACGACGTGCGCTATCGGCGACATTCGGATGTGCGGGCCAGCAGCCGCAGCGTCGCGACGAAGATTGCCGAACTCGACGACGTGGGCCTGCCATCCGAGCGCGAGCGTCCAGACGGCGACGACCACGGCTTCCTCTGGCGGATGCACTCCTACTGGCGATACGAGGCGGTGCCCGGCGGCGTGATCGTCGAACTGGAGTCGCTGACGCTGAGCCGAAGCCTGCCGTGGGGCATGCGCGCGGTCGCGCGCCCGGTGATCGAGCACGTGGCCCGCGAGTCGATCGCGCGCACGCTGACCTCGCTGAGCGAGCGCACCCGCGTCGCGTCACGAATGGCGGACGAGCCGGCGGCCACCGGCGCGCGCCCAGCGGCCGTGCGTCCGCCCGTCACCGCGCCCGCTCGCCGGGAAGGCGCGTCGTAGAATGCGAACGTGGATGACCACCCGCCTGGCGCGTCGCCAGCGCACGTCCGCCGGCCTCGGTACCGCGGCACGCACCCGCGCGCGTTTCGTGAGAAGTACAAGGAGCTGGCCCCCGACCGCTATCCCGGGGAAGCCGCAAAGGTGCTCGCGGCCGGCAAGACTCCGGCTGGCACCCACCGGCCGATCATGGTGGCGGAAGTACTCGAGTGCCTGCGCCCGGCCCCCGGCGACATCGCCGTGGACTGCACGCTGGGGGGCGGCGGACACGCCAGGGCCCTGCTCGCGCGGGTGCTCCCCGGCGGACGCTTGATCGGGCTCGACGCCGACCCGATCGAACTGCCGCGCACGGAGGCGCGGCTGCGCGCGGAGGGCTTCGGCCCCGACGTCTTCTCGGCCCGACACGCCAACTTCGCGGGCCTGCCGAAGGCGCTTGCCGCGGAGGGCGTCGCGGGCGCCGACGTGATCCTCGCGGACCTGGGCGTCTCCTCGATGCAGTTCGACGACCCGTCGCGGGGATTCAGCTACAAGGGCGTCGGCCCGCTCGACATGCGGATGAACCCCGACCGCGGCGAGCCGGCCTCGGCCCTGCTCGCGCGGCTCGACGAGGACGCGCTGGCCGCCCTGCTCGTCGAACACGCGGACGAACCGCACGCCGCACTCGTCGCGCGCATGCTGAAGGCGCAGCCGCCCGACACCACCCACGCGGCCGAGCGGATCATCCGCACCGGGCTCAGCGCGATGCGGCCGCGCCTCGACAAGTCGGAGATCAAGATGTCGGTGCGACGGACGTTCCAGGCGCTGCGCGTGGCGGTCAACGACGAGTTCGGGGCCCTCGACGCCCTGCTGCGTGCGCTGCCCCACTGCCTGCGGCCGGGCGGGCGGGTGGCGTTCCTGACCTTCCACTCGGGCGAGGACCGGCGCGTGAAGAAGGCGTTTCAGGCCGGGCAGCGGGAGGGCGTCTACGCAGCGGTAGCACGCGAGGTCGTCCGCTCGACGAAAGAGGAGACGTTCTCCAACCGCCGCGCCGCGTCGGCCAAGCTGCGATGGGCCGTCCGCGCGCCGCATCCCGCACGCGTCTGACGGAGCCACCGATGCCGATCACGCTGCCGCCCGACACCACAGCCCAGCTGCTGGCCTCGATCAAGCGCTACGCTGCGGAGCACCTCGAGCAGGACATCGGCGACCTGCAGGCCCGCCTGCTGCTCGACTACTGTCTCCAGGAAATTGGCCCGTCGATCTACAACCGCGCCATCGCCGACGCCCAGGCCTACTTCCAATCGCGCACCACGGACCTCGACGGCGTCTGCTACGAACCGGAGTTCACCTACTGGAACGATGGCCCGCGCCGGGGCGGCAAGGCGCCTCCCGGCCGCCGCGGCTGAGGCCCGGCCGCCAGCCCGCGCCCGCGGCGCTACCCGCCGCTCCCCGCGGCTCGGATGCCGAGCGCCTTCATCTTGAGGTGCAGCGTCTTGTAGTCGGTCTGCAGCGCGCGGGCCGCCTTGCTCTTGTTGCCGCCCGCCCGGGCGAGCGCGTCGGTGATGGCCTGTCGCTCGGCCGTGCGCGCCGCGTCCTCGGCAATCGCGCGCAGCGAGCGACCCTCGGCCGGCGCGGTGGCCGCCGGCAGCACCGCACGAGGATCGTCGAGCGCCGCGCGGAGTTGCGCCGCGCCGAGCACCAGCCCGCGCGTCTGCAGCACGGCCTTGCGGACGACGTTGCGGAGCTCACGGACGTTGCCTGGCCACTCGTGCCCCTGCAGCACCTCGACGGCCTCGGGCGTCAGCTCCAGCATCGGCCGGCGCAGGTCGACGCCGGCCTCGCGCAGGAAGCGCTGCGTCAGGTGGGCGATGTCCTCGCGCCGCGCGCGCAGCGGCGGCAGCACGATTGTGTACTGGGCCAGGCGGAAGTACAGGTCCGCGCGGAACGAGCCGCTCACCGCGCGCGCCTGCAGGTCGACGTTGGTCGCGGCCAGGAACCGCACGTCCATCGGCGTGGCGCGCTCGGCGCCGACCGGCTGGATCTGCTTGGACTCGAGCACGCGCAGCAGCTTCGCCTGCAGGCTCGCGGGCAGGTTGCCGACTTCGTCGAGGAGGCAGGTGCCGCCGTCGGCCAGCTGGAACTGGCCCGTCTTGCGGCGGTCGGCCCCGGTGAACGCGCCGCGCTCGTGCCCGAAGAGCTCCGATTCGAGCAGCGGCTCGGGAATCGCGCCGCAGTCGAGTGCGATGAACGGCTTGCGCCGCCGGCCGCTCTGTCTGTGAATGGCCTGCGCGACCAGTTCCTTGCCGGTGCCGGTCTCGCCCAGAATCAGCACGGTGTAGTCGGATGCGGCCACCACCGACACCTGCTCGACGATGGACCGCACCTGTGCACTCGAGCCCATCAACTCGACGAGCTCGTCCACTTGGCCACGTCCCACGCGCTGGCGCAGGTCCTCGACCTCGAGCCGCAACGCGTGGGTCTCGAGCGCCCGCCGCACCGCGACGCGGACGACCTCCGGGTCGATTGGCTTGGTGAGGTAGTCGAAGGCCCCGAGCTGCGTGGCTCGCACCGCCGTCCGCACTTCGTGCGAACCGGTCAGCATGATGATGGGCAGCTCCGGCTTGGCCGCCTTCACCCGCTCGAGCACGTCGAGGCCACCGAGCCCGGGCAGGCCGACGTCGAGGAGCACCGCGTCCACGTCGTCGGCGAGCGCCCGGCCGAGGCCGGCCTTCCCGTCGTGCTCCACTTCGAGCGTCAGGTCGTCGCCCCTGAACGTGGCCTTCATCAGGCGGCAGATGACCTCGTCGTCCTCGACAACCAGCAGCCGGCCCCTCATCGTGCCCTCTATGGTGCCATCACCATATCTATGGTGACAACACCATGCCTCAAACACCACAAGCCAAGTGCGACCACCCCGGGGCATGAACGACAAATCCAGTCAGGGCAACACTTAGCTGGACAAGACCAGGCCGAGTGATGCCTGGCCCGAATATCGCACTACTCGCGTGTGTGCGCCCCCATCCGGCCGCCAGTGACACCGTGTCGAGACCGCATCGGGACTTGGGCCAGCCAGGCCGCCAGGCAGCCGCCTCGATCACCTGGGTGCGTCGAAGGCCCTGCACGGTATGAGCGCTGAGCCCCCCGTGCACGATGGCGCCCTGTTGTCCAGGGCCCCTGGCCAGTTGCCCGACCGCTGGTTTCAGGTCGTTTTCGAGAACGCCCACGAGGCGATGGCCCTGCTGGCACCAGACGGCCGGGTGCTTCAGGCCAATCATGAATGGGTCGACCTGGTCGGCGCGCCCGCCGGCCGGCTTGTCTCGCACCACGTGGCGACGTGCGCGGACCTCCCAGGCCTGCCCACCAGCGCGACGGCCGGCCACGTCGACGGGCGCAGATGCAGTTGCCGGATGGCGGCCGTCCCGAGAACGCAGGCAGACGGCCGTCTCGTCTACATCGAGTTCTCGAACACCCGCCTGACCATCGGCGGCAACATGGTCGAGCTGTCCATCGCCAGG
>CAWULT010000059.1:0-28003 GCA_963923455.1 uncultured bacterium
GACGATTTGAGGCTCTTCCTCGCGGGGCAGGGCCACGACGGCGTAGGTGCCCAGCAGCAGCGACGCCAGAATCGCGAGCGGCGTGAGTTTCGAGTGCATGAACGCCGCTGCGAGGCGGCCGGCCATGCCGAGTCGGGGTGTCATCGGCCTGCTCCAGTCGTCGTGCCCCCGGCCACCGGCGCACCATCGGTGAGGGCGGGCGCCGGGCTGGTCACGACCGTGTCGCCGGCCGCCACGCCGGCGAGGATCTCCGTGCGGCCGCCGGCCTCGCTGCCGAGGACCACCGGCCGCAGGTGCGCCCGTCCGTCCGGCGCGGTGACGAAGACGAACGTCAGCTGCCCGCGGCGGACGATCGCGGTGCTCGCGACGGTCAAGGCCCTGCGGACGGGCCCGGCGAGCCGTGTCCGGCCGAAGGTGCCGGGCCTGGCCATGACGCCGGCCGGGAGCTCGATCGTGACGACGAAGCTGTGCGAGGCGGGGTCGCTGCGGCCGATCTCGCCGATGGTGCCCGCCTGCCAGGCGCCGTCGCCGCCGTCGATCCGGACGTCGACCCGCTGGCCGATGCGCAGGCCCGTGGCCCGCGTGTCGTCGATGTCGACCTCGAGCCGCAGCGCGCCGGTGTCCTCCACGACGAGCAGGGGAGCGCCCGGCACCGCCATCGAGCCGGGGTCGGCGTGCCGCTCGGTGACGATGCCGTCGAACGGCGCCGTCAGCACCGCGTAGCCCGCCCCGATCGCCGCCGTGTCGGCCGCGGCCCGCGCCGCGTCCCGCGACGCACCGGCGGCGACGGTCCGGGCCCGCGCCGTGGCGGCCTGGGCCTCCGCCGCATCGAGCGCGGCCGTCGCTTGATCCAGTTCCTGCGCGGTCGCGGAGCGGCTCGCGTGCAGGTCGCGGATGCGCGCGTGCGTCGCGCGGGCCAGCGTGAGCTGCGCGTCGGCCGCCGCCGTCTCCGACTCGGCGGCCCTGGCGCTCTCGACCGCGGCCGTCAGGGTCGCGGCGGCGCCCGCCTGCCGCGCCGCCAGTTCGCGCGCGTCGAGCGTGACGAGGGTCGCGCCGCGGCGCACGCGGTCGCCGGCCTTGACCGCGACGGTCTGGACTGGCGCCATGACCCGGCTGGCGACGAGCGCCGTGGCCCGGGCCCTGACGACGCCGCCCGCCTCTGCGTACGACGGCAGCTCCGCCTCGACCACGCGGTCCACGCTGATGGTGACCGGGGCGGGCGTCGCCTGCTCGGGCGCCTCGGACGGGGCGGCGCACCCGGCGGCGACGATCGAGGCGCCCAGCACGAGGGACGGGAAAGCGGTACGAGTCACGGTGATTCCTCTCTTCGTCATGGAGTGCGGCCGAGGGCTCGGCGCAGGTGGGCCTGGCCGACCATCACGTCCACCCGTGCCGCCGTGGCGCGGGCCTCGGCGTCGAGGACGGCGGTGGACGCCTGGAGCACGTCGGTGACGCCGGCCAGTCCCGCGTCGAACCGGTTGCGGATGATGCGCTGGCTCTCGCGCGCCTGTTCGACGGCGGCGAGCCCCGTGGCGCGTCGTGCCTGCGCGGCCTCGAGCCGTCGCGTCGCGGTGAGCACGTCGAGCTGCGCCGCCGACATCGCGGCGGCCTGTTCCGAACGGGCGCGCGCGGCCGCGGCCGCGGCCGCCGCCCGCCTGGCCAGATCCGCGCCTCCGAGCGAGAACGTCCACCGCAGCTCTCCGCCGACGATCCAGTTCGAGGTACGGTCGTTGATGCGCGTGCCGCTCACGTCGACGGCGGCCTGGGCGCCGACCTGGGGAAACAGCGTCGCCCGCGCGGCCGTGACGCCGGCCTCGGCACCCCTGGCGGCGGCGGACGCGCGCGCCAGGTCCGGCCGCTTGCGTGCCGCCTCGGCGAAGAGGTCGGCCAGCGGAACCGTGGCCGCTGGCGCGGTGGCCTCGACGGGCTCGGCCACCGCGAAGTCGCGATCGAGTGGACTGCCGGTCAGCTGGTTCAGCTGCCCGCGGGCGACGGCCAGGTCGCCCCCCGCGCGAATCACGCGCTCCTCGAGGTCTGCGACGTGCACGCGCAGCGTCAGGACGTCGGCGTCGGTGGCGAGGCCTGCGGTGCGACGGCGTTCGGCGCGCGCCACGTCTTCGCGGGCCGACTCGAGGCCGCTCTCGGCGGCGCGCCGCGCGGCCTGTGCCGCCAGCACCCGGCCGTAGGCCTCGCTGACGGACACCGCGATTCCCGCCGCCGTCTCGTCCAGGGTCGCACGGGCCACCTCGACGGCGTGGGCCGCCGCGGTGGCGCCGGCACGCCGCTGGCCGCCGTCGAAGAGCACCTGCTCCACGCCCACGCTCGTGCGGAAAAAGCCGACGGGGTTGGGGTGATTCAGGGCGTCGATGGCGAAGTTCGACGCGGCAAACCGCCGCGCCGACAGCAGCGAGCTGAACACGAAGACGGGCTGGTCGCCCCGTTGCCAGGACTCGCTCACCGAGACCCGGGGAGCCAAGGCCGCGACCGCCTGGCGGCGGCCCGCCCCAGCCTCGTCGACCGAGGCGCGGGCCGCGTGCAGGGTCTGGTTGTGCGCCAGGGCGTCCTGCACCGCTCTCTCGAGTGGCAGGACGTCCTGGGCTCGCGCGGCCCCGGTCGACCCGAGGACGAGCGTCAGCAGCAGGAGGAAGGGTTTGTGGCGCATCCTGCACCCACAGATGCAGGAAGTCCGGTTTGGTGACAGCGGCCGGGTAGAATCGTCGGGCTGTGACCGATTCCGCCAAGCCGCATCCATCGACCGACGACCCGGTCCGGCGGGAGTACGCGGACCTGGTCCGTCGGGCTGCCCACGGTGATGCCGCGGCCATGGAACGGTTGCTGGTGCGCGCGCAGGAGGTGGCCTACCGGGTGAGCCTGCTGGTGTGCGGCCACCCTCAGGACGCCGAGGACGTGATGCAGGATGCGCTGCTCAAGACGTACAGTCACGTCGGGTCCATCGCGGATCCCGAGGCCTTCCGGACGTGGCTCTACCGCACCGTGCGCAACGCCTGCCTCATGAGGCGCCGTCGCCGCGTGCACGAGCCGAGAGGCATGCTGTCGATCGAGCAAGGGGCGTCCTCGGGCGAGAGTGGGCCCGGCGCGCTCGAGGTACCCGATACCGCCCAGCCGGCCGATCGCCAGCTGGTCAACGCCTGGCTGGGGGAGCGCTTGCGGGGTGCCCTGCGCTCGCTGCCGGCCACGCTGCGCGCCATCGTGGTGCTGCGGGACATCGAAGGGCTGTCGACGCGCGAGGTGGCGGAGATCACGCAGATCTCGGAGGCCAACGTGAAGACGCGCCTGCATCGCGCGCGCACGCTGCTGCGGCGCCAGTTGGAGGACGTGTGACCATGAACGCTGACGCCTGCACCGCGACGATGGCGCGCATCGACGCCGCGCTCGACGGGGACCTCGATGCCGCGGAGTGCCGGGCCATCGATGCGCACTGCCAGACGTGCGCCGCCTGCGCGACGCTGGTGGGTGGCCTGAGGCAGACCGTCGGCTTGTGCCGGGACGTGGGCGCGGCGCCGCTTCCGGAGGATGTCCGGAGGCGGGCGCAGTCGCAGGTGCGCCGGCTGCTGCGAGGGCAGTCCGCGCGGGAGTGACGGGGGCCGCGGCTACTTCGGCGGCTCGGGGTACCAGTACTTCTTGTGGCAGTTCTCGCAGGCTGCGTCGATGCCCTCGCCGGCGTTGAGCAGGGCCTCGCCGTCCTTGGCCTCGGCGGCTCTCACTGCGATCATCGTCGCGTCGTGCAGGCCCTGCGACAGCTTCATCCAGCTCTCGCGGTCGGCCTCGAAGATCTTCTCGATCTGTTCGGGTTCGAGCTCGATGCCGGGGTTCTCGGACTTGACGCCGGGCTTGGCGATGCGCCGGCCGTCCATCCGAAGCAGGTTGGTGGCTTCGACCAGACTGATGGCGGCGTGGCGCACCTTGGTCCACTCCTCGTCGGTCTTCGGCATGCGCTCTTCGGTGCCGGTCTTGGTCACGACCGTGGCGACCGAGTTCCAGATGAAGTCCGCGTTCGGATCCACGATCCCGAGCATGATGTCCTGCACGGTGGCGACCGGGTCGAACGGCGACTTGACCGGTGGCGGCTCCGGCGCGGGCTGGCTGCACGCGGACACGACGACCGCGGACGCGATGACCGTGGCCATCCACATGGACTTTCCCATCGTCTCTCCCTTCTGCTGGTCGGCCGGTGTGGCGCCCGGTCCCGGGGGACAGAGTAGCCTCAACACCACGGCCGTTCCCTGAAGAATTCCTGAATTTCTCTTCAGTCGCCGGGGGAAGGCCCCGATAATACGCCCGAGAGTGCACGAACCGTCTTCGAGGCCGGCGGGCAGCACGTTGTCGCGGGAGGTCCACGAGTTCCTCGTGGACTTTTCGGTGGCGTTGCATCGGCATTCGATGTACCCGGCCGGCCATCCCGCGCTCGAGCCCGCCGTGGCCGCCGTCGTCCGCCGGGCTGGACGCCTGTTCGAGACGCGCCCTGGCCTCGCCTTCGGGGTCGCACGCCGCCGCCTCCTGGTCGACGGCGTCGCCACCGATCCTGGCCAGCCGGTCCTCTCGCGGCTGGCTGAAGCGCTCCATGGCCATCACCTCGGCGCCGTCAGTCTCTTTCCTGGGCTCGACACGGCGGAGCTGGTCGACGCGCTGCGGATCCTGTCGGCCGACGCGGGCCAGGGCGGCGCGATCGGGCTTCAGCCGAGCCGACTCGAATGGCCGCACCTGCGGTTGCACCCGTTGAGCTTCGAGGGGCTCGCGATCGTCGGGGCGCCGACGGGGACGGCGGTGGATGGTGCCGCGGCCGGGGCCCGGCACGACCTGTGGTCCAGCCTCGCGCGCGTCGCGCTCGCCTCCGACCCTGGCGCCGAGGCCGCGGAGGACCCGTCGACCCTGGCGCGGGCCATCGAGGGCCACGAACAGGCGCACGGCTATGACACGGCCGTGGCCGACCAGCTCGCGCGGATCGCGCACGACCTGCGGTCCGCGGAGGGGGGGGACGGCGAGGCGTTGCGGCGCCACGTCTCTGACCTGATTGCCTCTCTGCGGCCCGAGACGCTCCGTCGGCTGCTGGAGATGGGCGGCGACGCCGCCCGCCGGGGCGCCTTCGTGCGTGACGCGGTGCACGGCATGGCCGTCGACGCGGTCGTCGACATCCTTCGGGCGGCAGGCGAGGCGGGCGGCCAGACGATCTCGCACGGCCTCGTCCGCATGCTCGCGAAGCTGGCCGCGCACGCCGAGGCCGGCCCCGCGCCGGCCCGGGCGCTCGCCGAGCACGCGCTGCGGGATCAGGCGCAGGCGTTGCTGCGCGACTGGCAGCTGGAGGACCCGAATCCGGAGGCCTACGGTGGCGTGCTGCAGCACCTGGCGACGTCGGTCCGCGCCGGGGAAGGCGGGCCCCTGAAGGACGGCCGCGACGACGGAGCCGCCGACCCGCTGGGTATCGTCGAGATGAGCCTCGAGACGGGGGCGACCGGCCCGCAGCTCGACCGGTCGGTGGATCGGCTCGTGCGCCAGGGGCGCCTGCCCGCGATCCTCACGGTGCTCGAATCACCGCCGAAGGCCGGACGCGTCGTGGCCGACGCAGTGCTCGCGCGGTTGCTCGAGCCCGCGATGCTCCGCGCGTTGACGGACCGCGACCCGCTCGACGCGGCGAGTCTCGACCTGTTGCTGCCGTTCATGTACGCAGCCGAGTACGAAGTGCTGCTCGACGCCCTGGTCGACTCGCCCAGCCGTGTGACGCGGCGCAAGCTGATGGACCGCCTGGCCCGGGCCCACGTCGACATCAGCCGTCCGATCGTGCGCCGGCTCGAGCAGGGGCCGTGGTACGTCCAGCGCAACATGCTGATCCTGCTCGAGCGCACCGGCCGCGTGCCCGCCGGGTTCTCGCCGGAGCCGTGGACCCGGCACCCGGATCCGCGCGTGCGCCACGAGGCCATCCGGCTGCAGCTGGCGATCCCCGAGGAGCGGGACCTCGCGGCGCGGCTCGCACTCGACGACGGCGACACGAAGATCGTGCTGCATGCCCTGGCGGCCATCCAGCACGACTGCCCGCCGAACTTCGCCGAGCGCGTGGCGCGCGTGGCGATCGACCCGGCCTTCGACGACGAGCTGCGGCGCCTCGCCGTCGTGACGCTGGCGCCGCTGCGCCAGCGGCAGGCGCTCGAGGCGCTGCTGCAGATCGTCGACGGCGGGAAGACCCTGCTCGGACGCGCGAAGCTGGCGGCCAAGTCGCCCGTCGTGCTCGCGGCGCTGCGCGCGCTCGCCGGCAGCTGGGCCGCCGATGGCCGTGCCCGCCCGTTCCTGGCCCTCGCGGCCGACTCCTCGGATCCCGACGTCCGGACGGCCGTCCGGACTCTGCCCGCATGAGCGATCCGGTCCGCTTTCTCAACGCGTTCGCGCAGGCCCTATCGGTGATGACGCTCTATCCCGAGGGGCACCCGTCGCGCGAGCGCGCGGTCGACGCCGCATTCGAGGAGCTCCACGGCCTCAGCGCGGCGTCCGGTCCGCCGGTGTTCACGTTCCTGGACGACGAGGTGGTGTTTCGCCGCGAGCCGCTCCGCGACCTGAAGTCGTGGGAGTGGGGGCGGCGACTGGTGGCCTCCGGCATCGAGCGGCTCGAGTTCGAGCGCACGTTGTCGCGTGACGAGTTCGACGGCGTCCTGCAGGAGCTGCTCGCGCGCCTGATGCTGTCGGCGATCGACTCCTCGGAGCGCCGCCAGATGCGCGCGCTCGGGGTCCGCTTCGGCGCCGTAGGCGTCGCGGGCGAGGATCCCGCACGCGAGGACGTGGCGGCCGATGTCACGACGCTCGAGCTGTCGCTCGGTGCCGAGGCCGACACGTTCCGGTGGCTGCAGGAGTCGGTGCGCAGCCGGGGCGTGGTGCCGCTGCGCGAGGCCGAGGCCGTCGTCGGCTCGCTGTCGGTGGCGATGCACGGCGAGCGCCGCATGCTCCTGCCGCTCTTGCAGCTCAAGGAGTTCGACCAGTACACGACGACGCACTCACTGAACGTCGCCGTGCTGGCGATGGGGCTCGCCGAGACGATCGGCTGCGGCCCCCGCGACATCCGGGCGATCGGCGTCGCCGGGCTGCTGCACGACATCGGCAAGGTCCGGATCCCGCTCGACGTGCTGACCAAGCCGGGCCGCCTGACCGACGCCGAACGGCTCCTGATGAACCAGCATCCCGTGGACGGCGCCCGCATCATCCTGCAGAGCGAGGACGAGCTGGAGCTGGCGGCAACCGTGGCGTACGAGCACCACGTGATGATCAACGGCGGGGGGTACCCGGCCCGGCACTACGACCGGCCGTGCGCGCTCGCGAGCCGGCTGGTGCACGTCTGTGACGTGTTCGATGCGCTCAGCACGCGGCGGCCCTACCGCGACGCGTGGCCCACGGAGAAGACTCTGGCGTACCTCGAGGAGCGGGCCGGCGAGGAGTTCGACGCCGAGCTGGTGGCGCGCTTCGTGCGGACGATCCGTGACGGTCAGGCGCAGGTGCGGCAGCTGACCGACGCCACCGACCCGGGCGCGGACGCCGGGGCCTGACGGCCGTCAGACCAGCTTGATCACGACGAACCCCATGTCGTCGGCGGGCGGGCTGAAGTCCACGGCGTCGGCCTTGATGGCCTCGAAGATCTCGCGCGCGCTCAGGTGCTTGACGCTGCGCAGCGTCGCCTCGAGGTGGCGCGGGAAGTAGCTCTCGTCGCCCCGCTGGTGCTCGGCCAGGCCGTCCGTGTGCATCAGCAGGATGTCGCCCCGGCCCATCAGCCACCACTCGTTGAGCTCGTAGTGTTCCTTGAAGCCGAGCAGGCTCGTCGTCGTGCTGCGGTCGATCGTGTCGAGCGACGGCATCATGCCCAGCGGCGGGAACGACACGCAGAGCTGCGGACTGACCTCCATGAAGCGCTCGTGCCGGCTCGAGAACACGGCCGGGAACGGCTGTCCCGCCGAGAGGAACCTGAAGTGCGCGTCCTCCGCGATCTCGCCGTAGATCAGGGAGACGAACTTGTGGGCGGCCGACGACTGGTAGAACCGCGTGTTCAGGTTCTCGAACAATCGTTGCGTGATGTGGCCGAAGGTGTCGAGCTCGTAGGTCGCCCCCATCAGGAACGCCTGATGCAGCATCGCGGCCAGCAGGGCGTCCGTCATCCGGTGCCCGGCGACGTCGATCAGGGCGATGCCCGCCATTTGCTGGCACCGCTTGAGGTTGGCCACCACGTCGAGCTTGCCTTCTTCCCGGGCCCGTGCCATGCGCGCCTGCAGGTCGAAGCGCTGCTTGAAGTCGACGTAGGTGATGTGGTCGCCGCCAATCGATCCGGTCACGGGCATCAAGCCGCCCCAGACGTCGATGCCTTGGAGGCGCGGGACCTCGCCCGGCAGCGGGAGCAGGTACTTGGCGATGTCCTGGAAGTTGTCGAGCTCGCGCCGGAGGCGCTTCAACTCTTCCGCAGGGTCGGGGTGGCTCATGGGGTGGTGACGTCCGGACCTGTCATTCTAGCCGCGTTGCTGCCTGAAGGTGCCCGCCGTTGCGCGTCGATGGGCGCCTCACGTCGCTCGCGGCGAGGGCCTGGGATATGGTTGAGTTCATGGCGGCCGCGCGACCCACGACCGACCGGGGAGGACGCTATTTCGAGCAGGCGGACCGCCGCCGGCGCGTCCTCGCCAGGGCCTGGGCGCTCGTCGCCTTCGCCGCCGGCCTCGTCTACGTCCTCTGGGCGTTCCGGGCCGTGAATCCGGCGTACCCCGTGCTCGGCGGGCTGTTCCTGTTCGCCGAGGTGTGCTGTCTCGGGCTGTTCGTCATCACGACCATCGGGGTCTGGCAGCTGCGATTCAAGCCGCTCGAGGGCCTTCCCCTGACGCGCCCGTTGAGCATCGACATCTTCGTGCCGGTGTGTGGCGAGCCGGAGGAGATGATCCGGCGGACGCTGGAGGCCCTGCGGGCGGTGCGGTGGACAGGCGAGAAGCGTGTCTACGTCCTCGACGACGGTCCGTCCGAGGCGGTGCGAACCCTGGCGTCCCGGCTGGGGTTCACGTACCTGTCGCGCCACGATGCGGGCCAGGGGCGTGTACACGCGAAGGCCGGCAACCTGAACTTCGGTCTCGCCAGCAGCGCGGGCGAGTTCGTCCTCGTCATGGACGCCGACCAGGTCGCCGAGCCGCAGATCCTCGAGGCCCTGGCCGGGTACATGCGCTTCGAACGCGTCGCGTTCGTCCAGTCGCAGCAGGCGTTCGTCGTGCCGCGCGGCGACCCGTTCTTCAACAACGACCGGGTGTTCTACGAGGCGCTGCAACTCGGGCTCGACGGCGGAGACCGCGTGATCTCCTGCGGCAGCGGCGTGCTGTACCGCCCGGCCGCGCTCGAGTCGGTGGGCGGATTCGCCACGTGGAACCTCGTGGAGGACCTGACCACGTCGTACAACCTCCACGCCGCGGGCTGGAAGTCGTTCTACTACCCGCACCCGCTGTCGCTCGGCACGTCGCCGCTCGACGTCTGGGGTGTCTACCGGCAGCGGGGGCAGTGGGCGCTCGACACGTTGCGGCTGTTCTTCTGGGACAACCCGCTCTTCAAGACGGGACTCGACTGGTTCGGGCGCGCCAGCTACCTCATCGTCGGGCTGGCGTACCTCTGCGCGGCCTTCGTCTTTCCGTTCTTCTTCGTCGTGCCGCTCTGGACCTACCTCACGGGTGAGAACGTGCTGTACCGGCACGAGCTCGAGTTCGCGTTCTACCGGGGCGTGTACTTCGTCTGCATGGCCGCGGCGATGCACTATCTCTTCCGCGGCCGCCAGGCCGGCAAGCAGTTCCAGGTGCTCACGGGGCTCTTCCCGGTCTACGCCCGCGGCGCACTGCTGGCGCTGGTCCACCCCTCGGGCCGCGTGCCGGAGTACCGGCCCAACAATCGGCGCGGCCCCCGCCCAACGCGGCCCGGGTGGCTGGCCGTGCTGCCGCAGCTCGTCCTGCTGCTCGGCAACGCCCTGTTGCCGTTCTACGCGATTCTCGAAGGGCGCATCCCGGCGCGGCTGATTGCCGCCAACATCGGCATCTCCGCGCTGGCCATCTGGAGCCTGCTGCCGGTGGTGCTGGCTGCGTGCCATACCTCGGCGCGCACGGTGGACGAGCGCGAGACGGTGCCCGATGCCGCCTAGACGCTGGCTGTCACGGGAAGTGCTCGTCGCCGCCTGGCTGGTCCTGGTGATCGGCTTCCTCTGGGTCCGGCTGCCGGGCTTCTGGCGCTCGCCGTACGAGCGGTTCGTCGAGGCGCAGCGCCTGGCCGGCGCGGGGCAGATCGCTGCGGCCGACGCCGAGATGCGGATGGCCATCGACGAGGACCCGCACAACGCCGGCTTTCTCACGTATCACGGGTATCTGCAGCTCCAGCTGCAGGACGCACGGGGCGCGGCCGAGTCGTTCACGCGCGCACTCGAGCAGGGGCCGCGCAACGAGGCCGTGCTGGGGCTGGCGCAGGCGCTGGCCGGGAGGCCCGCCGAGGCCCGCGTGGTGCTCCGGCGGCTCGATCTCGGCAGCCTCACCGACGAGCAGCGGTACCGACGGCTGTCGATGCTGGCGGCGTCGGGCGACCCGGTGGCGGCCGTGTCGGACCGCGCGTTCATCGAGCAGCGGCTCACCGACCCCGCGCGCCTGCGCGACGCGCTCCGGTGGGCGATGGCCGCCAGGGATTGGACGCTGGCGATCGGCCTCGCCGACCGCGTCGCGGAGCGGCCCGCGACGTCGGCCGACCGGCGCGCGGCGCTCGGTGAGAAGTCCGTGGCCCTGCGGGCCTCGGGCCGGTTCGCCGACGCGCTGGCCGTGCTGGACGCCATCGGCGGAGACGACACGCTCGAGCCGCGCGCGCAGCTCGCGCTGCAACTCGAACAGTTCCCGCAGGCCGCCAGCCTCTTCACCACGCTCGTCGCCACGCGCCCGACCGTCGAGTCGCGCGTGGCGCTCGCGTACGCCCTCGATCGGGCCGGCCGCCGCCGCGAAGCGGCTGACGCCTATCGGGCGGTGGTCGACGAGGCCGGGCCCCCTGCGCGGATCGCACTGGCGCACCTGTTGAACACCCTGTCGCGCCACGGCGAGGCGTGGCGCGCGCTCGAGGCGCTGCCGCGCCCCGTGCTCGACGCGGCCACCCGGCGTCTGCTCGCGAATACGGCGTTCTGGTCTGGACGCCTGGACGAGGCCGACGCGCTCCTGGTCGGGCTGGGCTCGACACGGCCCGAGGACGCCGAGACCGAGGCCGCGCTGGCGGCCTCCTTCTGGCGTGCGGGCCGGCCGGCGGACGCCGATCGCGTCTACCAGCGGATGCTGGCGGCGGGCCGCCTGCCGCGCGCCGATCGGCTGGCGTTCGTCGACACGCTGATCGCCCGCGGCCGCCACGACGAGGCGTGGCAGGTGCTCGAGGCGGCGGCCCCGGCGGACATCGACGTGATCGGTCGCCGTGCGCGCGTCGCCGTCTGGACCGGCCGGTATCCGGCCGCGTTGCCGTTGCTGCGCGCCTGGCTCGCGCGGTATCCCGAGGATGCCGACCGCTGGCGCGACCTCGCGGAGACGGCGAGGCAGCTTGGCGACTCCGGTGTCGAACTCGAGGCCCTCGACGGCTACGCGCGCCACGGAGCCCACGACGTGGCGGCGCTCGTGCGGCGCGGCGGCCTGCTGGAACGGGCCGGGCGGATCGACGAGGCGCTTGGGGCGTACCAGGCCGCGGTCGAGCGCGACCCACGCCGCGGCGACGTCTGGCGGACCATCGGCTACCTGCACGATCGGCAGCGGCGGCCGATCGACGCGGTGCGCGCGTATACGCACGCGTGGACGCTGGCGCCCGACGCGGAGGGCGAAACGGCGCTCTCCATCGCGCGGCTGCTGCGCGCAGGCGGCCAGGCCGCGGAGGCCGCCTCGTGGTACGAGCGCGCGCTGCGCGGGCGCCTCGACGCGGGAGCGCGGCGCGACGTCGCCGTCGAACGCGCCTGGGCGGAGATCGACGCGGGACGCCTGGACGCCGCAGCGGCGCAGCTGGAGGACGTGCTCCGGGACGATACTCGACAGGCGCCGGCACTGATTGCCGCGGCTCGTGTCGAGAGCCTGCGGGGCCAGCCTACTGCGGCCGTTCGCCACCTGCGGCGGTTGCAGGCGGTCAGGCCCCTCACGGTGGAAGAGTTGCGATGGCTGGCCGGACAGCTGCGTGCGTCTGGCGACCTCAAGGCCGCGCTGGCCGAGTACGACGCCCTGATCGCCGGTGCGCCTGCGACCGATGCCGACCTGCTCGCCGTCGGCGATCTCCGGGCCTCCCTCGGGGATCCCGGCGGCGCGCTCGCCGCCTACGGGCGCGTGACGAATGGCCCGTCGCGCCCGGCCGCCGAACTCGCCAGCGCGCGGGTGCTCGCCCGTGGAGGCCGGTTCGTCGAGGCGGTCGGGGCCTATCGGCGGTACCTCGGTTCCGGCTCGCCCGACGGCCTGCGCCTCGAACTGGCCCGCGTCTACCTGGGCGCGCAGGACTTCGCGCAGGCGGAACGATGGGCCCGGGAGGCCACCGACCACCGTGACGAGCGAGGCCCGATCGCCGACGTGGTGCTGGCCGAGGCGCTGCACCTGCAGGGGCGTGCGCGGGAGAGCCGCCGGCTCGTCGAGGGCCTGCCCCTGCCGCTGCCCACCGATCCGAGCCTGCTCGAGGCCCTCGCGCACCTGGCGGCGTCGCGTGACGAGCACCTGCGCGCGACCCGGCTCTACACCGAGGCGCTGGCGCATGAGCCGGCGAACGCGGGCGAACTGGCGTACTGGCGCGGGCGATCGGCCGCGCTGCGCGGCGACGCCGGCCGTGCGCTGCCCGACCTTGCGCGCGCACGGGCGTCGGGCGACGTGCCGGCGCTCGTCGCGCGCGGCGAGGCCGACGTGCGTCTGGCGACCAGCCCGCTCGTCGCCGTGCCGGCCGGGGGTGCGCGCGATTCAAACGGGTTGGCGAGCGCGATGGGCGGGGTCGCCGCCGAGTTCTGGTCGGGCCGCCGCGTGCCGCTGTCGTTCGAACTCCTCTCGGGTGTGCTCGCGCAGGGCCGCGCGTCCTACACGCGCACGCGCGTGCGCGGCGGCGTCGACGCGCGGGTCTCCGCCCCGCTGAGGCTGGAGGCGCAGGCGGGCCTCGAAACGTACGGGGCCTCGACGCGCCTGTTCGTCGGCGGTGCGCGCGCGACCTACACGTTCGAGAACCGCTCGTCGCTGTCCGTCGCGGCGTGGCAGGACTCGTTGTGGGCCGTGCGCGACCGCCTGGACGTCCGTCAGTTCACGCGCGGCGTGGACCTGGCCGCGCTCGGCCCGGGCTTCCGCGTCCGCGGGGCCGAGGCCGCGCTCGACGCCGCGCTGGGGGCCCGCGACATGGCGCGGGTGCAGGCGGGCGGCGACTGGTTCGGCGACGGCAACCAGCGGCGGTTCGTCTATGGGCATTATCAGTACGCCCTGCAGGACCGTCCGGGCATCTGGACCGCGTTTCGGCCGAGCCTGTACTGGGAAAGCTTCGAACGCACGTCCCCGTTCTACTTCAGCCCGGAGACGCACCTGACGCTCGGCACCGCCTGGCACACCGTGAGGTCGACGCCGATCTGGCGCGTCGAGGCCGAGGTCGCGCCGCGGCTGACGTGGCTGGGCGCCGACGTGAGCAGCGGCGCGTTCGCGACCGTCGACCTCAGCCGGCGCATCGGACCGGCGTCGGCGGGGGTCGCCGGCTTTGCGTTCTACGACCGCCGGACCGACTATTGGTCATGGCGCATCGCGGGCCAGATCGGCATCCGGCTCGGCAAGTGACGCGCTGGGTGTCATGGTGCGCGGCGGCTGCCGCCGCGGTGGCGGTGGCGGTTGGCTGCGCGCCGACGCCGCGCTCCGCGGTGCCGGCGCCGGCCGAGACGTTCTTCGACGAGGCCTGGCGCGACTACACGAGTCACTATCTGCACCCGTCCGGCTACGTCCTCGACCGGACGCGCGGCGGAGGCGAAGTGACGTCCGAGGGCCAGGCGTACGCGTTGCTGCGCGCCGCGTGGGTCGGCGACCGCCCGACGTTCGAGCGCGTGCTGCGGTGGACCGAGCGGACCCTGGCCCGTCGGGACGGGTTGTTCGCCTGGCACTGGTCGCCGGCGGGCGGCGGGCGCGTGCTCGATGCCCACGCCGCCACCGACGCCGACGAAGACATCGCCTTCGCGCTGATCCTGGCCGGCGTCCGCTTCGGCCATCGCCCGTACCTCGCGCGTGCGGCCAGGACGGTCAAGGCCATCCGCACGCAGACCGGCATCCGCCTGCCCGTTGGCTGGCTGCCATCGGCGGGCGATTGGGCCGTCGGCGAGCGTATCGTCAACCTGTCCTACTTCGCCCCGTACGCATACCCGTATTTCGCGCGGCTGGATCCAGAAGGCGACTGGCCCGCGGCGATCGAGGCCGGCTACGGCCTGCTGGCGCGGGCCGTCTCCGGACCGGGCAGGCGCCTGCCGCCCGATTTCGCGGCCGTCGATCGCGACGGCGCACTCGTCGCCTTGCCGGCCGGCTCCACGCTGCCGCGGCGTTTTTCCTTCGACGCGATCCGCATCGCATGGCGCGTGGAATTCGACTGCCGCCTGCACGGCCGAGAATCGGCCTGCGCGGGCGCCGGCGGTGCGCTGTCGCTGGCGGAGATGCTGGCGGGCGACGGTCGCCTGGTGACGCAGTACGAGGTCTCGGGCGATCCGCGAACCGACGACGAGTCGCCGACGTTCTACGCGAGCGTGCTGCCGGCGCTCATGCGCCTGGCGCCCGCGTCGGGAGGGCGGGTGCGCGCCGCGCGGCTCTCGGACGGGGTGATTCGTCCCCTGCTGGCGCGCGACGATCGCTACTACGACGCGAACTGGATCTGGTTCGGGCTCGCGCTCGCGGACGGGTGGCTGGTGCCACGAACGCCGCCGGTGCAGGCAGTACGCCTGCGCTGACTCCCGGAGGCTGCCTGCGGACCCTAGCGTGACGCGGTTCTGGTGCGGGCGAGTTCCTCGTCGCCGACGGCGCCGGGGAAGGCTTGCGACGGTACCTGCTGCCGGCCCACCAGATACAGGCGGGCCGGCTCGAGGTTGGCTTCGACCGGCGGCGCCGGCCTGATCCAGCCGCGGACGATCGCCGCGACCTCGCGCGCCGCCTGCCGGCGGTCGGCCATGGTGGTGGCCAGCGGGTAGTACACGAGCGCGACGGCGCCACAGGCCGTCAGCAGGGCAGTGCCCGTCAGGATCGATGCGGCCAGGCCGGCGCCGCACACCGCGGCCAGTTCGAGCACCGACACCGTGATCCGCGCGCCGACGCGCCGCACCGGCGCCGTCGGCGGCATGTCCAGAACCATCCGCATCGGCGCGGGTGCCCCGTCGGACACGTCCCCCGGGCTGCCGTCCTCGGGGAAGAGCTGCAGGAATTCGGCGAGCAGCGGCTCGGGCGCCAGGCCCACCGCGTTGGCGTAGTCGCGCAGGTAGGCGCGCCGGAACAGGCCGCGCGGCCACTGCGACACGTCGCCGCGCTCGAGTGCCTCGAGCAGCGAGTGTTTGATCTTCGTGGACTCGGCGATGGAGCGCAGCGAGATGCCTCGACGCTCGCGATGAGACCTCAGGCGGGAGCCAAATCCAAGTCGGCCGATCACCAGGCCTCCGATCCAATTCGGGAAATCTGTTCCGTGAATCGTGACCGCCGACCTGAGCCCGACACAACCGCTAGCGGTGCTCGCACGGCCACGCCACAAGATAAGATCACTTCGCCGGTTACCGCAACAGGATCTTTCGGTCGAGCCGGCAGGGCGCCGACTCGCCGGGGATCACATCTCGCGGGGGACGACGGGCAGCGTCACCGACAGGGCGGTGCCGGACTCGATCGACGCCGCCGACGCCTGTCCGCCGTGCAGCTGGGCGACGCGCTGCGCCGCCCGGACCATCACGAAGTTGCTCGAGGCGGCCGACGCCATCGGCCACGCCGCCTCGAACGTCCGCGCGATCCACGCCTCCGGCACCGTGATCGCATCCTGCGAGGCGGTGAAGACCACGCGGCCGTCCGACTTGGCCGAGGCGACCAGGCGGGCGGCGCCGTCGCGTTCGCCGACGAGCCCCAGCGTCACCATCAGCAGGCCGGCCACCGCGCTCGCGAGCAGTTCCTCGTCGCCGCGGACCGCGGCGTCGCGTGAGCCCTCGAGCGTGACCCGGACGTCGGCGCCCCGCAGCCGGCGCTCGGCGCCCGTGAGCTGCATCGCCCGGTCGAGAATCGACTTCACCGGCACCTTGGCGCGGTTGACGGGCACTTCGTCGCGCAGCACACGGCTCGCCAGCAGGATCTGGAGCGCCCGGGAGGCCTCGGCCTTGACGAGGTCGGCGGCCACGACGTTGGTCAGCGACGACCCGCCCGACAGCAGGTTGGCCGACGAGGCGAGCGCCGAGAGCGACCGGGCGAGCTCGTCGAGCGCGCTGTCGTGCGGCGGCACCACGGCGGCGGCGGGCGCCGGCGCCGGCGCGACCGCCGCCGGTTCCTGGGATGGGACGTTCGTCGCTTCGGCCATGAGCCCCGCCTGTTCCTCGTCCACGCGTTGCACGATGCACGGCACGTCGTGCAGTCCCGCGGCGACCGCCGCCGCCAGTCGCTTCCGTCCGGCAATCAGCCGATAGCGGCCGCCGCGCATCTGCACGAGCAGTGGCTGCAGCACGCCGTGGCGCTTGATTGAGTCGACGAAGGTGAGCGACGGCCGCGCCACGTCGCCCCGCACTTCGATCGTGCCGGCCTCCACGAGACGCACGGTCGGTATGACCGGCGCCGCGTCGAGCTGCTCGACGTAGTGCGCGTCGGCGCGCATGCGGTACGACTGCGGCAGGCCCTCGCGCGCGGGCGCCGGGGGCGCGTCCGCGTTCGGACGATGGTCTTCCATACCGGATTCGATGTCTGACATGACGGGGACCGGACGACCGTGCGGGGAAAGGATTAGGAAACCCGATTAGCCGACGGCCCCATTTTGACCGATCTCCAGCGGAATGTGATCGGTGGTCTGACGAAATAACGCGGCAACAGCGCTAGGTCGCGCCCTAGGGGACTCTTCTCTTCCCCCGGGGCGCCTTGTCACTGCGCGTCGCGTCCAAGGCCGTGGCACGGACCTGATACCGTGCCGCGAGCACGGTCACTTGCCGTCGACGGAGAAGGCCAGCAGGACGTTGCCGGGCGTACCACCGGCGGTGGGGTAGCCCGAGTTCACGTAGACGACGCCGTTGGCGACGACCGGTCCCGGCCCGTCGAGCGAGCCGCCGCGGCCGAGCACTCCGTTGACCGTCTCGTAGACGTCGATCGTGTCCACGTCCCACACGACCTTGCCGTCGGCCGCCGAGTAGGCGCGGATGTGTCCGTCGACCGATCCCGAAAAGGCGACGCCCGGAATGGCGCTGACGGCGGCCGACTGGGCGGGGCTGCAGCGTGGTCGCGAACCGCAGTTGCCCGGCGGCGCGTACCACACACGCTGGCCGTCGGCCAGGCGCAGCGCGAACATGCCGCCGCCCTGCTTCGGGTCGGCGTCGGTGCTGTTGCTGTAGGTCAGCATCACGCGCCCGATGTCCGAGTTGGCGACGTACACGTTGGTGCCGTCGGTGGCCGAGCCCCACTGCACGCCGCCCATCGTGCCGCCGCGCCCGACGCGCGCCTGCCACACCACTTCGCCACTGCGATCCGGATCGAGCGCGTGGACGACGCCCGACTTCTGCCCCGCGACGAGCAAACGCCGGCCGTCGGGACGTGCCGTCAGGATGGCGGAGGCGCTGAAGTCGTAGTCGGGCCCGTTCGAGATCGCGCAGTTGGTGCGATCGGGCAGGCGGCATGCGGCGGTATAGGCGTCGTCGACGGTCATCTGCTTCGTCCACAGGACGCGGCCGGTCTTGAGGTCCATGGCGACGAACGCATCGCTCATCGGGGACCCGGGGTCGCTGTAGTTGTTGCCCGTCGTGACGTAGAGTGCGCCACGGACGGTGTCGATCGTCGGCGTCGACCAGACGGGGACGCCCGACGGCCCCCAGTTCTGCGTGCCGACGGCGTTCCTCGTGGTCGGCCTCGGGACGTCCACGGTGTACGTCTTCCAGATCTGCTGGCCGGTGGCGCCGTCGAGGGCGACGACGCTGCCGCGGAACTTGCAGCACTCGTACGTGGGCACCGAGGCCGAGCCCTCCTCGCCCGAGGCCACGGGCACGTACAGCACCCCATCGTGGAAGGTGGGCGACCCGGTGACGCGTGCCACCGGGAAGTCGTCGACCTTCGTCTTCCAGATCAGGGCCCCGGTCGACGCGTCCACCGCGTAGGCAGTGGCGCTGCCGTCGCCGAAGAAGGCCGCGTAGCGCGGTCCCGCGGCCGTGCGGACCTGCCCGATGCTGATCGCCGAGCGGACGCCAGTCGCCGCGTCGAAGTACCAGTGAATGCAGCCCGAGGCGGCGTCGAGCGAGTAGACCTTGCCGCCCCAGCTGCCGACGAACAGGCGACCGCCGCTGACCGTCGGCTGTGCGTAGGACTGCAGGTCGCCCGGGAATGCGAAGGCCCACTTCAGCTTCAGCTTCGGCACGTCGGCAGCCGACAGACCCGCCTGCGGCTGGAAGCGTGCATTCGAGGTGCCCTGGCCCCAGCCGTTCCAGGTGGCGCCGCCTGGCGTGAACGGCCGCGGCGCGCCGGTGCACATGGCGCGTGGCGAGGGGGCCGCGTTGAAGCCGGAGGCGAACGACTTGTCCGTCAGGAACTCGGCGATGGCCCGCCGCTCCGCCGCCGTACGGTTGTTGGCCATCGTGACCATGCTGCCGCTCTCCATCGCGGCGAGCACGCGGTCCGGGTTCATGTTGCGGAAGGCGTCGCGGGCCGGGGCACGGTTCAATCCACCATCGTGGCATTGCGCGCAGCTGCGCTTGTACAACTCCGCGCCGTCGGGCGCCCCCTGCGCACTGGCCGCGCCGGCCGAGACGAGCACCAGCGCGAGGCCGACGCCCGCGCGCACGATCGAGAGGAAGCGCTGACCACACCGCATCGTCCGTCCTCCTGGACTCCGGGCCGGTTCGTTCGCCGCCCGGGGGCCTGATTATATAGATGCGGCCTCGAGTGGCACGCGCCCGGTTCGCCGCCGGCACGGCCCCCCGTGGAGCGCGCCTGGCGTGTCGTCGTCGGTCCGACAGCGGCGTGGCGTGCGCGAGAACGTAAAAAGAACGTAAAAGACGCCGCCGGCGGCGTGAGCGCGCGTTCGAACGGGTCCCGACTCGCGTAAGGTCGGAAGAGCGCGATGGACGCACGTGAGACCCGGATTCGGGCGATCGAGCTGAAGTTCCTCGTCGACGACGCGGTCGGGGCCCGTCTGCGCGACTGGGCGCGGCAGGCCCTCGAGCCGGACCCGCACGGGCACGGCGTGCACGGTGATGAGTACGCCACCACGAGCCTGTACTTCGACACGCCCGATCGCGCCGTCTTCCACCGGCGCCGCTCTCACGGGCGGGTCAAGTTCCGGGTGCGGCGCTACGGCGAGGGCGACGCCGTCTTCCTCGAGCGCAAGCTGCGCACCGAGTCCGTCCTGACGAAGCGCCGCACGCGCGTGTCGACCGCCGACCTGGCCCGCCTGTGCGGGCCGGGCCGCGGCGCGTGGGCCGGGTCGTGGTTCGAGGACCGCGTGGCCGCGCGCGCGCTCGGCCCCGTCTGTCAGGTGTCCTATCACCGGACCGCCCGCTATCTGATCACGCCGGGCGGTGACGTGGCGCGGGTGACGCTCGACGCGGACGTGCGGGCCCTGCCGGTTGCCGACCTCGGCTTCGCGGCGCGCCCGGGGGTACCGGTGCTGCCCGGGCAGATGGTGCTCGAGGTCAAGATGCGCACGCACCTGCCGGCGGCACTGAAGCGGCTCGTCGAGGCATTCGGTCTGGTGCCGCGGCAGCTCTCGAAGTATCGTCTCGGTCTCGCGGCCGCCGGGGCCGGTGATGTGGTGGGGCGATCGGACGCGCTGGTGGAGGCCGGGCTGCATGGGTGAGTTCCTCGGGCTGCGGTACGGCAGCCTCGACGTGGTGGGCGCGGTGCTGCTGCGCCTGGTCGCGGCCCTGGGCCTCGGCCTGCTCGTGGCGGTGATTTACCGGCGATCGCGGTCGGAGCCGGCCTCGTCGTTCACGACGACCCTCGTGCTGATGGCGGTGCTCATCGCGATGGTCACGCAGGTCATCGGCGACAACGTGGCGCGGGCCTTCAGCCTCGTCGGCGCACTGTCGATCGTCCGCTTCCGCACCGTGGTGCGCGACACGCAGGACACGGCCTACGTCATCTTCGCGGTGGCGGTCGGCATGGCCGCCGGCGCCAGCACGATCTGGTTCGCGCTGATGGGCGTCGGCGTCGTCGCCGCTGCGGCGTTCGCCATGCGCGAGCCGGCGTCAGTAGAGCACCTGCCGTACCGGCTCGAGGTGCGCGTGGGCCTCGGACAGGACGTCAACATCCTGCTCGGCCCGACGCTCGAGGCGTTCGCGCGGACGCGCCGGATCATCGAAGTGGCCACGGCCCGGCAAGGTGCCGCGACGGAGGTCGCCTACCTGGTGGCGCTGAAGCAGGACGACCAGGCCCACGCGCTCGTGGCCGCCCTGAACCGGATCGACGGCGTCCAGCACGTGACGCTGAGTCACGCCGGCGTCGATCAGGGCTGACGCGAACCGATTGACGGCCTCCGGCGCGGGCGATAGCCTACTTGCGCCATGGCATCCACCCACCGTCTGTATCAGGCCGGGTTCGGAAACGAGTTCGCCACCGAGGCCGTCCCGGGAGCGCTCCCGCGCGACCAGAACGCGCCCCAACGGGCGCCGCTCGGTCTCTACATCGAGGAGCTGAACGGCACGGCATTCACGGCGCCGCGCGGCACGAGCCGGTCGGCCTGGACGTACCGGATCCGGCCCTCGGCGGCGCACAAGCCATTTCGCCCGATCGACCGGCGGCTGCTGCGCAGCGGTCCGTTCACCGAGGTCCCGCCCACGCCCAACCAGCTGCGCTGGCGCCCGATGCCCCTTCCGAGCGAGCCGACCGACTTCGTCGACGGCATCGCGACCCTGGGCGGCAACGGCGACCCGACGCTGCAGGACGGCGCGGCCATTCACGTCTACGCGGCCAACGCGTCGATGCGGGACCGGTTCTTCTACAACGCCGACGGCGAGCTCGTTCTGGTGCCGCAGCTCGGCTCCCTGACGGTGCACACCGAGCTGGGCATCCTCGACGTGGCGCCCGGGGAGATCTGCCTGATCCCGCGCGGCATCAAGTTCCGCGTGGAACTGCCCGATGGGCCGTCGCGCGGGTACCTGTGCGAGAACTACGGCCAGTTCCTGCGCCTGCCCGACCTCGGGCCGATCGGCACCTCGGGCCTGGCCAACGCGCGCGATTTCCAGGCGCCGGTCGCCGCGTTCGACGACCGCGAGGGCGACTTCCGCGTCGTCGCCAAGTACGGCGGGGGCTTGTGGGAAGCCGAGTTCGATCACTCCCCGCTCGACGTCGTCGCGTGGCGCGGCAACTACGTGCCGTTCAAGTACGACCTGAACCGGTTCCAGTGCATCAATACGGTCACGTTCGACCACCCCGACCCGTCGATCTACTGTGTGCTGGCGTCGCCGACGGCCGTGCCCGGGACGTCGAACCTCGAGTTCGGGTGCTTCCCGCCGCGATGGTCGGTGGCCGATCACACCTTCCGGCCGCCGCCGTTCCACCGCAACGTCGCGAGCGAGTTCCTCGGGCTGATCTCGGGCCAGTACATCGGCAAGGCCGACACGTTCGTGCCCGGAAGCGCGAGCCTGCACAACTGCATGTCGGGCCACGGGCCCGACACCGAGTCGTTCGAGCGGGGCAGCACGGCCGAGCTCAAGCCGCAGTACATCGACAACACGATGGTGTTCCTGTTCGAGACGCGGCTGCCGATCCTGCCCACCCGGTTCGCGCTCGAGACGGAACTGCTCGAGCGCGACTACTACATGCACTGGCTGGGGTTGAAGAAGCACTTCGTCCCGGCCTAGCGGCGCCGGGGCGGCGGAGGCATGGTCACCATGTGGATGCGCGGACTCGTCGTCCTCGGGTTGTGCCTGCTGAACGCCGGGCCGGCCGCGGCGCAGGCCGCCAGGGCGTCCGGCCCGTGCGACCGGGAGTGTCTGCTCGGCATCGCCGACGGATACCTGAACGCGCTCGCGGCAAAGGACGCGTCGCGCGTCCCGGTGACGCCGGCGCTGAAGTACACCGAGAACGGGCAGCGCCTGCGCCTCGGTGACGGGCTCTGGAACTCGGTGACCGGGCGCGGCACCTACTACCTGCCCGTCGCGGACGTGACGGCCGGGCAGGTCGTGACGATCGCCACGATGCGCGAGGCGGGTGCACCGATCATCCTGGCCACCCGCCTGAAGGTGGAGGGCCGCCGCGTCGCCGAGATCGAGGAGATCGTGGCGCGCAGCGAGCAGGGCGCCAGGAACGTCGAGGCCCTCGGCCAGCCGCGCGAGGCGTTCGACCGCCTGACCCCGCCGGCCGACCGGGTGCCGCGCGCGGAGCTCGTGCGCGTGGCCAACATGTACTTCACCGGCATGCAGCTCAATGACGGCAAGGGCCAGTACCCCTTTGCCGACGACTGCCACCGCATCGAGAACGGGAACCACACGACCGACGCCCGCGGGCGCGAGGGGCAGCCGCGGCCCGACCCGAAGACGGCGACCAACTACTCCGCGATGTGGACCTGCCGCGAGCAGTTCGAGTCGGGCCTGCTGCACTTCGTCAGCCGCAGCCGCGACCGCCGCTTCGTGGCCGTCGACGAGGCGCGCGGGGTGGTGGTGGCCTTCGTGTTCTTCGACCACGACGCCGGGAAGTCCCGGACGTTCCAGACGCCCGGCGGGCGCACCGTCACGGCCGGCCCCACGACGCCCTGGACCTGGCACATCGCCGAGGTGTTCAAGGTGGAGAAGGGCCTGCTGCACGAGATCGAGGCCGTGCTCGAGCGCGAGCCCTACGGCATGACGTCCGGCTGGAGCCGCTGGGAGGACGGCATGTCGGACCGGATTCAGTGGTCCGGAAAGTAGGCAGGCGACAGCCGTCGAATTTGGTGCGCAGCCATTCCTGAACTGCGCTACTCTAGGCGCGGACCTAGTAGTCCACCCAGGGGGATCGATGCTTCGCGTGACACGGCTTGCGGCCGTGATGCTGCCCGTCGTCGGTCTGCTGCTCCTGCTGACCGCGCAACTCCCGGCCGAACCGATCGATCCGCTGCGCCTGGCGGTGATGAGCTCCGGCGCCGGTGGTATCCACGCGGTACGCTTCAGCGGCGTGGGCACCCTGTTCGCCGCCGCGCCCGCGTCGGCGCCGGGGGCGTCCTTGATCCGCATGCCGCTGCAGCGGTACGACGCCGAGGTGGACTACCCGTCGGCGACCATGCGCGAGCACCTCACCCGGGTGCCGTCTCCCGATCCCGCCACGGGCATCAGCATCGCCCCCGCGCCCGCGGACGTGGTGGTCACGGGCCGCGACGGGATGGAAGACCTCGTGCCGCAGGCGTGGCTGACCCCGCACGGGTTCCTGAAGGCCGCGCGCCGCCACCGAGCCAGGGTCCGGCGCCTCGACCGGGAGACGGAGGTCTCGTTCGAGTATCGGGGCCAGCGGATCGTCGGCTATCTCGATCAGCGCTATCAGGTGGATCGCGTGCAGACGTGGGAGCGCGGCGCCGGCGGCACCCCTGTGCTCGTCGAGACGCGCTATCGCGACTACGAGCCGATGTGGGGTGGCGGCCGGTTCCCGCGCCACATCATCCGCACCCACGACGGGCAGCCCACCCTCGACGTCTGGGTCTGGGCCGCGAGGGCCAATCCGCCGGCCCGCGCGCAGAAGCGTTCGTAAGCCGGCCGCCGTGTCCGCCCCGGTCGACATCGCCGCGGTCGTCGACCATGGGCGGCTGCGCCCGTTCCAGATCCAGGCGTTCCTGCTGATCGGCGCCTGCCTGATCATGGACGGCTTCGACGTCCAGGCGATCGGCTACGTCGCGCCCGCCCTCGTCCGCGAGTGGGGCGTTCCCAGCGCGGCGATGGGGCCCGTCTTCAGCGCCGGACTCGTCGGCCTGTTCATCGGATCGTTCTTCGTCAGCACGCTGGCCGACCGCGCCGGCCGCCGCCCGGTGATGCTGGGCGCCACGGCCTTCTTCTCGGTCTGCACCCTGTTGACGGCACGTGCCGGCACGCTGAACGGCCTGCTCGCGCTTCGGTTCCTGGCGGGATGCGGCCTCGGCGCGATCCTGCCCAATGCCACGGCGCTCGTGGGTGAGTACAGCCCGCGCCGGATGCGCGTGTTCGTCACGATGGTGGTGACCAACGGCTTCACCGTGGGCGCCATGCTCGGCGGCTTCCTGGCAACGTGGCTGATTCCCGCGTACGGCTGGCGAGCGGTGTTCGTCGTCGGCGGCGTCGTGCCGCTCCTGCTGCTGGCGCCGATGGCGCTGTGGCTGCCCGAGTCGCTCCAGTGGCTGGCCCTGCGCGGGGGCGACCCGGCCCGCGTCGGGCGCTGGTTGCGGCGCCTCACCCCGGAATCGGCGGCCGACGGCGTGGCCGTGCTCGCCGCGCCGGTGGCGCCCGGGGGCGTGCCGCTCCTGCGTGTCTTCGCGGACGGCCGGGCGCCCGGCACGGCGTTGCTCTGGGTCGCGAACTTCGCCAACGTCCTCAACGCGTACTTCGTCTCGAGCTGGCTGCCGACGGTGTTGCGCGACGCGGGCGAGTCCGCCTCGACCGCCGTGCTGGCCGGCACAGCCGTGCAGGCCGGCGGCGCGATCGGGACGCTCGCGCTCGGCTGGCTCGCCCAGCGCACCGGGTTCGTGCCGGTGCTGGCGGCCTGCTTCGCGTTGTCGGCCGCCAATCTCGCCGTCCTGGGCCAGCCCGGGCTGGCGCCGCCGCTGCTGTTCACCATCGCGTTCCTGACCGGCCTCGGCATTTTCGGCGGGCAGCCCGGCCTCAACGCCTTCGCGGCGGGGTACTATCCCACCGAGCTGCGGTCGACGGGTATCGGCGCGGGCCTCGGGATCGGACGCCTCGGCGCGATCCTCGGCCCGCTGATCGCCGGGGAGCTGATCCGACGGCAGTGGCCGTCCGGCGACGTGTTCCGTGCGGCCGTCGTGCCGGCCCTCGTGGCGATGGCGGCGATGCTCCTGATGCGGCTGGCTCCCGGGCCGGAGCGGGCGGCCGGGATGGATTCGTGAGGTGCGTGTGAGAGCGGTTCGCGTGCATGCGAAGGGCGGGCCCGAGGCGCTGCGGTACGAGGACGTGCCGGTGCCCGAGCCCGGGGCGGGTCAGGCCCTCGTCCGGATTGCGGCGTCGGGGGTGAACTTCATCGACGTCCAGTACCGGACCGGCAAGTACCCGGTGCCGGCGCTGCCGTTCACGGTCGGCATGGAGGCGGCCGGTGTCGTCGAGCGGGTGGGCGAGGGCGTCACCGGACTGCGGGCCGGCGACCGCGTCGCGTGGACGATGGTGCTCGGCAGCTACGCCGAGTTCGCCGTCGTGCCGGCCGTGCGGCTCGTGCCGGTGCCGGAGGGCGTGAGCGTGGAGACGGCGGCGGCGGTGATGCTGCAGGGGACGACCGCGCACTACCTGACGCACAGCACGTTCCCGCTGCAGCCGGGCGACACCGCCCTCGTGCACGCGGGCGCCGGCGGTGTCGGGCAGCTCATCGTCCAGGCGGCGAAGATTCGCGGGGCCCGGGTGATTGCGACGGCCGGCAGCGAGGCGAAGGCCGCGATTGCCCGCGGCGTCGGCGCCGACGAGGTGATCGTGTACACCGCGCAGGACTTCGAGACCGAGGTGAGACGGCTCACCGGAGGCCGTGGCGTGGACGTGGTCTACGACTCGGTGGGGAAGGACACGTTCGACCGGAGCCTGAACTGCCTGCGCCCGCGCGGCGTGCTCGCGCTGTTCGGCTTCTCGAGCGGCCCCGTGCCGCCGTTCGACCCGGCCGTGCTGGGCGCGAAGGGGTCGCTGTTCCTGACGCGCCCGGGCCTCAACCAGCACATCGCGACGCGCGAGGAACTGCTGCAGCGGACCGGCGACGTGTTCGCGTGGCTGGCCTCGGGACGGATGCGGCTGGCGATCGACCGCGTACTGCCGCTGGCCGAGGCGGCCGAGGCGCACCGCGCGCTCGAGGCACGGCAGACGGCCGGCAAGATCCTGCTGGTGGTCGGCTAGGCGCGCCCGGCGAAGGCGTCGGGTCGTGGACGCCCGGCGCAGGACCGGGGCGTCAGTCGCGCGGCGCGCGGCCATGCGTGATCCAGCCGTGCGTGCGCGGCGCGCCCGGCACGTAGAAGCTGCGCAGCCCGGACGTGCTGAACCCGTGCCTGGCGAGCATCGCCGTCACGGGGCGCGTCAGGTGGCAGCCGCAGGCGACGATGCCCTCGAGCCAGTCGAGGCGGCGCTGCCACCGCTGGACGCCCGGGTCGGCGGCTAGTCCGTGCTCGAGCACGAGCAACTGCCCGTTGGGGCCGAGCACCCGGCGGAGTTCCACGAGCACCGCGTCCGGATCCCGCACCGAGCACAGGGTGAGCAGACTGACCGCCGTGTCGATCGAGCCGTCGGCGACTGGTAGCCGCTCGGCGTCCCCGGCCCGGACCTCCACCGGCAGGCCCGCTGCCGCCACGCGCGTGCGGGCGCGATCGCGCATGCCCTCGCTGGGCTCGACGCCGATCACCTGGTCGACGCCGCGAGAGTAGAACGGGAGGCTCAGGCCGCTGCCGAACCCGATCTCGAGCACCCGGCCGCGGGCGTGGTGCAGGACCTCGGCGCGCAGCCGCTCGAACACCGGTGACGACGTGAGGGCATCGTTGATCAGCGGAAAGACGCGGCGTTCGTAGAACCCCATGCGGCCCCCCCCTCCCGGCGCCCCGCCGGCGACGTCAGTCGTAGTACGCCGGAGCCTTCTTCAGTTTCGCGTGCCCGGTGAAGTCGTGCTGGATCCAGAGCTGCGCCCCGGTGCGGGCAAGGAAGGCCTCCACGTCCCGCCGTGCCGCGCGCGTCTGGGCCTCGTTGACCTCGAAGTTCGGATACCGGTCCAGCGTGCGTTCCTGGGGGTAGTGGTACAGGTCGCCTGACAGCAGGACGCCGCCCGTCTGCGCGAGCTTCACGTACAGCACCTGATGCCCTTCGGTGTGGCCCGGCGCGAGCTTGATCACGACCGCGCCGTCGCCGAAGACGTCGTGCTCCGCCTTCGTCAGGATGGTCGTCCGGCTGCCCTTCAGCCGCGAGAAGGTCTCCGGGCGCGACGTGGGCAGCAGGCGCGCGCCGAACATCGCGTCGCGCTCGACCTGGCGGACCAGCCACGTGGCCGACGCGAACAGGTTGGCGTTGGCCGTGTGATCCCAGTGGTGATGCGAGAGCGCGAGGTGCGTGACGTCCGTCGGCGCGAAGCCGCTGGCCTTGAGCTGATCCTGCAGGGACCGCGTCAGCACGACGCGTCGGCCCCGCCCGTCCGGCAGCATCAGCTGCTGCTCGACCGGCGCGCCGTTCGGCTTCCACGCGCTGTCCGGGATTGCGCCCGTGTCCCACAGCAGCACGCCCCTGGGATGCACCACGAGGTAGGCGCCCACGGAGAGGTCGGTGACGCCGACGTCCTCCTTGGTCAGGTGGTAACGCGTCGGATCGGAGCCGAGCGTTCCGCCGTCGAGGACGTAGAGCCGGATCGTGGCGGCCTTCGGCTGCGCGGCGCCGCCCGGGGCCGCCGCCCCGCGGGTTCCGGTCAGGGCGAAGGTGGCCACTGCGACCGCCGCCGCCAGGTACAGAGCTCTCGCTGGTCTCATCGGGTCGAATTCTCCGGGCCATATCCTCGCACGACCTGGGGTGGCCGTTCGACCCGGACCGGCGGCGAGGCCTGAGCCCTCCGCCGCGGGGCGTGCCAGCGTGGCCCTGGCGCCCGTGCGACCCGCCAGTCTCCGGCGCGCGTCAGGCCGGCCGGCGCGGTGCCGGCCGCCCGCGCAGGGCGATGACGCCCAGACCCGTCAGCGCCGCGAAGGTGCCGCC
>CAWULT010000060.1:0-27347 GCA_963923455.1 uncultured bacterium
GAGGGGGGCCGCCACCAGCGTCGAACCTGCCGGCGAACCCCACGGCCGTGCCGATGCCAACCATCTCGCCCGAGGTGACGGGGCCGGGCCGGGCCTTCGAGTCGTTGATGGAATTGAAGCCCACCGACGACATGGCGCACTTCAAGTACGAGGCCAGGGAGTACCTCGTGTCGGGCACGGCCAACGGCCAGCCCTACAAGACGCGCATCGTCATCCGGAAGCCCATCGACGACCGCAGGTTCAGCGGCCTCGTGCTGGCCGAGTCGATGCACCCGAGCGGCAACGCGTGGATGTTCCACTTCACCCACCTCTATTCGATGACGTCGGGCCACATCGGACTGGAGATCCTGACCAGCACCCACGAGCCGTTCGTGGAGTTCAACGCCGAGCGCTACAAGGGCCTGCAGGTGCTGCCCGGCCAGGCGCCCGAGATCCTGGCACAGGTGGGTGCGCTCGTTCGCAGCCGGCAGGGCGGCAGCCCGCTGGCGTCGCTGCCGATCCGCAAGATGATCCTGGCCGGCACCTCGGCATCGGCGGCCGTGGTGATCAACTACCTGCCCGCGCACATGGTGCTGCGCCAGGCGAACCTCGCGCCGATCTACGACGGGTTCCTGCCCACCAGCACGGGCGCCACGATCCAGAAGGTGGACGTGCCGATGATCCAGGTGCCCACGATGACCGAGGTGATGCAGGGCACAGCCACGCCGCGCCAGGACGGCGACACGCCGGGCGATCAGTTCCGCGTCTACGAGTTCGCCGGCATGGCGCACATCGACTCGCGTGACGCGGCGGCGTACTACCCGAACCCGTGCAAGTACCCGATCAGCCGGTTTCCCATGGCCGCCTACATGTCGGTGGCGCTGAATCACCTCTGGCAGTGGGTGGACACGGGCACCGTGCCGCCCCGTGCCCCGCGCATCCTCGTGGATCGCGACGTGAGCAACGACGGGTCGATCATGGCGCTCGACCAGTACGGCAACGCGCGCGGCGGCATCCGCAACCCCTACGTGGACGTGCCCGTGAAGCGCTACGCCGTCCGGAACGAAGGCGCGGTTCCGCCGATCCCGAACGCCCACCCGTTCGTGGCCGTCCGCGGCGAGGCCGCGCAGGCCCAGCTGTGCGGCCTGGCCGGCTACGAGATGCCGCTGAGCGCCGCGCAGCTGAAGTCGCTCTACCGGAACACCCGTGAGTACGTCTCGAAGGTGGAGCGCAGCTACGACGCGCTGATCGCGCAGGGGTGGGCACTGCCGGTGTACCGCGACGTGGTGCTCGAGGACGCGCGTGCGGCCCGCTTCTAGGTCCCGCCGGAGATTCTCCGGCATGCCCTCCTCCCGCGGACTTGGCGAAGCTCCGCTGCGGGTGGAGAATCGTTCTGACGAGGTGCCCCATGCGTGACCACGATGCCCGGCTCAAGGCCCTGTACGACGACGTGACACACCACCACCTGACCCCGCTGTGGACCGACGAGCGCGGCATCCTGCCCGCGTCGCCGAAGCCGCGGGCGGTGCCCTGGCTGTGGCGCGGCGACGACGTGCTGAGGATGGCCAGGCAGGCCGGTGAGCTCGTCACGCTCGACCGGGGCGGAGACAGGCGGGCGATGGGCCTGACCAACCCCGGCCTCGGCGGCCGCCCGCACGCGACGCCGACGCTGTGGGCCGCGATTCAGTGGCTCAACGGCAGGGAGGTGGCTCCCACGCACCGCCACGCCTATCAGGCCGTCCGGTTCATCATCGACGGCCGCGGCGCGTACAGCACGGTGCAGGGCGACCGGGTCTACCTCGAACGCGGCGACTTCATCCTGAATCCGCCGTGGCTGTGGCACGACCACGGCAGCGATTCGGACGAGCCGTCGATCTGGATGGACGGCCTCGACATTCCGCTGTCGAACTACCTGAACGCGAACTTCTTCGAGGACGGCGCCGAGCACGCGCAGGCCGTCACGCACACGTCGAACGAGACGGTGCTGAAGTACGGCGTGGGCCAGATGCGGCCCGCATGGGAGCCCCCGCTGCCGCACTACTCGCCGCTCGCCAGCTACAAGTGGGAGACGACGGAACGGGCGCTGACGAACCTGGCGAAGGTGGCGGCCAGCCCGTTCGACGACGTCGCGCTCGAGTACACGAGCCCCCATACCGGCCGTTCGGTCATGTACACCATCACGGCGTGGATTCAGCTGATCCGGCCAGGTGTCCACACGCAGGCGCACCGGCAGGTCAACAGCGCCGTCTACTACGTGTTCGAGGGCAGCGGCTATACCGTGATCAACGGGGTCCGGTTCAACTGGCAGCAGGGGGATTTCTTCGTGATTCCGTCCTGGGCGTGGCACGAGCACCGCAACACGTCGGCGGGCGACCGCGCGATCCTGTTCTCGATCCAGGACACGCCGGTGATGACGGCGCTGGGGATGTATCGCGAGGAGGCGTACGAGGCGCACGGCGGTCACCAGCCCGTCACCGGTGAGTTCTCGGGCGTCGAGGCGCCGGCCGCGTCGCGTTGACGCCCGCCTGCGCGACTGGCATGGGTTCGACGGGAGGGACTGGCGCGTGATGCCGCTCGTGAACCGGTTTGCGCAGTGGCTGTCACAGACACCGCCGAGCCGGATGCTCCAGACCTACGAGTGGATGGTGCCGACCATCCAGTCCGTGCACATCGTCGCCATCGGCGTCGTCCTGGCCGCGGTGCTGATGCTCGTGTTGCGGATTTTCGGCGTGGCGTGGCGGGACCACTCGGTGGCCGACACCCACGCGCGCTTCGGCCCGTGGCTGACCGGCGGACTGGTCGTCCTGCTGCTCACGGGGCTCGCGATGATCGTGGGCGAGCCGCCACGCGAGCTCCTGGCCCTGTCGTTCTGGCTCAAGATGCTGCTGGTGGCCGTGGGGGCCGGCCTCGTCGCGGCGTTCCGCCGGTCGCTGCGCCGCCACGGTGCCCGCTGGGACACCGCCGCCGCGCACGATGGCCGCACGCGCGTGCTGGCGGTGCTGACCCTGCTGGTGTGGTGTGCGGCGGTCGTGCTGGGCCGCCTCATCGCGTACGACTACGTCTGGGGATCGTGGTCGGCGGGGCTGAAGGGCTGATGGACGCCGCCGCTCTCCTCGCCACGCTCGAGGCGTCCGCGCCGGCGGTCGCGATCCGCAACTCCCTGGTGCTCTTCCCGTTGATCGAGTCGTTCCACGTCCTCGGCCTGACGCTGGTGTTCGGCACGATCGCGATCCTCGACCTCAGGCTCCTCGGGCTGGCCTCCACGCGCCGCTCCTTCACGGCGGTGGCGTCCGACGTGCTGCCCTGGACGTGGGCGGCCTTCGCGCTGACGGTGGCGACCGGGGTGCTGATGTTCGTCACCAACGCCACGACCTACTATCCGAATCCGTACTTCCAGGCGAAGGTGCTGCTGCTGGCGCTCTCGGGCGTCAACATGACGGTGTTCGAACTGACCGCCCGTCGAACGGTGCGCGAGTGGGACCGCGACCCGTCCGCGCCGCCGGCCGGCCGGATCGTCGCGGTCGTGTCGCTCGTCGTCTGGATCAGCGTGATCGTCCTGGGCCGCTGGGTGGGCTTCACGTCGGCGAGAGCGACGGCGCCCACCGACCCGGGCGTCGACTTCGACGCGATCGAGGAGTTGCTGCCGAAGTAGCGGTCGGACCGGGCGGACCAGGCGATGGCCGTGGTCCGCCCCTGGGCGCGGCTACGAACTCTTGGCGGGGAAGGGTGTGTGCTTCGGCAGCACGCCGGCGCCGAACGTCTTGTGGTTCGCCACCGAGTCGCAGTGCTTGCCCGGCTCGGGCTTGGTGCCCTTGGCGCACTGGAACAGGCCCGAATCCCCGCGGTCGCCGGCCGGTTTGCCATCGCGGCGCGGGTGGATGCCCATGCTGAAGACGGTGCCCTGGGGAAAGCTCTCCTTGGTGATGCCGTCCTTGAGCGCCTGCGCGGCGCTCTCCATCTGCGCCACCCAGACCACGGGCTCGCCCTTGTCGTCGCGCACGAGCGCCGTCCGGTCCTCGTTGAGCGGCACGAAGTGCATCTCGAAGTGCGCCGCGTTGGGCACGATGCGGACGATGACGCCGGTGAACACCCGGTAGATCGTGCCGTCGTACATCGCGTACGAGTGGTGGGCCTGCGCGCGCGGCGCCAGCAGCGCCACGCCCACGCAGGCGGCGAGTACGGCGACCGTGCGCATCGCCCGGGCTCTCAGGTGTGTCTCTGCCATGGTTCGTTCTCCCGCGCTCACTTGAAGCCGAGGTCGAGTTCCTGCTTCGGGGCCTGCATGTTCTTCTCGAAGTACTCTTCCCAGATCTTGGCCCACGGCCGATCGAGCAGGTCGGGCACCCGGTACCGGATGATCTCACCGGGGGCGGCCTGCGTGGCGAACCCGTCGATGGGATAGAGCGGCCGGAGGCACTCGTTCCACGTCAGCCGCTCCGCGTCGGTCCACGTCTGCTGGAAGTTCCGGTGCCACAGAATGCGTACCGGCTGCGCCAGCGCCTCGGCGTCGTAGATCACGGCCTCCCAGTCGAGCCCGAGAAACTTTCCGGAGGCGTCCCTGGCCGGCGTCAGCACCTCGATCACCTCGAGCCGGTCGCTCCACTCCCAGCTGGAGTGCTGGTTCCAGCCCTGGATGTTCGAGGTGTACATGATCAGGGCGTCGCCATCCCAGAAGCCCACCGTGTCGCCGTACCACTGCGGCACGCCGGCTCCGAGCGGGCGCTCCCGGTTCAGGTGCACCACGCGCCACATGTTCGCCACGTTGTTCCCCGTGAACATGACGATCTCGGGCGTGACGATCACGCGGCTCGGCTTCGGCCCCGTGGCCCACTGCCGCATGAAACCTTCGGGCCAGCAGTACGAAGCGGACCACTGATGGGCGGCGTTGACGCCTTCGTGGTACAGCTGGCGCACCATGCGCTGCTGGTAGTCGGGCTTCAGCAGCGACAGCAGCGTGGGCACCTGATTGGCGCGCGAGTAGTTCCACACGCGGCGACCCTGCGGCGCGTACTCACCGTAGACCCCGTCCCACTTCGGCATCGTCTCGTAGGTGTGCCTGGTGGGGCCGCCCCGGCGCTTCGCGTCGGCCAGCAGCGCGTCGTAGTGGGCGCGGGCCGTCGTGAACGGATAGGGACTGACGATGTTCTGCCTGGGCCAGTCCATCTTGCAGTCGCCCCAGCGAGCCGACCCCGGCGGCTTCGCGCCGATGCGCGGATCAGGCGTCGAGGAACCCGCGCCGCCGCTGCGCATGTCGGCGATCTGCCGGGCGGAGTTGCACCGCCAGTAGCGCTGGTCGAGCCACAGCGCCTTGTCCTTGTAGAAGTCCTTGCTGGTGAACAGGTCGATCGGCAGCGGCTGTACGCCGTCGGGGGCCTTGCCGTCGAAGGCCGGGCCCTCGCCGTAACTCCGTACCTCCGGTGGCGGGTTCTCGGAGGGGAACGGCGCGCCGCGCAGCCCGGCTACCTCGGGCGGGCGCAACTGGGCGACGGCCACCGATGGCATGGCTGCCACGGCCGCCAGCATCAGGACGGCGGCCCCAATGGGGCGGACTCCGGTCATGCGGGCTCCCTTGCGCGTCGGGTGTGCGCGAGCGGTCGGCATCGCGACCCTCAGCCGTCCCCGATCGGCGGGCCCATTATGCACGAGGCGCTGTCTGTGGCTGGGCGTTCGCGTCTGTGTCACCCACGCACGCGGGCGGCGCCGACGCGCTATTTCGCGCGTCCCGCGAAGCCCCGGGCCAGCATTGGCAGCCGGTAGATCGTCTTGGCGTTGTTGCGCACGCCTTCGGGCGTCCGGAACTCCCGGCCGTCCGGGCCGAGCGCGCCGGAGCCGACGATGTAGAGCATCGCCTTGTCCCGCCCGGCGAACGCGACGCTGATGGCGTTGCGGGGCGTGGGAATGGCCCCCAGGTAGGCGCCGTCGGCGGCGAAGACCTGGACCCCGCCCTGCTGGGCGGTGACGTACAGCCGCCCGGCGGCGTCGATGGCCAGGCCGTCGCCGCTCCCGCCCGCCTGGAGCGTGCCGAACGTGCGCCGGTTGCGGGCGCTTCCGTCCGCGTCGACGTCCCAGGCCAGCACGCTGGCGCCGTTTGTCACATACAGCACCTTCTCGTCCGGGCTGAGCATGACGCCGTTGGCGCGGATGTCGTCGCCCAGACTGGTGACCCGGCCCGTGGCATCGACGTAGAACGCCCCGCCCGACGTGAAGTAGGCGCCGCCCCTGCGGTCGACGACGAGGTCGTTCAGGCGCCCGAGGGACTTGCCGTCGAACTGGCTCGCCAGGACGCGCCGCTGCGGGGCGATGATGGCCACGGCCGTTGGCTCCGTGCACTGTGCCGGGCTGCCCCCGGGGTCCGTGCAGGTGCGTTCGACCCCCCACAGCCTCCCGCCTGCATCCAGGGCCACTGAACCGACGCCGTGGGTGTTGTCGAGATAGGTCGACACGCGGCCGTCGGCGTCGAGCTTGCTGACTCGGCGAGGCTGTTCCTGCGCGAAGAGGACGCTGCCGTCGGCCATCCCGACAAGGCCATCGGCGTTGTCGGTGCCCTGCCAGGCGATTGTCCACGTCGCGCCGGCCGCCACCACGCCAGGAATCCGCGCGACCGTCACCTCGCGCGCGCCCGGCGCCGCGGGGCCGCGCTGTGCCTGCAGCGGTGCGGCCGCCACACCTGCGGCCAGGACCAGGAAAGCCATCCAAGGGATGCGCATCACCACCTCCAAACCGCCCACGACGATAGCAGACGCCAGCGCGATCGACGCCCCAGCCGGCTGGAATGCGGCCGTCTGGGCGGCGACCGATGCGCCCTCGGTATCGCTCCAGTCTTGGGCCGCATCCCCCTTCTTGGGTATACTCAGCCGCTGCAGGTGCCTCCCGTGCCTGCCCATTCCGTGTCCGAACGCGGAGGAGAACAAACGCTTCTATGAGATCCGCTCTCCGATTCTTGTTGCTCGGCGTCGTGACCACGCTGCTGGCGTCGACGATCGTCCAGGGGCAGGCCGGCGCCACGGCCCAGATCACTGGCACCGTGAAAGATTCGAGTGGCGGCGTCCTGCCGGGCGTCGACGTCACGGTCACCCAGACGAACACCAACTTCACCCGGTCGGTCGTGACCGACGAGACGGGCAGCTACGTGCTGTCGAACCTGCCGATCGGCCCCTACCGCCTGCAGGCGACGCTCTCCGGGTTCCGCACCTTCGTGCAGACCGGCATCGTGCTGACGGTCAACGCCAATCCGACCATCGCGGTGGAGATGGCGCTCGGCGAACTGACCGAGACCGTGTCGGTCGAGGCTGCCGCGCCGCTCGTCGAGACGCGCAGCCCGAGCATCGGCACCGTCATCGACAACGAGAAGGTCGAGCAACTGCCGCTCAACGGCCGCAACCCTGTCGAGCTGATCCAGCTCGCCGGCGCCGCGGTGCCGCAGGGCTCGTCCTCCAGCCGCAGCATGCAGGGCGGCCAGGCGATCGCCGTGGCGGGGGGCCAGTCCTTCGGCGTCGCCTACCTGCTCGACGGCGCGATGCACAACAACCCGTACGACAACCTGAACCTGCCGTTGCCGTTCCCCGACGCGATGCAGGAGTTCCGTGTCGAGACGAGCGCGCAGAACGCCCAGAACGGCTTCCACTCGGGGGCGTCGGTCAACATCGCGACCAAGTCGGGCACCAACGTGTTCCACGGTGACCTGTTCGAGTTCTTCCGGAACTACCGGTTCAACGCGACCAGCCCGTTCGCCGCGGTGAACCCGGCGACCGGCAAGCGCCGCAACGACGGCCTGAGCCGCAACCAGTTCGGCGGCACCTTCGGCGGACCGGTCAAGACCGACAAGATGTTCTTCTTCGGCGCCTACCAGGGGACGAACACCGACCAGGCGCCCGCCGACCTGATCTCGTTCGTGCCGACGGCGGCCATGCTGGCCGGCGACTTCACGACGATCGCCTCGGCGCAGTGCAACACGCGAGGCGCGGTGACGCTCGGCGCGCCCTTCGTCAACAACCGTCTCGATCCGTCCCAGCTGAGCCCGGCGGCCGTGCGCATCTCGCAGCGCCTGCCGCAGACGACCGACCCCTGCGGCCGCGTCACCTACACGCGCGCCATCAAGCCGCGCGAGCTGCAGGCGATCGGCAAGGTCGACTACCAGCTGTCGCAGAACCACTCGCTGTTCGGCCGGTACATGGCGACGACCTACCAGTACGAAGCGCCGTTCGCCAACACCGACAACATCCTGGTCACGACGCTCGGCGGCCGCGACAACCTGGCGCAGTCGCTCGCGATCGGCGACACGCGGGTGATCAGCAACACCACGGTCAACAACATCCGGTTCGCGTTCAACCGCACGTCGATCCACCGCACGCACGAGGACTTCTTCGGCGTCAACGACGTGGGCGTCAACACCTTCAGCTACCTCGACGACTACATGCTGCTGAACGTGACGGGCGCCTTCGCGCTCGGCGGCGGCACCGAGAACGAGGCCCGCTTCAAGACGAACAGCTACTCCATCGGCGACGACCTGACGATGGTGCGCGGCAATCACCAGTGGGGCTTCGGGGCGAACCTGGCCTTCTGGGATTCGCTGTCGAAGGCCAACGTGCGCTCGCCGGGGACGTTCTCGTTCGACGGCGGCGCCACCGGGCTGCCGATGGCCGACTTCCTCTCGGGCCGCCTGTTCACGTTCATCCAGTCGGCGCCGAACACGCTCGACATGACGCAGTGGTACTTCGGCCTCTACGCGCAGGACACGTGGAAGCTCGGGGCCAACGCCACGCTGAACTACGGCCTTCGCTGGGAACCGTGGTTCCCGCAGCAGCAGGTCAACGGCGCCATCTACAACTTCTCGCCCGACGGCTACCGCGCCGGCACGCGCAGCACGGTGTTCCCGGGCGCGCCGCCCGGGTTCACCTACCCTGGCGACAACGGCTTCAAGAACGGCAAGGCGGGCATGGACAAGAACTGGCTCGCCTTCGCGCCGCGCGTCGGCTTCGCCTGGGATCCGACGGGTGAGGGCCGCCTGTCCGTGCGCGCCGGCTACTCGCTGGCCAACGAGTTCGTCAACGGCCAGTTCTACATCAACACCGCCAACGCTCCGCCGTGGGGCTCGGAAGTGCGTCTGACGCGGCCGCCGGGTGGCTTCGACAACCCGTTCGTCGGCAGCGGCGTGACCAACATTTTCCCGGTGACGTTCGACCAGAACGCCGCGTTCTCGCTGAACGGGCCGTACCTGGTGCCGCCCAACGACCTGACGAACACGCGGGTGCACAGCTGGAACGTGAGCTTCCAGCAGCAGCTCGGCGACAACACCGCCTACTCGGTGAGCTACATCGGCAACCACACCCAGAACCTCTGGGACGTGGTGACCGGCAACCCGGGCATCATTCCCGGCGGCGGCTCGGCGACGGGGCCGTGCACCATCAACACCCTGACCGGGACGCAGACGTTCGCCAACTGCTCGACGGCGTCGCTCGACGCGCGGCGTGAGCTGACGCAGGCGAACCCGGCCACGGGCCGTTACATCGGGTTCCTGGACTACTTCACCGACACGGGCCGCCAGAACTACAATGGCGTGCTGCTGTCGGTGCAGCGGCGGTCCGCCAACGGCTTCAGCACGAGCGCCAACTACACACTGTCGAAGTGCCTGGGCAGCCCGACGCAGGGCGGCACCACGCCGAACGTCGCCAGCGGCTACATGACCCCCGTGTCGCTCATCAACCCGCCGGCGAACGGGCAGGAACTGCTCGAGCGCGACTACGGCTACTGCGACTCCGACCGCCGCCACATCTTCAACCTGACGGCGTCGATCGAGAGCCCGCGCTTCGAGAACGCCGCGCTGCGGGCGGTGGCGTCGAACTGGCGGCTCTCGGGCATCTTCCGGGCGGCCTCCGGCAGCCGGCTGACCGTGACGACGGGCACCGACCGCGCGCTGACCGGCAACCCCGGTCCCCAGCGCGCGAACGTGTCCGGAGAGCCGTACGGCGAGCGCTCGCTGAACAACTGGTTCAACACGGCCGCGTTCTCGCAGCCGGCGCTCGGCACGTTCGGCAACTCCGAGCGCAACGCCTACGAAGGGCCAGGCGTGCGCACGGTGGACCTGGCGCTCGTGCGCGCGTTCACGTTCGCCGGCACGCAGCGTATCGAGGCGCGCGCCGAGGCGTTCAACGCGTTCAACTGGTTCCGCTGGGGCAACCCGATCACCGCGCTCAACAACGCGAACTTCGGCCGGATCCTCTCGGCCGACGATCCGCGGATCATGCAGTTCGCCGTGAAGTACAGCTTCTAGGCGGTCGTTTCGACGAGCGACGCCCACGGGCCGTGGGGCCCGTGGGCGTCGTCATGTACGGGGGGAAACGTCGGGGCGTGGGGCTTGGCGAAGCGCCGAGGGGCGCCCCGCCAGCGACCGGTCAGTGGGCGAGGGGCGCCTCCGGCGCGGGTGCGCCGGCCGTGCGCTTGCCGAGCGCGGGGTCCACGGCGAACCGCAGCGAGAACATCACCAGGGTCGAGATGGCGGCGGGCACCGCCGCGGCCCAGAACAGCTGTTGCGGCCCCCACTGCTGGGCCAGCAGCACGCCGCCGACGTACGGGCCCACGATGGCGCCCATGCGTCCGATGCCGAGCGCCGCGCCGACACCTGTCGAGCGCATCTCCGTCGGGTAGTAGGTGGCCGCCAGCGTGTTCATGCCAGGCTGTCCGCCGACGACGCACCAGCCGGCGACGAAGACGATCACCGCCAGCAGCGCCAGCGAGATGCCGGGTTGCCCGATGAAGGCGATGCTGACGGTCGCGACCGCGAACGTCGCCGTCAGCATCGGGATGAACCCGCCTCTGGCGATGAGCCAGGCCAGGCCGTAGGTGCCGATCGTGCCGCCGACCTGCAGTCCGGTGCCGACGAGCACGGCCGTCTGGGTGGAGTAGCCCATGCCGGTGACGACGGTGGGCAGCCAGTTCGACAGTGAGTACAGGTTCAGCAGGTTCATGAAGTTCACCACCCACAGCAGCAGGGTGACGGTGGCGCGGCCGTCGCGGAACAGGTGCAGGATGGGAATGCCGCCGCGGCTCTCTTCGTTGGCGACGATGCGCGTGGAGGCGTCGACCTTCAGGCTCGGGTCGAGTTCCCGGAGCCAGCGTCCGAGCTGGGCGGCGCCCGACTTGCGGACGGCCAGGAACTGCAGCGACTCTGGCAGGCCCCAGATCATGAAGAGGCCGATCAGCAGCGGCACCGTGCCGCCGAAGAAGAACACCGAGCGCCAGCCGAAGGCCGGAATCAGCCAGGCCGCCACGAAGCCGCCGATGGCAGCCCCGGCGGTGAAGCCGACCGTGATGCCCATGGTCAGCGTGACGCGGCTCTTCTTGGGGCTGAACTCGCCGACGAGCGCCGTCGCGTTGGGAATGATGCACCCGAGACCCAGGCCCGAGATGAGGCGCAGGAGGAGCAGCTGGCGCACGTCCTGCGCGAAGCCCGTGGCGATCGTCAGGGCCGCGAAGAAGAGCGTGGCGCCGATGAGCACGGGCCGCCGGCCGATCTTGTCGGCGAGCATGCTGAAGACCAGCGACCCGATCAGCACCCCGACGTTCGCCGCGGCGAAGACCGGGCCCAGGACGGGGCCTGGCAGGCCCCACTCGGCCAGCACGGCGGGCGCCGTGTAGCCCATGGCCTGGACGTCGAAGCCGTCCATGATCAGGCACAGCATGCTGAGGGTGAAGACCCGGATCTGCAGGGGACCGATTCTGGCGTTCTCGAGCAGCTCCGTCAGATTGACCGACGAAGCCGAGGGGGTTGGCGTATGCATTTCGGTTTCCTGGACGAAGTAAGCGGTGGTTGGCCGGGGCGCAGTATATCCGCCACGGGGGCTGGTTGGTCTCCCGGCTGCCGATTCGGGTATCCTTCCCAATTGCGTTGACAGGAGTGAGGGCTTGATGAGCACGACCCTTCGAAATTCCGCGGCCGCCCTGGCCTGCCTCGTCGTGATGGCGGGAGGGCCCGCGTACGGCCAGGTCGACCTGTCCGGTGAGTGGGCGCCCGTCCGGGCCGAGGACAACACGGGCAACACGGAGCTGGGCGACTGGGTGGGTATCCCGATGAGCGACGCGTCCCGGCTGCGGTCGAGTGCCTGGGATGCCTCCATCCAGACGTTGCCCGAGTGGCAGTGTCGGCCGCACGGCAGCGCCTACATCTCGCGCGGTCCGTCGCAGCTCCGGATCTGGCGCGAGGCCGATCCGGTGTCCCGGGACACGGCGGCCTGGCACCTCGAATGGCTCCGATCGGTCGACCGGCCCGTCTACATGGACGGCAGGCCGCACCCCTCCCCGAACGCGGCCCACACGTGGGCCGGCTTCTCGACCGGTGAGTGGATCGGCGACATCCTCCGGATCCGTGTGACGCACCTGAAGGAGGAGTACCTCAAGCGCAACGGCGTCTGGCACAGCGACAAGATCGAGCTGACCCAGTACCTGATCCGCCGTGGCAACTACCTCACCTACGTGGTGGTGGCCTACGACCCCGTGTACCTGACGGAACCGCTGATTCGCAGCACCGAGTACCAGCTGGCGCCGAACCAGCAGATTCCGCCGTACCCGTGCACCGTCGTCACCGAAGTGGACCGGCCGAAGGGCGTCGTGCCGCACTACCTGCCGGGCTCGAACAACGACATCACGTGGTTCTCGCGCCGCTACGGCATCCCGATGGACGTGATCAACGCCGGTGCCGCCAGCATGTATCCCGAGATCCGGGCGAAGATCCCCCGCTCGATGGGCGGCTTCGCGGCGGATCCGCCGCCGGCCCCACCGGCCCGGCCCGCCGCGCAACCGGCACGTCCGGCCGGCCGAACGGGAGGTCCACGATGACGCGCGCGGCATCCGTCGTTCGATGGGCCTGCCAGGTGGCCTCGTTTGGCGCCGCGGTTCTGCTCGCCGCGCCGGCCGCGCTGGCGCAGGAGCCCAACGTCCAGCCGACGCGGTTCTCGCGCGCGCCGATGATTCAGCCGCCCCCGGCCGGCGAGATCGAGGTGCTCCCGATCCGCGACAACGTCTACGTCCTGTTCGGCGCCGGGGGCAACATCACGGCCTCGGTCGGGCCCGATGGTGTGCTGCTGGTGGGCGCGGGCGCGCCGTCGATGACCGACAAGGTGCTGGCCGCCGTCGCGCGCCTGCAGCGTGAGTGGGTAGCCAGCAATCCGCCGAAGGCGCTCGGCTGGGGCGCCGAGACGCGCTCGTCGGTGGCCGACCGTCACGTCACGGCGCCCGTGAAGCCGATTCGCTACATCGTCAACCCCAACGCCGATGCGGACTTCGTCGGGGGCAACGAGAAGCTCCGCAACGCCGGGCGGACCTACACCGGCGGCAACGTCGCCGGCGACATCCGTGACTCGGGCGAGGGGGCGGCGATCCTGGCGCACGAGAACGTGCAGATCCGCTTGAGCCGCGGCGCCGCGAACCTGCCGGCCGATGCGCTGCCCACGGACACGTACTTCGTCGAGTACTACAAGCTCAGCCACTACTTCAACGGCGAAGGCGTGCAGTTGATCCATGTGCCGAAGGCGCACAGCGACGGCGACTCCATCGTCCACTTCCGCGGGGCCGACGTCATCGCCCTGGGTGGGCTCATGGAGGCCGAGGGCTACCCGGAGATCGACGTCGAGCGCGGCGGTTCGATCAACGGGGTGATCGACGGCCTCAACCGCGTGCTGGACATGGCCGTCCCGGAGTTCCGGCTCGAGGGCGGCACGATGATGGTGCCCGGCCGTGGCCGCATCGTCGACTCGGGCGACGTGGCCTACTACCGAGACATGCTGACGATCATCCGTGACCGCGTGCTCGACATGGTCAAGAAGGAGCGCACGCTCGAAGAGGTCAAGGCGGCCAAGCTGACCGCGGACTACGACCCCGAGTACGCTCCGGCGCCCGGCGCGGCGGATCGTTTCGTCGAAGCGGTCTACAAGAGCCTGGGCGGCGGCAAGCCGGCTGCGGTGCCGGCCCGACGGCCCGCGCGGAGGTAGTGCGGTGAAGTCCATCTCGATTTCCTTCTCGTGCGTGGTGGCGTCGCTGGGGCTGGCGCTGGCGTCGCTGATGCCCTTCTCGCCTGCCCTGGAAGCGCAGGGGCGCGGTGGTGCTGGCGGCGGCGGGGGCACGGCGCGCGCCGCGGCGCCTATCGACCTCACCGGCCAGTGGGTGTCGGTCGTCGCCGACGACTGGCGCTGGCGGATGGTGGTGCCGCCCAAGGGCGACGTCCTCTACCTGCCGGTCAACGATGCCGGACGCCAGATGGCCGCGCAGTGGGACCCGGCGAAGGACGCGGCGGCGGGCGAGGCCTGCCGCGCCTATGGCGCCGGCGGCATCATGCACATGCCGACGCGCCTCCGGATCTCGTGGGACGGCGACAACACCCTGAAGCTCGAGACCGACACGGGCACGCAGACGCGCTTGTTCCAGTTCGGCAACCCCCAGTCGCCGGCTGGGGAGCCGACGTGGCAGGGTTTCTCGACCGCGGCGTGGGAACTCCCCGGCGGCGGGCGCGGCGGGCGCGGTGGTGCCCGGCCTGGTGCGTCACTGCGGGTCACGACGAGCCGGATGCGGCTCGGCTACTACCGGCGCAACGGCGTGCCCTACGGCACGAATGCGCGGATGACCGAGTGGTTCACCGTGCTGGCCGAACCGGACGGGAATCAGTACCTCGTGGTGACCAAGATCCTCGAGGACCCGCAGTACATGAACGCGCCGTACGTGCGGAGCACCCAGTTCAAACGGGAGAACGGCACGGCAGGCTGGAATCCGACGCCCTGTTCGTAGTGGTGGCCAAAGCGCCTGGGCGGCCTGTCGGGCGCGCCGGGGCGATGTCGAGTCTGGTGGGGGAACGCAATGCGGTTGTGTCGGTTCGGTGAAGGGCGGCTCGGGCTCGTGGAAGGCGCAACGGTGCGCGACGTGACGGCGGCACTCGACGTGCTGCCCCAGCAGCGCTATCCGCTGCCGCGCTACGACCTCATGATCGCGAACCTGCCGGCGGTGACGGCGCGCGTGCGCGAACTGGCGCCGGCGGCGCCGGTGCTGCCGCTCGAAGGCCTGACGCTGCTCAGCCCGGTTGCCAACCCCGGCAAGCTGATCGCGGCGCCGGTGAACTACCAGAAGCACCTCGACGAGGTGCGCGGCGACGCGAACCTGCACCACAACCAGACGGGCCACACGCTGACCATCCAGAGCGCGGGCGTGTTCCTGAAGGCCACCAGTTCGCTCGTCGGCCCGGGCGAGGGCGTGGCCATTCGCATGGCCGACAGGCGGACCGACCACGAGGTGGAGCTGGCGTTCGTGATCGGCAAGACGGGCAGCCGCATTCCGCGGGCGGAGGCGATGCAGTACGTGGCCGGCTACGCGATCGGGCTCGACATCACGATCCGCGGCACCGAGGACCGCAGCTTCCGGAAGTCGGCCGACAGCTACAGCGTGCTCGGCCCGTGGCTGGTCACGGCCGACGAGATCCCCGACCCGGGCGCGCTCGACCTCGACATCAGCGTCAACGGCCAGCAGCGGCAGAAGTCCAACACGAAGTACCTGATCCTCGGCGTCCCCGAGCTCGTCGAACTGGCCTCGTCGGTCTACACCCTCCACCCGGGCGACGTGATCTACACGGGCACGCCCGAGGGTGTCAGCCCGATCGAACCCGGCGACCGGATCGTCGCCCACATCCAGTCCATCGGCACGATGGCGGTCACGGTCAGAGCCTAGCCATGCGAACCTTCCGAATCGGTCAGATCGTCCCGAGCTCCAACACCACGATGGAGACGGAAATCCCGGCCTTGTTGCGCGCCCGGGAGACCGTGGCGCCGGAACGCTTCACGTTCCACTCGAGCCGCATGCGCATGAAGAAGGTCACCAAGGAGGAACTGGCGGCGATGGACGCCGACTCCGACCGCTGCGCGGCCGAACTGGCCGATGCCCGCGTGGACGTGCTGGGCTACGCGTGCCTGGTGGCCATCATGAGCATGGGCAAGGGCTACCACTGCCAGTCACAGACGCGGCTCCAGGCCGTGACCGAGCGCGAGGGCGGCGGTGCGCCCGTGGTCACGAGCGCGGGCGCCCTGGTGGATGGCCTGAAGGTGCTCGGCGCGAAGCGCATCGCGCTGGTGGCGCCCTACATGAAGCCGCTGACGCAGATGGTGGCCGACTACATCGAGCACGAAGGCTTCGAGGTGAAGGACAAGGTCGCGCTCGAGATTCCCGACAACCTCGAGGTGGGCCGCCGCGACCCGATGGCCCTGGTCGAGATCTACAAGCAGCTCGATCTGCGCGACGTCGACGTGCTGGTGCTCTCCTCCTGCGTGCAGATGCCGTCACTGGCGGCCATTCCGGTCGTCGAGAAAGAGTGCGGTCTCCCGGTCGTGTCGGCGGCCGTCGCGACGACCTACCAGATGCTCAAGAAGCTGAACCTGCCGGCGCACGCGCCCGGCGGTGGCACCCTGCTCTCGGGGCGCTACTGAGCGGGAGACACCCGAGGGGCCTGGCGTCGGCATGACGGCGATCGCGCGCGCGGAGGCCACCTGGCTGCGCTACCGGCTCGACACGCCGGTGGGGGGCTCCGGCGTCGCGGCGGTCGACGTGGTCATCGTGGACCTCGAGGACGCCGACGGAGCCTCGGGCCTCGGCTTCTCGTACGTGCTCGGCGGGGGCGGTCATGTGGTACTGGCCGCGGCCCGCGAACAGCTCGACCGGTTCGTTCGCGCGCAGCCCCGCGTGCCGCCATCGGCGCTCTGGCGCCGCATCGCCGGCAGCTTCAACCGGACGGGGCTCGGCCCCAATCTGCTCGCCCTGGCGGCCATCGACGTGGCCGCCTGGGACCTCCAGGCGCGCAGCCAAGGGGTGCCGCTCGGCGTCGCGATGGGCGGTGTTCCGAGGGCGGTGCCCGTGTACGGCAGCGGCGGCTTCAACACGACGCAGCGCCCCGAGGAGGCGGCCGCGGCGGCCGCGGAGCAGGTGTCCAGGGGGTTGACGGCCGTCAAGCCCCGCGTGGCCGGTGTCCGGCGCGACGCCGAGGTGCTGAGCGCGGTTCGCCGCGCCGTGCCGGAGTCGGTGCAGCTGATGGCCGACGCGAACGAGAAGTGCGACGCCGTGTCCGCGCGCTGGCTGCTGGGTGCCGCGCGTGACCTCGGCGTGCTGTTCGTGGAGGAGCCGCTGCCGGCGGCGGCGCTCGAGGGGTACCGCGCGCTCGCTGGCGCGGGCGCCGCCGTCGCGACGGGGGAGCACCTGCAGGGCCGGGACGCGTTTCTGCCCTACGTCGCCGAACATCTGGCGTCCGTCGTGCAGCCGGACCTGGCCATGGCGGGAGGCCTGACGGCGGTAGCGGACGTGGCCCGGCTCGCCGAGGCGTTCGGCGTCGCGGTGTCGCCGCACTTCCTGCCGGGGCTGTTCGTGCACGTGGCTGCGGCCTGCCCGGCGGTGACCTGGCTGGAAGAGTTCCCGCTGCTCGAACCGCTGTTCGAGGGCTGGCCGGTGGCCGCGGCCGACGGCACGCTCGCTCCGGCCGATCGCCCCGGGCACGGGCTCGTGCTCGACGCCGCCGCACGGGCGCGCTTCGCGGCCGGCTGACGGGGATAGCCAGTTCAGGTGACGGCCAGGGCCAGGGTGTCTGGCGTATACTTCGCTCGTTTTTCGTCAGCTCGTTGGGGGAGGGAGAAGGGTTCCGATGACCATTCGACGTTCGACGGTTCTGGCGCTCGCGATGCTGCTCGTCGCGTTCGCCGCGACGCCGTCGTGGGCACAGACGGATTTCTCCGGTGAGTGGGCGCCCCGGTTCTGGGAGGACCAGCCCGAGCGCGTGCCCGGCCCGGAGCTGGGCGACTATCTCGGCATCCCCATCAGCGAGGCCGCGCGCATGCGCGCCGACACGTGGGACGCTTCCATCCAGACACTCCCGGAGTGGCAGTGCCGGCCGCACTCGGCCGACTACATCTGGCGCGGGCCGTCCAACCTGACCATCTCCAAGGAAGTGGACCCGGTGTCACGCGAGATCGTGGCTTTCCACGCCGAGTGGTTGCGGTCGGTCGATCGGCCGATCTACCTCGATGGCCGGCCGCACCCGCCGGAGGACGCCCTGCACACATGGGCGGGGTTCTCGACCGGGAAGTGGGACGGGGACGTCCTGACGATTACGACGACACACCTCAAGGAAGGCTACCTGCGCCGCAACGGTCTACCGCGCAGCGACAAGGCCACGCTGACGGAGCACTGGATGCGCAACGGTGAGATCCTCACCGTGATGACGATCATCAACGACCCGGTGTACCTGACCGAGCCGTTCGTGCGTACGACGGACTACGAACTGGCGCTCAACCAGCGCGTGCCGCCGTATCCGTGCGGCATCGTGCAGGAGATCGATCGCGAGAAGGGCAAGGTGCCGCACTTCCTGCCGGGCACCAACCCGTACCTGACGGAGCATGCGTCGCGGCACGGGATTCCAGTCGAGGCGACCCGTGGCGGCGCGGAGACGATGTACCCGGACTACCAGGAGAAGTTGAAGACACTCCCGGCGCCTCCGCCGCTGACGCAGGTCCCGCCGTCTGCGGCTGCCCAACCGCAATCCGGGCCGGCACCCGCCGCGGGGAGGCGATGATGGTCGTGTCTCGCTCCCACGTCCATCGTCTGCTCGGCCGCGCGGGCGCCTGTGCCGCGCTCGTCGCTGCGGTCGCCTGGGGGGCCCACCCGTCGGCCCAGGCGCAGCCCGGAGTCCGGGTGCTGCCCGTCCGCGGCAACGTCTACATGCTGCTCGGTGCCGGCGGCAACATCACGGTGTCGGTCGGCCGCGACGGCGTGCTGATGGTCGACACCGGCACGGAGGGCATGAGCGATCAGGTGACGACGGCGCTCCGTGGCCTCCAGCGTCAGCTCGACCTGCGGGATCCGCTGCCGATCGGCGGCGCCGAGACGCGGTCGACGGTGGCCGGGCGCAACATCGAAGCGCCGGCCAAGCCGATCCGGTACATCGTCAACACCCACGTGCATCCCGACCACACCGGGGGCAACGTGAAGCTGCGGGCCGCGGGCCGCACCTTCACCGGCGGCAACGTGGCCGGCAACATCGCCGACGCCGGGGAGGGTGCCGCCATCCTGGCGCACGAGAACGTGCAGGTCCGGCTGTTGACGCCCCCGGCCGGGCAGGCGCCGGCCCCGGCCGACGCGTTGCCGACCGACACGTACTACACGGACACGATGAAACTGAGCCACTTCTTCAACGGCGAAGGGGTGCAGTTGATTCACGTGCCGGCCGCTCACACCGACGGCGACAGCCTCGTGTACTTCCGCGGGTCGGACGTGATTGCCGCCGGCGACATCTTCCTGACGACCGGGTATCCGATCATCGATCGGCAGCGGGGCGGCACGTTGAACGGCATCGTCGACGGCCTGAACCGGATCCTGGATCTCTCGATTGCCGAGTTCAGGACCGAGGGCGGCACGCTCGTGGTGCCTGGGCACGGCCGGCTCAGCGACTCGGCCGACGTGGCCTACTACCGCGACATGGTCACCATCCTTCGCGACCGCATCAAGAACATGGTCGACAGGGGCATGACGCTCGAGCAGGTGAAGGCGGCCAAGCCAACCGCCGACTACGAGCCGCGGTACGGGGCGTCCACCGGGTTCTGGACGACGGACATGTTCATCGAGGCAGCGTATGCGTCGCTCGGCGGGCCGAAGGCGCCGCCGGCACCGGCGGCGCCGCCCGCGCGAGGTCGGCGATGAAGGGGCTGCGTTCCGCGAGAGCGACGATGGGAATGGCATCTTGGCGGCTGATGGCCCGTCTCGGCGTTGCGGCGGTCGCGACGCTGGTGGCCGGCTCGATGGCGGTCGTATCGGCGCAGCAGGCCCAGACGGTGTCACCGACTCCGTCGCAGGAGCCCCCTCCCGGCCAGGCGCCGGCCGGCGGGCGGCAGGGTGGCGCTCCCGCGGCCCGGGCCGCGGCGCCGGTCGACCTGACCGGTACGTGGGTGTCGATCGTCACCGAGGACTGGCGGTGGCGGATGATGGTGCCCCCGAAGGGCAACTACGACAGCGTGCCGTTGAACCCGGAAGGCGTGAAGGTGGTCGAGAGCTGGGACCCGGCACGCGACGTGGCCGCGGGCGAGCAGTGCCGCGCGTACGGCGCCGGCGGCGTGATGCGGCTGCCGGGGCGGGTTCGCATCTCCTGGCAGGACGACAACACCCTGAAGGTGGAGACGGAGGCCGGCACGCAGACGCGCCTGTTCCGGTTCCGGCCTGGCGCTTCGGAGGCGCCGAGCTGGCAGGGCACGTCGAACGCCGCGTGGCAGGTGGCCGGCGGCGGAGGCGGCCGTCGCGGCGGCGGTGCACCACCGCGAGGGGGATCGCTGCGCGTCGTCACCACGAACCTGAAGCCCGGGTACCTGCGCCGGAACGGCGTGCCCTACAGCGCGAACGCGCGCGTCACGGAGTACTACAACCGGCTGAACGAGGCCAACGGCGATTCGTGGCTCATCGTGACGACGGTGATCGAGGATCCGACGTACCTGCAGACGCCGCGCTGGGCGACGAGCACCCACTTCAAGAAGGCGCCCGACGGCTCGCCCTGGAAGCCGACGCCCTGCAGCTGACGCCAGTACGGATCTTCCTGGCCGCCCTGCTGCTCGCGTGGGGCGGTCCGCGCGCCGCGACCGCTCAGGGACAGGTGCATCCGGCGTGGCTGGGGGAGTGGCGCCTGAACCTGGCGCGGTCGACCTACGATCCAGGTCCGCCCCCGTACCGCCGCGCGAGCTACCGGATCGAGCCGTGGCGCGACGGCCTGAAGGTCGTCAACGACATGGTGCGGGAGCGCGGCGGCGTCGTGCACGTGGAGTGGACGGGCCGGTTCGACGGGCAGGACTACCCGGTGCAGGGCGTGGAGGAATACGTCACGTATGCCTACCGGCGCGTCGACGAGCGGGCCTACGACATCGTCATCAAGGTGGACGGCCGGCTGACGGCCGTGTCGCACGCGGCGCTCGCGCCCGACGGCTCGGCCATCACCACGACGACGACGGGGCGCGACGCGCGCGGGGCCGAGGTGACGACCATCACGGTGTACGAACGGGTGCGTTGAGCCCCTGGCGGTGTCAGCCGGCGTAGGGATCCGGCGGCCGCACCCAGCGGAACCGGCTGCCCCGCAGCCGGAAGGTGTCGAGCTCGAGGCGGCGCAGCCCGACCCGGACTCGGTGCCCGTCCATCTCGCCCGTCAGCGCCAGCCGGTCCTCGGCGGTCCGTTCGACGGTGAACGCCGACCGCCAGGTCCGGCTGCTCCCCTTCGACAGCACCAATGACCGGCGCCCCTCGTCGATCCGCGCGCCGAAGTGCGCGACGGAGTCGTCCGTGCGCTGGAATGCGACGGTGCCCGGCGCGTCGAAGATGACCCGGCGCCACCGGCGGTCGTAGTCCGCGTCCGCCGGAGGCGTCGCCACGTCGTCGATGGTCAGGTCCACGACATCCCAGATGCCGTAGAGCGGCGAACGCGGCCGGCCGTCACCCTCGGTGCGCCACGCCTGCAGGCTGAGGCTCGTGAACAGGGCCAGCAGGTACAGGCCGACCGCCACCTGGGCGAGGGCCGCCATCCGGTTGGCGCGCGCCGAGGCCAGCAGCGGACGGGCCGGCGCGGCCGCGGCTGCCTGGTTCAGGGCGGCACGCCAGAGCCGGCCCAGGTCCGGCGCGAGCAGCACGAGCGCCATCACCACCAGGTGCCCAGAGATCTGCTTCAGGCCGAAGTCGTACGCCATGTTCAGCGAGAAGACCTGCAGCATGTCGAACAGGCAGACGATCGCGCCGATCGTGGCGGTGGCCGGCACGACGAGCAGCACGCCGGCCAGTACCTCGGCCCACCCCGCGAGCATCTGGTAGGGCGTCGAGGCGCCGATGAACGTCCACAGCAGGTCCGACAGCGACAGGTGCCCGACCGGCTGCACCAGCGTCACGAGCGACGGCTGCTGGAACTGCACCGGGATCACCTTGGCCATCCCGTAGTAGAACATCTGCCCGGCGAGGCCGAAGCGCAGGAACAGGTGGAGCCAGGGACGGACGGCGTCGTCGGGGCGGCGCCGGTCGGCGGCCAGCCACACGCCGGTCAGCGCGGCGGCGAGCCCGAGGAGCCACGCCGTTTGCACCCAGTGGAACAGCGTGTCGCCGCTGTTGCCGACGTAGATGAACGGCGGGCGCGCGCCGGCCACGTGCTCGGCCAGCCACATCGTGACGTCCCGCATCGGCGGCACGTGCCCGAGCGCCGGCAGCTGGGCCCAGGGCATCAGGAACACGCCGCCGGCGATCTGCGTCGCGAAGGCGTACAGCGTCAGGTAGACGACGGCGAAGCGGAACAGCGGTCTCGAGGCGGGCTGCGGCACCGGGGGCCTAACGTAGCACGAGCCGGCGGTGGGGGCGCCGCCGGCGGCTTGGTGTACCCTAGCGCCGCCCGGGCGAGGTCGTGCCCGGCTGTCCCTGCCTTCGATGGATGCACCGATGACCCGCACGCACGCGCTCGTATTGTCCGCCGCCCTCACGCTGTCGTCCGGCCTGACCGGCCACGCCCAGCAGGGCGCACGCCCGATGACCCCGGTGACCGACGAGATGCTGATCAAGCCGAGTCCATCGGACTGGCTGATGTGGCGCCGGACGCTCGACGGGCAGGGGTTCAGCCCGCTGACACAGATCGATCGCGGCAACGTCGGGGCGCTGCGGATGGTCTGGACCCGCTCGATGGGCGCCGGCCGGGGCGAGGCCACGCCGCTCGTCTACGACGGCGTGATGTACCTGCCCAACCCGAACGACGTGATTCAGGCGTTCGACGCCGCCACCGGCGAACTGAAGTGGGAGTACAAGCGTACGCACCCGCCGGACCTGCGCCGGTCGAACGACGGCAACCGCACCATCGCGATCCACGGGACGACGATCATCGACACGACGTCGGACAACCAGGTGATCGCGCTCGACGCGAAGACCGGCAAGGTGGTGTGGGAGACGAAAGTGCTCGACCACACGCTGCGGGCGACGACGAGCGCCGGCCCGATCATCGCCAACGGCAAGGTCATCGCCGGGCGCAACTGTCAGCCGGACGCGGGCCCCAGCTCGTGCATCATCACGGCCCACGACGCCGCCACCGGCAAGGAGGTCTGGCGGACCGGGACGATCGCGCTGCCCGGACAGCCGGGCGGGGACTCGTGGGGGAAGATTCCCGCGGAGCAGCGGCTGCATGTCGGTGCGTGGATGGTGCCGAGCTACGACCCGGAGACCAACCTCGTCTTCATGGGCACGTCGGTCACGAGCCCGGCGCCGAAGTTCGCGCTCGACGGCAACGACCGCGAGTACCTGTACCACAACTCCACGCTCGCGCTCGACGCCGACACGGGCCGGATCGTGTGGCACTACCAGCACGTGGTGGACCACTGGGATCTCGACCACGTATTCGAGCGCCTGCTCGTCGACACGGCCGTCCGGCCAGACCCGAAAGAGGTGCCCTGGATCAATCCCCGCCTCAAACCGGGCGAACGCCGGAAGGTCATGACCGGCATTCCCGGGAAGACCGGCATCATCTACACACTCGACCGCAAGACAGGCGAGTTCCTGTGGGCGCGCCCGACGTCGCCGCAGAACGTCGTCAGCGCCATCGACGGCGCCACCGGCAAGGTCACGGTGAACCCCGAGACGCTCTTCACCGCGCTCGGCCAGCAGCGGACGGTCTGCCCGGGCATGAACGGGGGCAAGAACTTCCAGGCCGGCGCGTTCAACCCGAACACCAACGTGATGTTCTACGGGCTGCAGAACCTCTGCATGGTGGCCACGAGCGTGCGCGACAAGCCCGACGTCGCCAATCCGAACATCTACGGGCTCGACACGAAGCCGATCATCGCCCCCGGCACCACCAACGTCGGCACGGTGTGGGCGGTCTCCGCCGAGACGGGGCGCGCGCTCTGGAAGCACGAGCAGCGCGCCGGCGTGCTGTCGCTCGTCGCAACCGGCGGCGGGCTGGTGTTCGGCGGCGACGCGGCGGGCCGGTTCGCGGCGTACGACGACCGCACGGGCAAGGTACTGTGGGAGACGAACCTCGGCGCGCCCGTCGGCGGCTACCCGGTCGCGTTCGCGGTGAACGGCAAGCAGTACGTGGCCATCAGCACCGGGACGTCGAACGTCGGCACCGCGGCCAACCGGATGACGCCGGAGTTGAAGCCGGGCAGCGGCAGCAGCCTGTTCGTCTTCGCGCTGCCGGACACGCTGACCCGAGGACGATGACGAGGTGACGAGATGAAGCAGCAGCACATGGGCCGCCCGTACGCATGGATGGCCGGCCTCGTGGCAGTGGGGGCGATGGCGGCCGCGCCTCGTCCGGTCGCAGCCCAGCAGGTGGTGCCGTTCGACGGCGGCATCCCGGTGGCGCCGGCCGGGTTCGAGCCGCAGCCCATTCCGGCCGAGCCGATCGAGTACGACACCGCCGAGGTGATACGGATCCGCGTCGTGCCGGTGGCCCGAGGCCTGGTCAATCCGTGGAGCCTCGCCTTCCTGCCCGACGGCACGATGCTCGTGACCGAGAAGGAGGGGCGCCTGCGCATCGTCCGGCGCGACGGCCTCGACCCCAAGCCGGTCCCCGGCGCTCCCGTCGTGCGCGTGCAGGGCCGGTCGGGCCTGATGGACGTGGTGCTGCACCCGCAGTTCGCGTCGAACCGCCTGATCTACTTCTCGTACCTGAAGCCTGTCGGCGCGGAGCGGCAGGCGGCGCTGACCATCGCGCGCGGGCGCTTCGACGGTACGGCCGTCACCGGCCTCATGGACATCTTCTCTGCCGGCGCCGGCGTGAGCGGTCCGTCCCGCCTGGCCTGGGGCCGCGACGGCAAGCTGTACGTGACCACGCCGAGCGGCGGCAACGGGAGCAGCTCGCAGGATCCCAACAGCTACTCGGGCAAGGTGCTGCGGCTCAACGACGACGGCAGCGCCCCGGCGGACAACCCGTTTGCCGGCCGCGCCGGGCACAAGCCCGAAGTCTTCACTCTGGGCCACCGCAACTCCCTGGGCCTGGCCGTGCACCCGGTGTCCGGAGACCTGTGGCTCAGCGAGATGGGACCGAACGGCGGCGACGAGCTCAACGTGCTCAAGGCGGGCGCCAACTACGGCTGGCCGCTCGTGAGCCTCGGCCGCAGCTATCCGGGCCCCTGGCAGTCGCAGGCGTTCTCGCGGGAGGGCATGGAGTCGCCGGTCGTCTACTGGATGCCGTCGATCTCCCTGTCCGGTCTGGCGTTCTACACCGGCAGCAGGCTGCCGAAGTGGAAGGGCGACGTCTTCGTCGGCGGGCAGCGCACCGGCGAGATTCCGGGGACCGGCCACCTGGAGCGCGTGCTCGTCAACGACAAGCTCGAGGAACTGCGGCGCGAGTCGCTGCTCGTGCCGCTGCGCATGCGCATCCGCGACGTGCGCCAGGGACCGGACGAACTGCTGTACGTGCTGGTGGATCACGAGAACGGCGGAATCCTCCGGATCGAGCCGTCGGCGACGCAGCAGAAGCCGACCACGACACCGGCCCGGCCGCCGCGGTGATCGGAGCCCGGCACGCCGGGCGCGGCTCCGGCGATGGACCGCGCGAAGGGGGAGCCCCGATGATGAGCGACACCGGACGTCCTTCCGGGGCACGGCGGTGTGCCCGATGACGACGAGGCGATGGGTGCACGCGTTGCTGGCGCTGCTGACGCTGGCGTTCCCGGCGCGGGGGCAGGCTCAGGACCCCACGGCCGTCCGCGGCGGATGGCTCGCTGACGTCGACGGCGTGCGCCACATCCTGTATCTCGTGGCGCGCAACGACACGTTGACCGGCGTCTACTGCACGCGGTGCGACGCGCCGGACACCCTGGCGTTCGTCCAGGACGGCACGCTGGGAGCTGGCGCGGTGCGCTTCACGCTGCAGCACCAGCCCGACGGCGCGCCGGCCTTCCGGGAGGCGGTCGAGGGCTCGCTGGTCGAGGGCGCGCTGCAGTTGACGTTCCGGCGCGCGGGTACGAGGGGGCCTGGCCGCACCGTGCGCCTGCACCGGCCCGTCCACGTGCCCAGGCCGGCGCGCCAGCGCCGCGTGGCGCAAGGCCCGGCGTACGTCCCGCCCGGACCGCCGGAACCAATCGCCGAGCAGGACGTGCTGGGCCTGTGGCTCGCCTTCACCGGGCCGCAGAAGCAGTACTTCATGTTCAGGCGGGTCGGCTCACGGGTGCTCGGCCTGGTCTGTGGGCCGTGCGACGATCCGCAGGCCATGGCGCCGCTCGACCACGTCGCCATCGAGGGGACGACGCTCAGGTTCCACATCGTGCACGAGGACAACGGCGTCGGCTTCGACGACTACGGGCCGTTCGACAACGTTGCGACGGCGACGATCGCGAGGCACGAAATGCACATCTCGGTGCTGCCCAGCTACGACCTGCAGGCCGCGCCGGTCGAGATGACGATGGTCGGCCCGGTCGCCACGCGGCCGGGCCGTGCGGCACGGTCGGCCCGCCGGTAGCGGTCGCGTCCTCGGACGCGGCGCGGGCCGGCAGCCGGCTTCCGGGTACGATGCGGGTTTCCGCGGCGCGTGGTGCGACGACGAGGGCCCGATGGAGAACGTCATGAAGGCACTGGTCCTGCTGCTCCTGTTCTCGACGACCGCTCTCGCGCAGGTGCCAGCGTTCAACGAGGCTGGCGTCACCATGGGCCACCATCACCTGAACGTGACGGACCCGGCCGCCCACAAGAAGATCTGGGTGGAGGTGCTCGGCGGGCAGGCGTCGGGCAATCCACCCATCGAATTCGTGAAACTGCCGGGCGCGTTTCTCATCCTGTCCGCCGCCAAGCCGTCTGGCGGGTCCGCAGGGTCGTCGCTCGATCACTTCGCGTTCGCCGTGAAGGACTACGACGCCACGCGGGATCGGCTGGCGGCGGCCGGCGTGAAGATCGTCCGCGATCGCAGCGAGGCGCCCCGTGAGTTCGTCGCGGTGTTCCCGGACGACGTGAAGGTGGAGTTCTACGAGGACAAGGCGCTCCCGACGGCGATCGCCCACCACCACCTGCACTTCCGCACGACGGATCCCGATGGCCTGCGCGCCTGGTGGGTGAAGGCCTTCGGCGCCGACGTCCGGCAGGATGGCACCCGCACGGTCACGACCATCCCCGGGGCCACCTTGTCGTTCACGCGGGTGGACACGCCCGCGCCGCCCACGCGCGGCCGGTCGCTCGATCACACGGGCGTGAACGTCCGCAACGTGAACGAGTACTGCCGGAAGCTGGCGGGCCTGGGCATCACGTGCGAGCGCCCGCGGGGCACCGACGTGCCGATTGCGATGGTGACCGATCCCGCCGGCACGACCGTGGAGATCAACCAGGGCCTGGAATCACGCTAGCTGGTCCCTTCCGCGGGCCCGCGG
>CAWULT010000061.1:0-27033 GCA_963923455.1 uncultured bacterium
CCTGATCGTCACGGTGCGCGACCAGTCGGATGCCTCGCCCTTGTCCGGCGTGCTCGTGCTGGTGCTCGACAGCAACGGGCTGCAGGTGACCTCGGGCACCACCGGGGCTGACGGCGTCTACACCTCGGCGCCCTTGACGCCCGGGCAGTACCGGTTCCGGACCTGGGGCACGGCGACCTACGTCGACGAGCTGTATCCCAACATCCCGTGCGAGACGACGGGGTGCGACCTGCTGTCCGGGGACACGGTGACGGTGGCGTCGGGCGCGGACACCGCGGCGACGCTCTCGCTGGGACATCCCGGCACGATCGAGGGCACCGTGACGGACGGCACTTCGGGCGGCGGAATCCAGGGCGTGATCGTGGAGGTCTACGACCGCAACGGCGCGATGACGACGACGGCCGGCACCGACCCGATGGGCCGCTACGTCGTGCCGGACCTCGGCGAAGGCCAGTACCGCGTGCTCGCGCGGGCGGACTTCGTGAACTACGTCAGCGAGCTGTACGACAACATCGCGTGCCTGTTCGGGTGCGACATCGCCAGCGGCCAGCCGATCACCGTGACCGCCGGGCAGTCGACGACCGCCAATTTCGCGCTGCAGCGGTCGCCCGACGGGATCTCCGGTCTCGTGCGCGACGCCCAGACCGGCGTGGGGCTCGACGGGGTGACCGTCCAGGTGTTCGACGGCGTGAGCGACACGCCCGTGGCGGGCGGCGTGACGACGAACGGCGGCCATTTCCTCACGGGTGACCTGCCGACCGGCAGCTTCTACCTGCGCACCGTGAACTCGCTCGGGTACCTCGACGAATTGTTCGACGACGTCTCGTGCTTCGCGGGATGCGACGTGAGAGCTGGCACGCCCGTCACGCACACGTCGGGCGGAGGTGTCGGTGGCTTCCCGGTCTTCGACCTGACGCTGGGTCACCAGGTGCGCGGCACGGTCACGGCCGAGGGCGGGGGGCCGCTGGCGAACGTCACGGTCGACATCCACGACGCGCAAGGTGTGCGCGTCTCGTCGGGCACGACGGACGCCGCCGGGACCTACCGGACGGGCACCGCGGTGCCAGCCGGAACCTACTTTGCCCGCACCCACAACGCCGAGGGCTACGCCAACGAACTCTTCGACGGCCTCGCGTGCGCGGTGGGGTGTGTCGTCACGTCCGGGACGCCGATCTCCACGACCACGCAGGCCGAGACGGTGAACTTCACGCTGGGCGTGAACTCACCGGTCGGGACCAGCGTGGTGGCGCTGCCCGAAACGGCGTCGGGCGAGGCACCCGTGACGGTGACGTTCCCGCAGGTCACGACGGCTGGCCGGACGACGCTGCATGTCTCCTCGACGGGCCCGGCCTTGCCGTCCGGATTCCAGATGGGAAGCCCGGCACGGTACTTCGACGTGTCGACCACGGCGGGCTTCGTGCCGCCGGCGACCGTGTGCGTCAACTACGCCGGCATCACCTTCCCCAGCGGCACGCCGAGCCTGCTGCACTACACGGGTGGCGTCTGGACGGACGTGACCACGACGCGGAATCTCGCCGCCACGACCATCTGCGGCACCGTGACGTCGTTCTCGCCGTTCGTCGTGGCGTCGACTTCCGGAGGCCAGACCTTCACGTTCACCGGCTTCTTCGGCGTCAGGAACCCTCCGGCGTTCAACGACGTACCGGCCGGGCAGACGGTGGGTGTGAGCTTCGGCCTTGGCGGCAACTTCGGCCTGGGCGTGCTGGCGCCGGGCTTCCCGGTGTCGGAACCCATCGCCTGCCGCGGCATCTCCGGCGGCAGTCCGAAGGGGCCGACCTTGGGCCGTCTGTTCTACAAGGCGGAAACCGATCGCTACACCTACGGGTGGAAGACGGAGGCGTCGTGGGTGGGCACGTGCCGGCAGCTGACGGTCCGCCTGTCGGACGGCAGCGAGCACGTGGCCTACTTCTCGTTCAGGTGACGCACGACCCGCGCGGGCCCCAACTCCGGGCTCCGCGCGGTGCCCGTGCGCTACAGCGGCAGGTGCACCACCTGCCCGCTCTGCGCGCTGCGGTGGACGGCCTCGGTCCACTCCATGTAGTGCACGCCGATCTCGAAGGTGTTGGTCGTCACCGGTTCGAGGCCGCGGATGGCGTTGACGAACTCGGCCTCCACGCGCGACACGGCGCGGCCGGCCGGCGGGTTCGGGATCTCCTTGAGCTCGCTGTCGCCGCGCCTGCCGCCGAAGACGGTCTGGCGCGCGTCGACGAAGATCGTCCCCTCGGTGCCGTGGATCCAGGTCTGGTTGCCCTGCGACAGGCCGGTCGTCTCGCTGAAGCGCATGTGCACCTGCGCGCCGTCGGCCAGGTCGTAGACCACGTCCACGTGGTCGGGCAGCGACACCGACGTCCGCGCGCCGTTCGGGCCGCGACGGTAGGGCACGTGGATCTTCGACATCGCCATCACGCGGGTGCCGCGTCCCAGCCAGCGCATCATCGACTCGTAGGTCGAGCCCATGTTCATCACGTTGAGCCCGCTGAACTCCTGGCTGTGGCGCCAGTCGAGCGCGCCGTCGGTCTCGGCGAACGCGCGCCCCACGCGCTGGATCTCGACCGACAGCACGTCACCGGCGTAGCGCTCGGCGACGAGCCGCTTCAGCAGGTTGTCCACCTGATAGCTCGTGGACGTCGGCACCAGCTGGCAGACGAGCTCGGGGTGGGCCAGCGAGGCGGCGAGCATCTCGCGCGCCTCGCGGGCGGTGTTGGCCATTCGCGCCTGACACAGCACGTGCTTGCCCCGGGCGAGCGACGCCAGCGTCAGCGTCTGGTGCATGTACGGCCACGTGCCGATCACGACGGCGTCCACGTCCGCGTCGTCGAGCAGGGCGCGCCAGTGCGGATAGGGCCGGGGAATGCCGAACTCGGTCGCGACCCGCGTGCTCGACGCCAGGCTCGTGTTCGCAACCGCCAGGAGCTGGCACTCGGGGATCCGCCGGAACGCCGGGATCATCACGTCGCGGACGTTGTCGCCGGCCCCGATGATGCCGATGCGGATCGGCAGGCGCGGCGTGCCCGCCGGCGCCCCGGCGGCGCGGGCGCCGCTCGCGTCCGGCCCGCCCCCGGGTCTCGGGGCGGCGCCACCCGCCCGTTGCGCGGCCTGCGGGCTCGCGGCGCCGGCCAGCGCGGCCGCCACCGGCACGGCGCCGAGTTCCAGAAAGATTCGGCGGTTCATGGCATCCTCCTCGCCCGTCGGGGCGCCCCGGATTGTACTGCTGCGCGCGCCGCGTGATTCGTGTACCGTGTTGCTCCGTTTGCCGTCGAAGGGAGCCGTCGCCGTGCCACTCCGTCGTCCCGCCGCGCTGGTCGTGCCGGTGACCCTCGCCGCGTTCTTCGCGTCCGGCTTCGCGGCCCTGATCTACCAGGTGATCTGGCAGCGCATGCTGGCGATGTTCTCCGGTGCCGACGTCTACTCGGCCACCGTGATCGTGGCGGCGTTCATGGCTGGGCTGGGGCTCGGGACGCTCGCGGGCGGCGCGATCGCGGATCGGGTGTCCAGGCGTCGCGGGCTGCTGCTGTTCGCGGTCGCCGAGCTGGCGGTCGGCCTCTTCGGACTGTCGAGCGCCTTCGTCTACTACGACGTGCTCTACGCGCAGCTGGGCCCGCTCGGGCTGGGCCGCCTGACGGTCGGCCTGATCCTGTTCGGCAGCCTGCTGTGGCCGACGTTCTTCATGGGGGTGTCGCTGCCCCTGCTCGCGCGCGCCGTGACCGATCACGTCGAGCGCGCCGCCGTCACCGTCGGCTCGCTCTACGGCCTCAACACGCTCGGTGCGGCCTGCGGCGCGCTGGCGGCGACGTGGGGGCTGCTGCCCGGCCTGGGACTGGAAGGGAGCCTCGAGGTGGCGGCCGCCGCGAACCTCGCGTGTGCCATGGCGGTGCTGCCGCTGGTCGGCCGCGTCTCGCCGTCCCAGACGTCCGGCGCTGTGGCGCCGCCGCGGCAGGGCCCGCCGTCGCGCGTGTGGCCCTGGGCGCTGGCGTACGCGTTCGCCGGGTTCGTCGCGCTCTCGTACGAGATCGTCTGGTTTCGGCTGCTCGGCGTGATGGCCAAGGCCTCGGCGTTCACGTTCGGCACGCTCCTCGGGTTGTACCTGATCGGTCTGGGCATCGGGGCGCTGGCCGGGACGGTGCTGGCGACGCGGGTCCGCCACGCGGACCGGGCGTTCCATTGGCTGCAGGCGAGCGCCTGCGCCGCCGGTGCCGGCCTGATCGCGGTGCTGGTCGGGTCGATCGAGGACGTCCAGGCCTTGTGGGGCTACTTCGGCGGGTACGAGCCGGTGGACGTGCGCGCCAGCATCCATGAGCTTCGCGCGGGCACGCTGCCGACTGGCTTCCTGCGCATCTACGTCCTGCTGCCGCTGGGACTCGTGGCGCTGCCCACGGTCCTGATGGGCAGTGCGTTCCCCGTGCTCCAGCGGATCGTGCACGACGACGCCGGCCACGTCGGACGGCGCGTCGGCCTGGTGCTGCTCGCCAACATCGCCGGGAGCCTCGCGGGCACGGTGGCGACCGGCGGCGTCGCGCTCGCGCTGCTCGGCACGTCGGGGACGCTGCGCGTGCTGTCGGCGGCCAGCGCGGTGTTCGTGTGGTTTGCGACCCGGCACCGCGGGCGCGCCTGGGCCGCCACGGCGTCGGCTGCGGCGCTGGCGCTCACGGTGATCGTGCCGGATGGTGTCGAGCTCTGGGCGCGCCTGCACGGCACGACGCCGGCGCACGTGATCGTGGCCGAGGATCACACCGGCCTCTCGGTGATTCGCGCCGAGACGCCGGACTTCACGGGGCCGAAGACGGTGTTCGTCAACGGGCTGGGCCAGAGCGTGCTGCCGTACGGCGACATCCACACGGCGCTCGGCGCGCTGCCGGTGCTCCTGCACCCGGCGCCGGCCGAGGTGGCCATCATCGGCCTCGGCTCCGGCGACACCGTGTATGCCGCCGCCGGCCGGGACGAGACCGACCGGATCGCGTGCGTCGAGATCGTGGGCAGCCAGCTGGAGGCGCTGCAGGCCCTGGCGTCGCGCGACGGGTACGCGGCCCTGCGGCGCCTGCTCCGGGACCCGCGCGTCGAGCACCTGACCGGGGACGGCCGGGCGTTCCTCCTGCGGTCGGACCGGAAGTTCGACGTCATCGAGGCCGATGCGCTGCGGCCGACCAGCGCGTTCTCCGGCAACCTCTATTCGGAGTCCTATTTCCGGCTCGTCAGGAGCCGGCTGAAGCCGGGCGGCCTCGCGGCGACGTGGGCGCCGACCCGCAGGATCCACGACACGTTCGTCACCGTGTTTCCCTACGTGCTGAGCGTGCCGGGCATCCTCATCGGCAGCAGCGAGCCGTTCGACGCGCACGATGGCCTGATCCGGGAGCGGCTCAGCCCCGGCGTCCGCGCGCACTATGCCAGGGCCGGCGTCGACATCGAGGCGCTGATGCGGGAGTACGTGGCGCCGACGCCGGTCCGGTTCGCGCCGGACTTCGATCGGGGCACGCTGGGCGAGATCAACACGGACCTGTTCCCGAGGGACGAGTTCGACCTGTCCCGTCCCTGACCGACCGGCGCGGCCGCCACGCCAGCGTGGGGTGAGCCGGGCCGGGGCGAAACGGGATAGTCTGTGGCAGCCGCACCGGCGGCGGGGGAGGCGCGACGATGGAACGGAGGGGCCTGCGTGTCTGGGCCGTGCTGGCGGGCGCGGCCACGATCGGGATGTCGGTCGCCCGGGCGCAGGAGGAACTGGTGGTGCCCGTCTACCGGGAGCCGCGCCACCGGCAGGTGTTCGAATCGGGCACCACGCGCATCCTCGACGTGCAGGTGCACCCGGGCGACACGTCGCTCTACCACACGCACGCCGAGCCCATTCTCTACGTCAACTTCGGCAACACCCAGCTGCGCACGCAGGTGCAGGGGCGCGACTGGTCGCCGCCCCCGCAGGGCCGTGGCGGCGCGGCGCCGGCGCGGCCGGCAGCGCCCGGGCCCGCCGTCCGCGTGACGAGCACGACGAGCTACGTCGAGCAGCCCGTGACGCACCGGATCCAGAACGTCGGCACGAGCTTCTTCCACCTCATCGCCGTGCTGAACCAGACGTCGGGCGAGGACGCCACGACGCCGCAGGCCAACGGCTTCACGGGCGCGCCCGAGATGGCCAACCGGTGGTACCGCGCCTACCGCTTCACGCTGGCGCCCGGCGAGGCCGTCCGGCATCAGCACGCCGTGCCGTCGGTCGCCGTGCAGACGACGGAGGGACGGGCCGTCGGCACGGCCAGCCGCACCTGGGGGCTGAACTGGGCCACGGCGTGGGCGTTCTTCGACCGCAATGAGGCCCACGAACTGCGCAACGCCGGCCCGGCGCCGGTGGAGTTCGTCGAGGTCGAGGTGCGGCAGCCGAAGTCCTGAGCGCCCGGGCCGCATGCACACCGTCCAGCCTCGCGCGGCAGTCGCACTCCTCCTGCTGGTGGCGACGTCCGCGGGCCTGGGTGCGCAGGCCCCCGCGGCGCCCGGCCGCGGTGGCGCGGCCGCGCCGGTCGACTGGACGCGGTGCCTGGCCGACATGGCGGGCGTGCCCGCCGAGCGCGTGCGGCGGGTGCCGCCGGCCTCGTCCGAGCTGGCGTCGCTGGTGCCCGTGATCCGCCGGCTCTTCGGACCGCAGGAGCAGGCGCTCCGCTTGACCGGGCCGAACCTCGCCGAGGCCCCGATCACGATCGTCCACGCCTTCGCGTCGACGGGCCGTGGGCCGACGGAGTACTACTTCGAGGCGTCGAAGGCCGTCCGTGACGAAGCGACCGAGGTGCCCGGCGAAGAGGGGCTGTTGCGGGTCGTGGTCAGCGGATGGTTGCGCGGCGCCGGCGCGTCGGCAGCATCCCTCGGGACCAAGGGAGACCTGCTGTGGGGCGAGATCGATCGGCCCGGCGCGACCGACGCACGCGCCGAGTTGCTGCCGCTCGGCATCCTGCGCAAGGACGGTGTCGTGGTGTGGGCGCTGAAACGTGCCACGCCTGCCGGCGGGCTCCGGTTCTACGAGCTGGGGCCGCGGCGCGTCCGGCCGCGCGAATCGGCCGGCCTGGCCGGGTGCTGACCCGCTACGGCGTCCGTCGCGACGACAGCCCCGGCAGGAAGCGCCCGTGCCGCACGCGCAGGGCCGTGAGGTCCGTGGGCTGGATCTTGAGCTGGTTCACGATGCGGTGGATTTCGGCTTCCTCGGCCATCGAGATCGACTCGTCCACCGAGGCCACGGCGAACAGGCACCGCGCGAGCGCCAGCTTCTCGTCGTAGGCCGCCTCGTCGGCGAACTCCTGGGCCACCTGGAAGTCGGCCGTGCCGCCGAACATCAGGTTGCTGGCCTTGGCCAGGCCCACGACGGCGATGGCCTGGTCGGCCGAGATGTCGGCCTCCTCGACCAGCAGCGCCTCCATCTCGCGCGTCTCCTCGGGGCTCACGTCGCGGTCGGCGCAGGCGACGCGGCCGAGCAGGTACGCGAAGCGGGCCAGGTGCCGCGCCTCGCGCGGTTCGAGGTGCTCGAGCGTGTCGATGAGCGCCCGCAACGGCGTGTGATCGTCGGTCGCGCGGGCGTCGAGCCCGAGCCAGCTGCGCAGCGTACCGAAAGGCATGGCGTCTCCTGGGTGTCTCCTGCTCGCCGTGATCATACCCGCCGGCAGAGGTGTACCATCGGTGCATGGCGACGACACTGACGCAGGACCTGACGCTGATCCTGGTGCGCGAGCTCGAGGGCTTCCAGCGGGAGCTGCAGCGGTTTCCCGACGATGCCAGCCTCTGGCAGACGCTGCCGGGCGTCTCGAACGCGGCGGGCAACCTCGCGCTGCACGTGGCGGGCAACCTGCGGCACTTCATCGGCGCGACGCTGGGGCGCAGCGGCTACGTCCGGGACCGCGAGCGCGAGTTCGGCCAGCGGTCGGGCACGCGCGCGGACGTGATCGCCGAGCTGGCCGCCGCGATCACCACGGTGCGGGGCGTGCTGCCGACGCTGTCGCCGGAGCAGCTGGCGGCGCCCTTCGTCCATGCGGGGGTGCCAGACGGGCTGCCGACGCACCGGTTCCTGACGCACCTGGCCGTGCACGCGGGCTTCCACCTGGGCCAGGCCGGCTACCTGCGGCGGTGCCTGACCGGCGACACGCAGTCGGCCGGCCCGCTCGACATGGCGCGCCTGGTGGAGTAGCGGGCTATTCGCCGGGGCGGCGTGCCGGCGCGTACGGCACCGATTCCACCGGCAGCGGGCGCTCGGCCTGTACGGTCACCGTGCCGCGCACCTCGACCGGACGCGAATCGTCCACCCGCAGCGGGCGGGCCGACACGACCGGCAGCACGTCGAGTTCCTGACCGTCGAGGTCGATCCCGCGGATCACGACTGACGTGGGCGCCGTGGCGGGCGTCTGGGCCCCTCGCGCCTGCGCGGACACCGGTGGCGCGATGTCCTTGACGCCGAGCCAGAACAACTCCACGGCGATGACGGTGAGGACGATCTTCAGATAGCGATCGACGGGCATGGCGGCTCCTTCGGACAGCGCGGACGTGCCGCGATTGTACGCCACGGTCCGCACGCGACAGTTGCGTTAGCATGAACCAGGCCCGCGTCCGGCCACGCGGCGCCGCCTCCCCATTGACGATGCCCAGGTCTGCCGACGTCCCCATCCTCGAACTCGTCAACGCCACGGTGCTGCGCGGCCGGACGCGTGCGCTCGACGGCTTTTCCCTGCGGATCGAGCGCGGCGAGCACACGGCGATCCTGGGGCCGAACGGCGCCGGCAAGTCGTCGCTGATGCGCGTGCTGACGCTGGAGGACCGGCCGTTGCTGCCGGCGGACGGCGAGCCGCCGCCGCTGCGGCTGTTCGGCCGGGAGCGGTGGGACCTCACCGAGCTCCGGTCGCACCTGGGCGTCGTCACCGGCGACCTCGACGCCGGGTTCGGCATGAGCACGTCGCGCGGCCGCGTGTCGGGCCTCGACGTGGCCGTCTCGGGCCTGCTCGGCAGCCACGGCGTCTTCGCGCACCACGCGGTCACCGACGCGATGCGCGCGCAGGCGCACGACGCCCTCGATCGGGTGGACGCCGCGCACCTGGCGGCCAAGCCGCTGCGCGAGATGTCCACGGGAGAGCGCCGCCGCGTGCTGATCGCCCGCGCGCTCGTCACCGATCCGGCGGCGCTGCTGCTCGACGAGCCGACGACCGGACTCGACTTCGTGGCGCGGCACCGCTTCATGGAGAGCGTGCGGCGCCTGGCGCGCGGCGGCACGACCGTCGTGATCGTCACGCACCACGTCGAGGAAGTCGTGCCGGAGATGCGCCGCGTGGTGCTGATCGAGCGCGGCCGCGTGGCGGTGGACGGCCCGCCCGAGCGGGTGTTGACCGCCGCGCATCTCAGCCGTGTGTTCGGCGCGCCGCTGGCCGTGGAGCGCGGCGGCGACTACTACCGCGTCGGCCTCGAGGCCCAGGCGCCGTGGTCCTGAACCGGGACGCCGCGTACGCCGCCTTCCTGCGCGAGTGTCCCGAGTACGCGTCGACCGCGCACCTGGACGCGCTGCGGGCCACCGAGTACGCGCGGCTCGATGCCGGCGGGCACGCCTACCTCGACTACACGGGCGCCGGCGTCTACGCCGTGTCGCAGGTGCGCGAGCACGCCGCGGTGCTCGAGTCGGGCGTGTTCGGCAATCCTCACTCGGCCAGCCCGGCGTCGGAGGCCTCGACGGCACTCGTCGAGCGCGCCCGCCGGGCGGTCCGCGACTGGTTCGGCGCGGGCGAGGACTACGTGGTGGTGTTCACCCAGAACGCCACGGCGGCCCTCAAGCTGGTGGGCGAAGCGTATCCGTTCGGGCCCGGCAGCCGCCTGCTCCTCGCCTCCGACAACCACAACTCGGTCAACGGCCTGCGTGTCTACGCCCGCGCGTGCGGGGTGGAGGCCGACTACGTGCCGCTGCTCGCCCCGGAGCTGCGGCTCGATCGCGTGGCGCTGGCGGCGCAGCTCCGGCACGTGCGGGAGGCGGCGCCGAGCCTGTTCGCCTTTCCGGCGCAGTCCAATTTCTCCGGCGTCGTGCACCCGCTCGACGCGATCGCCGAGGCGCAGGCGGCGGGCTGGCACGTGCTGCTCGACGCAGCCGCGTTCGTGCCCACGCACCGGCTCGACCTGGCGTCGGTGCGGCCGGACTTCGTCACCATCTCGTTCTACAAGATGTTCGGCTATCCCACGGGCGTCGGCTGCCTGCTGGCCAGGCGCGAGGCGCTCGCGGCGCTGCGGCGGCCCTGGTTCGCGGGCGGCACGGTGAACTTCGCCACCGTGCAGGGCCGTGTCCACCGGCTGTCGCCGGGGGAAGCCGGGTTCGAGGACGGCACGCTGAACTATCTGTCGATCCCGGCCGTCGAGATCGGCCTGCGCCATCTCGCCGCGATCGGCATGGACGCGATCGAGACGCGGGTCCGCGGCCTGACCGGATGGCTGTTGCGGCAGCTGCTGGCGCTGGTGCATGGCAACGGGCGGCCGCTCGTCCGGATCTACGGCCCGGCCACCACGACGATGCGCGGCGGCACCGTCACGCTGAACTTCTACGACCCGGACGGCGGGCTGCTCGACTACCGGCGCGTCGAGGAACTGGCCGCCGAGGCGGGGATGTCGCTGCGGACCGGCTGCTTCTGCAATCCCGGCGCCGGCGAGACCGCCGAGGGCATCACCGAGGACGACATCACGGCGGCGGTGGCGAGCGCGGAGGACATGACGCTGCCGCGCTTCCTGCAGTTCGTCACCCATCGGAGCGGGCGCAGCGCGGGTGCGATCCGCGTGTCGTTCGGGCTGGCCAGCACGTTCGACGACGCGTATCGCTTCGCCGCCTTCGCCGCCGGGCTGCGGGATCAGACGCGCCTGACGATCGGCGACGCGACGTTCGACATCGCGTCGTGCCGCGTCATTCGCGACGGCGCCTGACGGCGCCCGCCGTCAGCGGCGATACCAGTCCGTCATCCGTACCGTGATGCCGGAGCCGGCGAGCGCGTCCTCGAACGCGCGCAGGCTGGCGGGCACCGTCAGGCCGTCCGGCAGCCAGCCGGCCGGCGGGGCGGTGTTGCCGATGCGCGACGCTTCGCCCTGGTCGTAGTGGTAGACGTACACCGTGCCGGGGCGCAGCGCGCGCGTGCACGCCGCGGCGGCCGCGGGGGCCATGCGCCCCGGCGGGATGTTCAGCGGCATGAACGCGACGTCCACCCGGCGCAGTGCGCGCACCTCGGGCACGCATTCCGTGACGCCCGCGAGGTAGAGCCGCCGTCCGCCGAGGGTCAGCACGTAACCGTTGGCCTCGCCCTTCGGGTGCGCGGGCTCGCCCGGCGTGAGGTCGTAGGCGGCCACGGCCTCGACACGGACCGCGCCCACCGTCAGCGAGTCGCCGTTGCGCATGACGCGCGCGCCCGGGATGCGGCCGTCGGCGTTGGAGGGCAGGATCACCGTGGCGGTCGGCTTCCGCAGCCGCGCGATGGCCGCTGGGTCGAGGTGGTGCCCCGGGTCGTCGGTGACGAGGATCAGGTCGGCCGCGTCGAGCGTGGACAGATCTGCCGCACTCCAGGGATCGACCTGGATCACGGTGCCTGCGTGCGCGATCTGCAGACTGGCGTGCAGGACCGGCGTGACACGGATGTCGCCGCCCCGGGCGGGATGCGTGAACGACGGGCGCGTGCCGGCGGCGCCGGCACCGATGCCGGCGAGCATCGCCGCGGCCAGCGCGGCCGCCACGGCGCCGGCGATGAACGCCGCGGTCCGGCGAGGTCCTCTCGGACGCGGAAGACGAGTCATCGGAGGAGTGATTCTACCGGGATCCCGCCTCGGCGTCGCTCCAGCGCACCAGCGGGGGCCTGACGTCGGCCGGGTCGACGGCGCAGTCCGGGGGCTCGGCCGTCCCGCCCCCGTACTCGGCGATGGCCCTGGCGATGTCGTCGTTGCCGAGTTCGCGCGCCAGGCACGCGGCACGCCGGCGGTCCTGGTCGCTCAACCGCGCGCCGTGGCTCAGGAGCATCAGCACGGCGTCACGGTTCTGGAGGGCCACGGCCCAGAGCACCGGCGAGACCAGCATCGCCGACTCGCCCGTCAAGTCAGGGCGGTACGCCGGGATGGGGTCGTTGGGACTCAGGCCGCCCGCGATGGCGGCGTAGGCACTGCGCAGGTCGCCCTCGGCCATCGCGTCGGCCAGTGGCAGCGCGGTGGCGGATGGACGCCGCGCCCGCCTGACGCCGTTGTTGACCTCGGCGACCGTCAGGGCGAGCGCCGCGGCGGCCGCGGGCGCCAGAATCAGCGCGGCCAGCAGGTGCCGTCGGCGACGGAGCTGCAGATGTTCGTATCCCATGGCAGGCTGATGAGGCGCGTGGCCCAGTGCGGATACCGCGTGGGCCGCGGCGCGTCCGGGACGACGCCCTGCGCGACCATCGCGTTCATGATGTCGAGATACACCGGGCGATCGGCGAAGTCCTTGCGGCGGCTGGCTGGCTGCGTGAGCCACTCGAACTGGTTCCGGGCAGCGACGAACCGCGAGTACTCGATCGTGCCGATGGCGCGCATCTGCCACGCGACGCCGAGGGCGCAGAGCAGCAACCCCGTCGCCACGAGCCGCGCGCGGGACGCCGCGAGGGCGCGGTCCGCTGCGGCGCGCACCGCAAAGTACGCGGACGCCGCATAGAAGGGCGCCGCCATGCCGCCGAGGCGGTCGCGCGAGTAGTTGAAGCTCAAGGCCCCGCACGCGAGCAGCACGCCCGCCAGGGCCAGCGCCGCGCGTGACTCGGGCGACCATGCCCAGCCGGCGCGGACGGTGGCGCGGAGGCGGTCGACGCACCACCACGCGATGAGCGTGGTCAGAGCCAGCGATGAGAGCAGGTGCAGGTACTCCCAGGGCCGCGCCTGCCGCTGGCCGATCATCCAGGTGATGCCGAACACGCCCCGGGTCGGCTCCGAGAACAGCACGCTGGCCATGGTCGCCGCGGCGTTGTAGGCGTAGACCGGATACGGGAATGCGCCGAAGCGGGCGTTGGCCTCACGCGGCTCGATTTCGCGGAAGCCGATGCCCACGGCCTGCTCGAAGCCGTCCCAGTGTTCGCGGCTCGCGACGCGGAAGGCGAGATAGGCGACGGTGGCGGCGAGCAGCGCCACCAGCAGCGCCCGGCTGGCGCCGGGCGCCCGCGTCGCCCAGGCCACGAGAACCAGCGGCACGATCACCAGGCCTTGTTCCTTGAACCCCACGGCCACGACCGCCAACGCGAGCACCGCGGCGCCTGTCCAGGGGCGGCGCCGTCCGGTGAGCAGCATCCACGCGAGCAGCGCCAGCGGCATGCCGACCGCCGTATAGGCGAGCGGGATCTCGAGGTTGTCCCGCAGGCCGGGGCTGCCGACGAGGACGGCCGCCGCCAGCGCGGCCGCGCCGGCCTCGCCGGCGGACCGCGGCCTGAGGTGCACGACGAGCGCGACGACCAGCACGACGACCGGGACGACATGGAGCGCCGTGACCCACGCGAGCCGGACGTCGAGCGGGCCCGCGTGCCGCCAGATCCATCCGAGGGCCAGATGGTAGAGGGGGCGATAGTAGGCGGTGTCGCCGGCGAGGAAGTGCGACGGGGGAAACCGGGCCGCATCCTCGAACAGCGCGACGGCTTCGCTGACCGGATATGGCGTTCGCCACAGGACCACCGCCAGCGTGATCAGGACGGGCAGCGAGAGTCCCAGCGCGACGGCCGTCCATACGGGACCCTCGCGCGCCGGCGCGAGGTCCGGCGGGTCAGGGGGGCAAGGGAGCGGAGAAGGCAAGGCGCGGAGATTCTACCCGGCTCCCGCCCGATCGAGCGGTAGAATGCGGCCCGAGTGGAGGCATCGGTGACGACGGTTGACGCAATCCGGAAGGCCGGCGCGGCTCTGCCGGCGCTCGTGTTCGGCCTGCTGAGCGTGCTCGTGGTTTCGGCGGCCACGGCACGCGCCCAGCAGGTCGCGCCGAACGCCGACGACGTCGCGGCCGGCATGCGGTTGTACCGGCAGAAGGGCGACTGCCAGGCCTGCCACGGCTGGGCGGCCGACGGCCGAAAGATGGACTCGCAGATGCCCGACGGGGCGAACCTGCGGACGACGAAGCTCGATCGCGACAAGCTGATCATGGCGATCAAGTGCGGTGTACCCGGCAAGGCCATGCCGGCCTTCGACCGCCTCGCCTACAGTGACGGGCGCTGCTACGGCTTGAAACAGGCGGATCTGCAGAAGATGAACGCCTCGATGCCGGATCCGGCGGCGACGCTGCAGCCGCGAGAGATCGAGCTGCTCGCCGACTTCCTGCTGGCGAAGGTGGTGGGCAAGGGGCCGATGGACCGCGCGAAGTGCATCGAGTACTTCGGTTCGGACGTCTCGACCTGCAAGGAGTTCGCGAACTGAGGGCCGCGGGAGCGGACGCGCCGCTCCCGCCGGTCGGAATGGCACGCGCGGCGACGCGGCGACGGCCGTTGCCGCCGCGCCGTCGTGCCTGCCGCTACCGCGCCGGCGCGGCGCCGCCGCCAGGGCCGCCCTGCCGCGGCGGGGCCGGCGGCAGCGTGCCACCCTCGGCCAGGATCTTCATGTTCTCGAGCGCCTGCGTGAACTGGGTGCGCCGCCGCGCCTTGTCGGCCTCGCGCGCCGCGTCGTCGGCGAGCATCGAGTTGTCGAACATCAGCGTATAGACGAGTTTCGAGGTGGTGGCCGTGACGGGCCTGGCCTCGAGCGTCCCGTGGTACATGTTGTACGGCCGCCCCTCGCGGACCGGCTGCGTGTAGGTGTACGACAGCTCGGTCCTGCCGACCAGGATCTCGCTCGCGACCGATCGCACCGCGCCGACCTCGCCGTCCTTGCCGGCCGTGATGGTGCACGGAAGCCGGAACCACTCACCGATGTCGCAATACTTCCCCACGCGCTTCCAGACGTCGGCGGCCGGGCGGTTGACCGGCATCTCCATCACGATCGACGTGTAGGTGGGGTTGGCGACGGCGACGCTGGCCGGTGCGGCGGGCGCCTGCGCCCGGGCGACGACAGGGAAGGCCAGGGCGCTGGCCGTGACGATGCTCCAGATCGCGGTCTGGCCGATTCGATGACGCATGCGTTCCTCCAGGACGAGCGGCCCGTGGTTCGGGCCGGCGGCCCATTCTGGCACAGGCGGCGGGCCGGGTGAGCGCGACGCGAGCGCGTCCCGCCGACTCCCCGACCTTGGGGAGGCCGCGCCGCCGGTTCGGAGACTACAATGCCGCGACGTTCGTCCCCGTCGTGCGGGCAGTGGCCCACCCGTGCGGCGCACGTGAGGTGAAGATGATTCGACAAACGCTCGTCGCCGTCGTCGCGGTGGCGGTGTCCGCGGGCGGCGCGTTCGCCCAGGGGCGCCAGTCCCGCTTCCCGGTGGAGGAGGCCACCATCGCCGGCATCCAGCAGGCGCTGCTGCGGAAGCAGGTGACCACCGTCGGCCTCGTCGAGCTCTACCTGCAGCGCATCAAGGCCTACAACGGCACGTGCGTCCGCGAGCCGCAGGGCATCCTCGGCCCGATCACGACGATTCCGCGCGCCCGGCAGATCAATGCCCTGTCGACGTTGAACCTCCGGCCCGCCGCGCGCGCCCGATGGGGCTTCGACGCGCGGAAGGCCCGCAGCCTCACCGACACGGTGGATGCCGCACACGGGATGCCCGACGCGCTCGAGGTGGCCGCGGCGCAGGACGCGCAGCTGGCGCGTACCGGACGCCTGGTTGGCCCGCTGCACGGCGTCGTGATGGCCATCAAGGATCAGTACGACACGGCCGACATGCGGACGACGTCCGGCGCGGATGTCGACTACGCCAACGACCGGCCGCCCGACGATGCCACGTTCGTCAAGCGCCTGCGCGACGCCGGCGCCATCATCCTCGCCAAGGCCAATCTCGCCGAGTACGCGGTGGACGGTGCGCGCAGCTCCTTCGGGGGCACCTTCTGCAACCCGTACGACACCGAGCGCGAGCCCGGCATGTCGAGCGCGGGTTCGGCGACGGCCGTGGCCGCCAACCTGGTCACCTGCGCCATCGGCGAGGAGACCGTCGTCTCGATTCGCTGGCCGTCGTCGGTGAACAGCCTGGTCGGCATCGCCCCGACGGTGGAGCTCGTCAGCCGCGACGGCATGATGGGGGCCGGCATCAACATGCGCACCGGCCCGATGTGCCGGACGGTGGAGGATGCCGCGCGGGTGCTCGACGTCATCGCCGGCTACGACCCGAAGGACGAGTTCACGGTGTTCAGCGTCGGGCGGAAGCCGGTGCAGGGCTACGCCGCGGCGGCCAGCGCCCGGCGCCTCGACGGCGTGCGCATCGGCGTCATCCGCGAGTACATGAACAAGGCGCTGTTCACCAGGGCCGATGAGCAGAGCATCGAACTGGCGGAGCGGGCGATCGAGCGGCTCCGCGGGCTGGGCGCGACGATCGTCGACCCCGGCCCGACCGGTGCGCTGTTCCAGGCCTGCCTGGTGCGATACGCCCCCGAGCTGCTGAACGCGTCGTTCGCCCGACAGTATCGGGCGCTCTTTCCCGTGGACGCGAGCGGCCGTCCCGCGTCGGATCACCTGGCGACGCTGCTCGCGATGAAGGCCGATCCGGCGCGCCTGCCCGAGGGTTTCTCGCTGCGAAGCCTGAGCACGTTCGGCACGACCGGTGAGGGCAAGTACATGATCAACCGCTACCTGCAGGAACGCGGCGATGCCAGCGTCCGCAGCAACGCGGACCTCATCGCCAAGGGGCGCTTCTACAGCGACCCGAACTTCCCCGACCGGAAGCAGGCCCGGGAACAGGCCGAGCGCTCCCAGGAACTCGACACGGCGGAGCGGCTGCAGACGCGGTCGGCGCTGCAGACGGTGCTGCTGCAGTGCATGCAGGAGCAGCGGCTCGACGCGCTCGTGTCGCCGACGGCGACGGTGCCGCCCCGCAAGCTCACCTCGCCGCGCGAGCCGGCGGTGAACGGGCGCCCGCCGATCGGGTGGTCGCTGATCGGTCAACAGGGGTTCCCGGCGATCACCGTGCCCGCGGGCTTCACGACCGAGGTGTGGGACCGCGAGCGCGACGGGCAGGGCACGAAGCTCGTGGGGCCGGTTGCCGCGGCGTTGCCGGTCGGCCTCGACGTCCTGGCGCGGCCCTTCGACGAGGCCCTGCTCGTCAGGATTGCCGCCGCCTTCGAGGCTGCGACGAAGCACCGGCGGCCGCCCGCCGATTTCGCCGGCCTGCCGTAGCGGCGGTCGGCTCGTCTCCGTCTCCTGCGAGGTGCCATGACGATCTCACGGACGACACGCCCATCCTGGTGGCTCGCGGCCGCGGTGACGGCGGTGCTGGGCCCCGGCCTCTTCGGAGACGTGGCCGCGCAGCAGCGCCGACCGGCGCCGCGGCCGCCGGCGCAGGCCGCCGGAGGCGAGAGTGGCAGCATCGCGCCGGACGGGTACGCGCCGATTCCCGCGTGGGCCGGGCAGACGCGCGCGCCGCGGCCCGCGACCCGCGCCGACTACGCCGTGCAGACGTTCGCCACCGGCATCAGCGGCGGGGTCTCGTTCCACTTCCTGCCGGACGGCCGGATCCTCGTCGCGGAGCGGCCGGGCCGCGTGCGCCTGGTCGGGACCGACGGCGCCGTGTCCGCACCCCTCGCCGGCCTGCCGGCGATCTACGCGCGCGGGCCGCAGGGGCTGCTCGACGCGCTGCCCGACCGCGACTTCGCGCGCACCCGCGTCGTCTACCTCGGCTACACGGCTCTGCCCGCTGGCGCCAATCCGGACGCCCTCCCGCGGCTGGCCGGCGTGCTGACGGTGGCCCGCGCGCGGCTGTCGGCCGACGCCACGCGGTTCGAGGACGTGTCCGTGATCCTCGACGCCGAAGGCATCGGCGGCCGGCTGATTCAGGCGCACGACGGCACGCTGCTCGTCACGGTGAGCGTGCCGGCCGGCGTCGGCATCGACTCGGTGGACTGGCCGCAGCCGCAGCAGCTCGACAGCCTGATGGGGAAGGTGCTGCGGATCAACCCCGACGGCTCGGCGCCGCGCGACAACCCGTTCGCCGGGCGCGCCGGCGCGCGGCCCGAGGTCTATGCCCTGGGCATCCGCGACGACCAGGGCGTGGCGCTGCACCCGCAGACCGGGGTGCTGTGGGCGAGCGAGCACGGGCCGCGCGGCGGCGACGAGATCAACGCGATCAAGAAGGGGCGCAACTACGGGTTCCCGCTGATCGGCTACGGGCACGAGTACACCGGCAAGTCCATCAACGCGGACCGCACGGCGGGTCCCGGTCTCGAGCAGCCGGTCTACTTCTGGACGCCCGACATCGCGCCGTCTGGCATCACCTTCTACACGGGCCGGCTGTTTCCGGCGTGGCGCGGGAACCTTTTCGTCGCGGCCCTGGCCGGCAAGCACGTGGCGCGCCTGGTGCTCGACGGCCGGCGCGTCGTTGGCGAGGAACGACTGCTGACGGAACTCGACACGCGCTGCCGTGACGTGCAGCAGGGGCCCGATGGGGCGGTGTACGTGCTGACGGACGGCGCAGAGGGGCGCATCCTGCGCCTCGTGCCCCCGCGGGGATGAAGGAGCAACGGTGAGCGACACGACCAGGACAGGCGCGGACATGGTCCGCGGCACGGACGAGGGAGCGGGTGTGGCGCGGGGCCTGACCCGGCGACGCGTGCTGCAGCAGGCCGGCGTGGCGCTGGTGGCGTCGGCGTTGCCGGGCGTGCGGGTGACGCCGGTGGCGGCGCAGGGATCGACGCCGGCGACGACGGCCGCGGACCTGCCGGTCAGCGACGTGATGACGACCCTCAGCGGCTACATGGCCGAGGCGCGGGGGCGGGCGCTGCCAGACGAGGTCGTCGAGCGCGCCAAGCGCCACATCCTCGACGCGATGGCGGCAATGGTCTCGGGCTCCGAACTCGAGCCGGGCCGGCGGGCGCTGGCGTTCGCGCGGGCGTACGGCGGGAGCGCCGTGTCGACGGTCGTGGCCGATCGTGCGGTCTGCGGACCCATCGAAGCGGCGACGGTCAACGGCACCATGGCCCACGCCGACGAGACCGACGACACCCTGGCGCCGGGCCCGTGGCACCCGGGCTGCAACGTGGTGCCGGCGGCGCTCGCGCTCGGGGAGCAGTTCCGGGTGGACGGCGCGCACTTCGTGCGGGCAGTCGTGCTCGGGTACGACGTCGGCTCGCGCGTGGCGGCGGCCATCCAACCGGGGTTCGACGGCCACAAGCTGAGCTACGGCATCATCGGCACCTTCGGGGCCGCGGCCGCCGGGGCGTGCGCCGCCGGGCTGACCGAGGCGCAGATGCGGTTCGTGCTGTCGTACGCGGCCCAGCAGGCGTCGGGCATCGAGTCGTTTCCGCGCGACCCCGATCACACCGAGAAGGGCTTCATCTTCGGTGGCATGCCGGCGCGCAACGGGGTGACCGCGGCCCTGCTCGTCCATCACGGCTGGACCGCGATCAACGACGTGATGTCGGGCCCGCACAACTTCATCACCGGGCACGGCCCCACCGCGGACCCGCGCCTGCTCGTCGAGCGGCTCGGCGAGCGCTACGACGTGCTGCGGGCCAACATCAAGCGGTGGACGGTCGGCTTCCCGATTCACGCGCCGCTCGACGCCGTCGAGGAACTCTTCAAGCGGCAGCCGATCGACCCGGCGCGCATCCGGGAAGTGGTCGTGCGCTACGACCCGGGCTCGATCACCGACAACAGCGCCGCCGTCGACATCAACGTGCAGCACGCGCTGGCCGTGATGCTGACGGACCGGAAGCTGACCTTCCGGTCGATCCACGACGTGGCGCGGATGAAGGACCCGGCCGTGCTGGCGCTCAAGCAGAAGGTGCGGCTGGAGCCGGCGCCCCGCGGTGCCACGGCCGCGAACCGCCCGCCGCTCGTCCAGATCGTCATGGCCGACGGCACGCGGCTGACGCAGGACAACGTCGGGCCCGGCGTGCTGGGCACGGCGGCCAACCCGCTGTCGCGCGAGCAGCTGCTCGGCAAGTGCCGGGAGCTGATGTCTCCGGTGCTCGGCGCGCAGCAGACGGAGCGCCTCATCGCGCGCGTGATGGCGATCGAAACGGTCAAGGACGTGCGCGAGCTGCGGCCGCTGCTGCAGGCGGCGCGGCGCAGCGGGCCGCCGCGCCTGTCCGAGTATCCCAGTGCCGGCTGACGGCGTGCGCGAGGTGCGTGACACGTCGCGGGTCCTGCGGAGGCCGCGGCGTCGGGTGGCCGTCGCGGGAGTCCTCGCGTGCGCCGTCCTTGCGGCGGCGCCGCAGCGCGGCCGCCTCGAGGCGCAGACGGCTGGGCGCCTGGTGGCGTACGAAGGCGCTCGCCTGGTGCCCGGCGACGGCCGGCCCGCCGTCGAGGTGGCCACGCTGGTCGTCGACGGCGGCGTCGTGCGGCAGGTGGGCGCCGCTGGCCAGGTGCGGGTGCCCGCCGGCGCGACGCGCGTTTCGCTGGCCGGCAAGACGATCGTGCCCGCCTTCCTCAACGCGCACACCCACCCGGGATTCCAGCGCGGGGCCACCTATGTCCGCGGCAACTACGGCCGCGATCAGGTGCTGCGCGATCTCGCGCGGGCCCAGTTCTTCGGCGTGGCGGCCGTGCTCTCGCAGGGCATCGACCCGGGCGACACGGCCTTCGCGATTCGCGCCGACCAGCGGGCCGGACGTGCCGGAGGCGCCCGGCTGCTGCTCGCGGGGCGCGGGATCGGCGCGCCCAACGCCGGTCCGGGCGCTGCGGCCTATCAGGGCATCGCGTATGAGCTCACGACGCCGGACGAAGGGCGCCGCGCCGTGCGGGAACTGGCCGGGCAGGGCGTGGACGTCGTCAAGATCTGGGTGGACGATCGCAACGGCCGGGCGCCGCGCCTGTCCGAGGGGGCCTATCGCGCCATCATCGACGAGGCCCATCGCCGCGGGCTGAAGGTCAACGCCCACGTCTTCTACCTGGCGGACCTGAAGACGCTGGTGGGCGCCGGCATCGACGGGCTCGTGCACCTGGCACGCGACCTCGAGCTCGACGACCAGGCGGTTGCGGCGATCGTGAAGCACGGCACCTACGTGATGCCCACGCTGACCACGGTCGAGCGCGCCGCCCACACGAGCGTGCCGCCCGCGCTGACCCCGTGGCTGGACGGTCCCGAGGGCGCAGCGCTCGGCGCGGCCATGCTCGAACGGGTCCGGGCCGGCTTCGGCGGACGCACGGCGCAGGACGCCGATGCCGCCCGGCAACGGTACGCGATCCTGCAGCGCAGCGTGGCGAAGCTGGCCAGGGCCGGCGCCAAGCTCGTCCTCGGCAGCGACACGGGCACGCAGGACCATCCCTTCGGTTTCACCGATCATCGCGAGTTGCAGATGATGGTGGAGGCGGGTGCGACGCCGATGCAGGCGCTCGTGGCCGCGACCAGCCGCGCCGCCGAGTACATGAAGGTGGGTGACCTGGGGACGCTGGCGCCGGGCAAGACCGCGACCTTCATCGTGCTCGACGCCAATCCCCTCGACGACATCGCCAACACGCGGCGCATCGCCGACGTCTACGTGGCGGGGCGCCGCCTCGACCGGCAGGCGCTGAGAGCCGCGCTCACGGACTGAGCGCGTTCCGCGGCCCGGCAGCGATTCACCCCGCCCGCCGATTCACGGCGTGCTGCTGCCGGACTTGGCGGTGCCGCTGGCGCTCGTCTTCCAGGATTCCGGCGAGGAGTAGCCCCGCGGGTCAGCCGCCGTAGTAGACCTTCTCGCCCAGGTCCTTCAGCCAGCAGATGGCGTCGTCCGCGCGCCCGGCCGGCGGCGTCTTCACCCGCGCCTCGACGACCTCGGCGACGAAGAGCGTGTGGTCACCGCGCTTGACGGCCTCGACGACACGACACTCGACGTGCGCGGGTGCCTTGTCGAGCACGGGCGCCTTGACCACGCTGCCCAGCGTGAAGGCCTCGCCGCTGATCGTCTGGCCCTCGACCACGGCCGGTTTGAAGAACGTGAATGCGAGGCCGTTGTCGCTCTTCGCGATCACGTTGAGCACGAAGGCCCCGGACGCCTCGATGGCGGCGTGCGAGGCCGAGTCGGCCTTGACGCCAACGGCGACGAGCGGCGGGGTGAACGACGCCTGGGTGACCCAGTTGACGGTGGCGGCCGTCATCCGGCCGTCCTGCCCGGTCGCGGTCATCACGTAGAGCCCGTAGGGAATCATGCGCAGGGCGATCTTCTTGTCGTCGGCGTTCATCGCGTCTCCTGGGTCGAGCGGGCGAAGGTGTGGGGACATTATGTGATGGCTCGCCTCACCGTCCGCGGAATATCCCACCAGCGCCCGCGCTCTGGCCGCCGACGGCGAAAAGAGCGTGGCAGTCCCTGGCCGGCGGTTGGTGCAATCGTTGCACTTGTCCAGGCAGCGCCATCAGGAGGCGACACGTATGCTCAGGTCCCGATTTGCCGTGCTCGGATTGGTTGCGGCCCTGTCGGCCGGTGCGTTGACTCCGCTGTCCGCGGAACAGGATCGCAGGGCCGTGCCCCGCGAGCGGCAGCCGCCGCCAGGGCCGCCCCCGGCGGCTGAGCCGCAGCGTTCCGCACCCGAGCAGCGCCGCGCCGTGCCACGGCAGGCGCCGCCGCCACGCCAGGAAGGGCCCCGCCGTGAGCCTCCGCGCCGCAGCGAGATTCCGCCCGGGCGCGTCGTCGCGCCGCGCGTCTACCACTTCCCGCCGATCGACGTCCGGCGGGGCTTCTACTACCACCCGTACTTCGGCTTCTACTACGGGCCGTACTACGGACCCTTCTACCCCTACTCGGGGCCGTACGTGTGGCCGGCGCGCTACATGAGCGGCGCCGTCCGGACGCGGGTACAGCCGCGCGACACGGAGGTGTGGGTCAACGGCTACTACGCGGGCATCGCGGACGACTTCGACGGGGTGTTCCAGCGGCTGTACCTGCCGGGCGGGGAGTATCGGATCGAGCTGCGCCTGGCCGGCTATCTCCCGTGGGGACAGCACGTGCTCGTCAGGGGCGGCGCGACGCTGGACATCGTGCACACCATGCTGCGCCAGCCGGCCGGCCAGCCTTTTCCGCCAGCTCCGGCTCCGCTCGCCGTACCGGAGATCGAGCCAGAGCCGCAGCCGGGGTCGACGCAGCCGGCGTCGCCGTACGGGATTCTGGCGCTGCACGTGACGCCGTCCGACGCTCAGGTGACCGTTGACGGCGAGGCATGGGCGGCGATTGCCGGGCTGCCGGAGGTCGTGATTCACCTGCCGGCGGGTTGGCACGACCTTCAGGTGCGCAAGGAGGGCTTCCAGCCGTTCTCGACGCGGGTGCAGCTGACGGAGGGGCAGACGACGAGGCTGGCGGTGTCGCTGGCGCGGTGACGGACCCGGCGGCCGCGCCGGCGCGAAGGGGCATCCGCGTGGCGGACGCCCCTCGCGCGCGCGGCCCTGGGGCTCAGTTCAGCGCGAACACGAACAGGTAGCTCGAGTTCTCGAGCTTGTCCCAGTTGATCGGGTGCAGGTGGCGGCCGCCGGCCTGCACCGCGAGGTACTGCTTCGAGCCGACCATGTAGGTGACCGGCGCGCCCTTGAGCGGCGTGCCGACGTTGAAGCGCCACAACTCCTCGAGCGTCTCGTCGTTGTAGGCGACGATCCAGCCGTCCTGGAGCGCGGTGAACACCAGGCCACCGGCCGTGGCCGTGGCGCCCGAGCGGATCTCGATGTCGGTGACGGCCTTGCCGAGCACCTTGTGGTTCACCGCGTCGAACGCGGTCACGGCGCCGTAGTAGAGGTCGCTCGAGAACGTGCGGCGCTGGCTCGTCTTGTTGTCGATGCCGCCATCCTTGCCGAGCGACCCGACCGCCGCGCCGTTCTGCGAGAAGCAGCCCTCGGTGCCCACGCCGTAGGCGATACCCTTGACCGGGTTGTAGGCCATCGGCTGGTGTGCGACGCCGCCGTGCCACGTCGGGCACGACCGCTTCTGGCCGTCGCCGCGCAGCGCGCGCGCCTCCGGGTTGTACACCTGCACGTCGAGCTTCGGGTTGTAGTCGAGCGGCTTGCCGGTGCGCTGGTCGATGCCTTTCGTCCAGTTGAGGTCGTTGACGTACTTCTCGGCCTTGATGAACCGGCCGTTGGTGCGGTCGATGGTGTAGTAGAAGCCGTTGCGCGCGAAGTGGCCCACGACCTTCCGGTCGGCGCCGCCGATCTTCGTGTCGTACAGCATGAACACGCCGGCCTCGTCGAAGTCCCACGAGTCGTTCGGCGTGTACTGGAAGTGCCAGGCCATCTTGCCGGTGGCCACGTCGAGGGCGACGACGGAGTTGGTGTAGAGATTGTCGCCGGGCCGGAACTGCGGGTCGTAGATCGGGAACGGATTGCCGGTGCCGACGATGTAGAGGTTCTGCGCCGGGTCGTACGAGCCCGTCTGCCAGATGCCGCCGCCGCCCGTCTTCCACGCGCTGTGGTCGTCCTTCCAGGTCTCGCTGCCGGGCTCGCCAGGCTTCGGCACCGTGTACCAGCGCCACAGCTCGTTGCCCGTCTTGACGTCGAGCGCGGCCACCCAGCCGCGCGTGCCGCCGTCGCCGGCGCCGTTCTGGATGAGCACCTTGCCGTCGGCGACGAGCGGTGCCGTCAGGAAACGCTCCTGGTTGCCGAACTCGTTCTTGGTGAGGACCTTCTTGTCCCAGACGATCTCGCCGTTGGCCGTGTTGACGGCGATCACGCGGCCGTCGGGCAGGTTGGCGATCACCTTGTCTTCCCAGAGCGCGATGCCGCGCGAACGGGACACGTTCCCTTCGTGCTGCACGCCGGGGTCGGCGATCCAGACGAACTGGCCGCGCTGCGGATTGCGGGCGTCGATCTTGTAGACGGTGCCCCAGCCGTCGGTCGTGTACATGAAGCCGTTGTCGACGAGCGGGTTGACCTCGCTCTCGGGACCGTTCTGCCCGACGTCCTGCATGCCGCCGAGGGCCATGGCCCACACCATCCGCAGGTCCTTGACGTTCGTCCGGTTGATTTGCGTGAGTCGCGAGTAGCGCAGGCTGCCGTAGTCGCCGTTCATCAGCAGCCAGTTCTGCGGCTCGGTGGCGGCGTTGATCAGGCGGTCCTTGCTGACGGTCAGCGAGTACTGCGCCGGCAGCGGGGCCACGGAGGCGCCGACGGCGAGCGTCAGGGCGGCGAACAGGCGTGTCGAGGGCTTCAGCATGGCGGAGATTCTACCCAGATCCCGCGGCCGCGTGTTGGCGTACAGTTGCCGCGTGGAGCAACCGTACGGGACCTGGCCATCGCCGATCACCGCCCGCGTGCTGGCCGAGCAGGGCCTGCGCCTCAGCAGCGTCAGCGTCGCGGGCGGCGACATCTATTGGATCGAGGGGCGTCCAGCCGAGGGCGGGCGCAACGTGCTCGTGCGCCAGGCCGTGGGCGGGCGACGCGTCGAGTTGACGCCGGCCGGCTTCAACGTCCGCACCCGCGTCCACGAGTATGGCGGGGGGGCGTACCTCGTGGACGGCGGCGACGTCTACTTCTCGAATTTCGCGGACCAGCGGGTCTACCGCCTCGACACCGAGGGGCGTCGACCGCCGCGGGCCCTGACGCCGGAGGGGCGCTGGTGCTACGCCGACTTCGCGGTCGATGGGTCACGCCGGCGCCTGGTGTGCGTCCGCGAGGACCACACCGTCGAGGGGCGCGAGGCGATCACGACGCTCGCGGCGGTGCCGATCGACGGGGGCGCGGCGGACGTGCTGGCGTCCGGGTACGACTTCTATTCCACGCCGCGGGTCAGCCCGGACGGCCGGTGGTTGTCGTGGATCTGCTGGCGGCACCCCCGGATGCCCTGGGATGGCACCGAATTGTGGGGGGCGCGTTTCGACGGCGACGGCCGGCCCATTCAGGCCCGGTGTGTCGCGGGCGGCGAGCGCGAGTCGATCTATCAGCCCGGGTGGTCGCCCGACGGCGCGCTGCTGTTTGCGAGCGACCGTGACGGGTGGTGGCGGTTGTATCGCGTCGACGACCTGGAGTCGCCGGTCGCGACGCCCGTGATCGCGCGGCCGCCGGCGGAGGCCGAGTTCGGGCGGCCCCAGTGGATCTTCGGTACCGCGACGTGGGCATTTGCCGACCCGGGCCGGCTCGTCGTGTCGTACACCACGCGCGGGCGGTGGCGGCTGGGCGTGGTCGACGTGGCGTCGCGAACCCTCACGGACGTGCCGACCGCCCTCGAGCCGGACGAGTGGCTCGCGGTCACCCCGTCGCACGCGGTGCTGGTGGCCGGGTCGCCGACCGCCGCCGACGCCGTCGTCACCATCGACCTCCGCACCGGACAGGCCGACAGCCTGGCCGAATCGTCGACGTGGCGGGTGGATCCTGGCTACCTGTCCGTGCCGGACGCCGTCGAGTTCCCGACCGGGGGCGGGTCGACCGCGCACGCGTTCTACTACCCCCCGCGCCATCCGGACCGGACGGCGCCAGCCGGCACGCGGCCGCCGCTCATCGTGATCGGCCACGGCGGGCCGATCGCGGCCACGCAACCGACGCTCGAATTGAAGATCCAGTTCTGGACGAGCCGGGGGTTCGCCGTGGCCGACGTCAACTACGGCGGCAGCACGGGCTACGGCCGGCCGTATCGCGAGCGGTTGAACGGGCAGTGGGGCATCGTCGACGTGGAGGATCTGATCAACGCCGCACGGTACCTCGTGGCCCAGGGCAAGGCCGATCCCGATCGCCTGATCATCCGGGGCGGCAGCGCCGGCGGGTACACGGTGCTCGTGGCGCTGACGATGCACCCGGGCGTGTTCAAGGCCGGCGCGAGCTACTACGGCATCAGCGACCTCGAGGTGCTGGCGCAGGACTCGCACAAGTTCGAGTCGCGGTGCCTCGACATCCTCGTGGGGCCCTACCCGGCGCAGAAGGCCGTGTACCAGGCGCGCTCGCCCATCCACTTCGTCGACCGGCTGTCGTGCGCGCTCATCCTGTTCCAGGGCCTCGAGGACAAGGTCGTGCCGCCGAACCAGTCCGAGATGATGGCGGCCGCCGCCCGCGCGCGCGGCTGCCCCGTGGCGTACCTGGCGTTCGAGGGCGAGCAGCACGGG
>CAWULT010000062.1:0-26245 GCA_963923455.1 uncultured bacterium
ACGGCCTTGACGGTCTGCTGCGCGTCGTCGAACCGGTGCTCGACCGTGCGGCCGGTCGGGGTGAGCCAGTCGGGCTCCACGCGGGACGCCATCCGAACGAGTGCCTCCGGCTGCCCTGGCCGGCCGCCCGCCAGATCCAGCGCGACGAGCCACTCGCCCTCCGCGACCCCGGACTCGCGGCCCATCGTCGCGCCGCGCCCCGACGCCAGCAGCACCCGCGAGCGATCGTGCGGGCGGCGCCGTGCCACGCGGTCGGGATAGCCGGCGAGCAACGCACGGCGCAGCGCCGTCTCGGAGATGTGGTCCCGGGCCTCATCGCCGAGCAGCGCACGACCCAGGCGGTGCACCGCGTCCGCCACCTGGCGCGTGTGCGGCGGCACGCTCGCCCAACGGTCGATCTGCGGGAGCAGGTCGCACGTGGCGGCGGCCACGCCGGCCACGCCGGCGGATCGGCCCTCGGACAGCAGTGCGCAGGCGGCCGCCGCTTCCCAGGCTCCGCTTCCGGCCAGTAGGACGCGGGCCAGCCGTGGGTGGAGAGGCAGCCGGCGCAGCCGATCGCCGAGCGGCGTCACGTGCGCGCCCTCGACGGCGCCGAGACGGGTCAACAGGTGCCGGGCCGCCGCCACGCGGTCGGCCGCGGGGGATTCGAACCAGCGGAATCGCTCCGGCGCGTTGCCGGCCGCCATCAGGCTCAGCACCACGCCGGCCAGATCGACACGGTGCACCTCCGGCTCCCGCGCGGGGCGCAGGCGGTCACGCGCGTCCCACAGCCGCCACGCGCGTCCGGGGCCGAGCCTGGCCGCGCGTCCGGCGCGCTGCGCCGCGCCGTCCGCGGTCACGCGCTCGAGCACCAGCGTGTCGATGGCGCGCTCCGCGTCGTAGCGCGCCACTTTCTGCCAGCCGCCGTCGACGACCCGCGAGACGCCCGGTACGGTGAGGGAGGTTTCCGCGATGTTCGTGGCCATCACCACCCGGCGTCGTGCGCCGGGCTGCAGCGCGCGATCCTGCGCGTCGGCGTCCAGCGAGCCGTGCAGCGGCAGCAGGTCGAGGCCGTGGCGCTCCCCGAGCGCCCGTGCGTCATCCAGGGCTCGCGCGATTTCGCCCGCGCCCGGCAGGAAGCACAGGACGTCGCCGGGGCCCGATGCCAGCACGGCTGGCAGCACGCCGGCCATGGTCTCACCCGGGGCGTAGGCCACGTCGAGCGGATGCGCCGCGCCGCGCACCTCCACGAGCGGGCAGTCGTCGAGATACGCCTGCACCGGCGCCGGGTCCATGGTGGCCGACATCACCACCACGCGCAGATCGTTCCGCGCGCGCCACGCCTCGGCCACGAGTGCGAGGCCGAGGTCGGTGTGCAGGCTTCGTTCGTGGAACTCGTCCAGGATCACGGTCGAGACGCCGGTGAGCAGCGGGTCGTCGTCGAGGTAGTGCGTCAGCATGCCCTCGGTGACGACGAGCACGCGCGTCTCGGCCGACGCCCGTCGGTCGAAGCGGACGTGCCAGCCCACCTCGCGCCCAGGCGTCCAGCCGTGCTCCTCGGCGATCCGGCGCGCGACCGCACGTGCCGCCACCCGGCGGGGCTGCAGCACGATCACGCGGCCGGCGTCGGCCACGGCCGGCGGGATGCGCGTGGTCTTGCCGGCGCCCGGCGGCGCGACGACGACCACCGCGCGATGCGAGGCGAGCGCGGCGCGAACCTCCGGCACGCTCGCGTCGACGGGCAGGGCGGGGCGGAGCACGTCCGTATCATCGCAGGAACCGCTGGACGCCGGTGCCGGCGGGCAGGGCGGATGTCGCGTGCCCTTCGGCCTCACGCCCGGCTGCGCCTATTCGCGCCGGTCGTCGCGCACGAGCGCCGTCATCAGCAGGGCGGTGACGCGGGCCTCGCGGGCGCGACCTCAGCGAGGGGGCTCGGGCGCGGTCGCCGTCGGCGGTGCCCCGGCATCGGCGGCGAGATCGGCGTGCGCCCGCGCGCGCTCGCGGTCGATCTGGTCGGGCGTGGCGCCCAACTCGCCCAGGACGTCCTCGATGAAGGCGAGGGCGACCTCGCCCTCGCCGGAGTAGACGCTCGTGGCGCCGGCGGCCTTGAGTGCCGGCACGTCGCGCAGGTACGACGCACGGGCCAGCACGCGGATCGCCGGATTCAGCCGGCGGGCCGCCCGAATCACCTCTGCGCCGTGCGCCATGCCCGCCGACCCGAGGATCAGGCTGCCGGCCTTCGCGACGCCGGCCGCCTCGAGCGTGTCGGGACGGGTGGCGTCGCCGTAGATCGCGTCGATGCCGTCCTGCCGGAGCGCGCGGACGGCCTCCATGTTCAGGTCGACGACCGTGGGCGCGATGTCGTTGTCGCGCAGCAGGCGCACGACGGTGCGGCCGGTCGGGCCGTAGCCGATCACGACCGCGCGGTGGTCGGGGCCGGCATGCCGTTCGGGCCGCGGTGTGTCGAGATCGGCGGGGGCCGCTGCGGTGCGATTCAGCAGGGCCCACAGCCGCGTCCACCCGGAGAGGCGGCGTTCGATCGGCCGGATGGTTCGATACGTCACGGGGTTGAGCACGATCGAGGCGATGGACGTCGCGACGAGCACGTTGGTCGCCTCGGGCGGCAGGACGCCGAGGTCGCGCCCCATCGACGCCAGGATGAACGAGAACTCGCCGATCTGCGCCAGCGCGATGCCGCACGTCAGCGCGGTGCGGAATGGATACCGCAGCGCCCAGACGAAGATCAGCGCCACCGCCGGCTTGCCGACCAGCACGATCAGCAGCGCGCCGATTACGAGGGCCGGCGAGTCCAGCATCGACCAGGGGTCGAGCAGCATCCCGACCGAGACGAAGAACAGCACCGCGAACGCGTCCCGCATCGGCAGCGCCTCGGACGCCGCCCGCAGGCTGTACTCGGAGCGCCCGACCACCATGCCCGCGAGGAAGGCCCCGAGCGCCATCGACACGCTGAAGATCAGCGCCGAGCCGACCGCGATGCCGAGCGCGATGACGAGCACCGTCAGCGTGAAGAGCTCGCGCGAGCGCGTCTCGGCCGCGTAGTCGAGCACCCGCGGAATCACGCGCGTGCCGACGAGCGCCGTGAATGCCACGAGCGCGGTGACCTTGAACGTCGTCAACCCGAGCGCCGTCCAGAGGGGCGTGCCCGCCGTGGCCGGCCCGAACAGCGCCGGCAGCAGCACCAGGGCGATCACGGTGAAGAGGTCCTCGACCACCAGCCAGCCTACGGCGATGTGGCCCGCCTGGGTGTGCAGGTCGTTGTTGTCCGACAGCACCCGGACCAGCACGACCGTGCTGGCCACGGCCAGCGCCATCCCGAAGATCAGCCCGGCGGACCAGCTCCAGCCGAAGGCCTGTACCAGCACGGCGCCGAGCACCGTGGCCACGGCGCTCTGCGCGACGGCGCCAGGGATCGCGACGCGCCGGACGGCCAGCAACTCTTCGAGATGGAACTGGAGACCGACGCCGAACATGAGCAGGATCACGCCGATCTCGGCCAGTTGTTCGGCGAGGGACGCGTCGGCGACGAAGCCCGGCGTGTGCGGCCCGACGAGCGTGCCGGCCAGCAGGTAGCCGACGATGGGCGACAGGCCGAGGCGGTGCGTCAGGTAACCGAGCACCAGCGCGCCGCCGAGGCCACCCGTCAGCGTCAGAATCAGATCGTAGGCGTGCATGTCGTGCCCTTCGGGCCGTGTGCGGGGACCCCGCGGAGGCCCTCCCGCGTGCGTGGACGAGATCGTCCGCGCCTGTGGCGGCGCGGAACTCACGCGTCGTGGCGCTCCCGCCGTGCCGGCTCAGCGCGCCGGCAGCGGAAACAACATCAGGAACTGCCGGCCGTCGGAGGTCAGGTCGAACTGCCGCCGGTACTCGCCCTGCACGAAGCCCTCGATGGGCAGGGCCACCGGCGTTTCCGCGGGCGACGGCCTGGCCGTGTCGACCGCGAGCCGGAACATCCGCGAGCCGCGGTTGAAGTAGAGCGCCCGTCCGTCGGGCCGCCACGTCGGGTGCGCCCCGCCGTCGTGCGTCAGGCGATGGCGCACGCCGGTGCGCGGCAGCGGCTCGAGCCACACCTCGTAGGCGCCCGTCTCGTTCGACGCGTAGGCCAGCCAGCGCCCGTCGGGTGACACCGCCGTGCTGTGCTGGGCCGACCCCGGGAGATCGATGACGGTGGTGGTCGCGCGCGACCGCATGTCGAGCAGCGCGATGCCGTAGTCACGGTTGCCGGTGAGCGTCAGGAACCGCAGCTGCGCCCCGCCGTCCAGCCAGCCTTCGGCGCTGCGGGCGGTGACGAGGGGCTCGGCGTCGCCGGTGCCGTCCGCGCGCCGCCAGAAGATCCGGTCCGGGTCCGGTCCGGACACGAGGTAGACGAGACGCTGGCCGTCAGGCGTCCACATCGGGGCCCAGTTCGTCGGACCGCCCGCGATCGGCAGCGGCGTGCGTGTCGCGAGGTTCGAGACGTCGGCGATCCACAGCCGCGCGCCGTCGGGGCCGTTGACGTCGCGCGTCTCGTAGGCGACGCGCCCGCCGTCGGGCGAGAGGCGCGGGGCGAAGACCGAGGGCGGCAGCTGGCCGAGCACGTGCCGCGTGCCGTCCAGATCGACCAGGGCCAGGTCGAATCCGCCCGCCTGCTGTCCACGGGCTCCGGCGGCGAGCAGCAGCACGGCGGCCAGGCACGCCAGCGTCAGGACGCGTCGCCTGAAACGGCAAGGCAGGCCAGCCGGGCGTTGGCGACGGCATCCGGTGGCCACCGAGGTCTCGGTCATCGGCTGCATTGTGCCACGCGCTCCCTCACGTCGAGGCGCGCCTCGTCAGTGCCGTGCGCGTGCCACGCGTGCGCCGTCGGCACGCCGTGCCCAGCGGCACTCAGTTCCCGGGCCGAAACGCGGGAATGACGTCCCGGCCGATCAGCTCGGTCGTGCGCATCGCCTCGTCGAACCGCATGTCGCCGAACGCGACGTCGCACGCCAGGTACGTGGCCCCGATGCCGGCGACGGCCGTCTCGACGAATCGCGCGAAACCGGCGGCCGTGCCCACGTACGCCGCACCCACCTCGCACATCGGGCCGATGTCCGGCGGCAGGTTCAGCGGGAACGGCAATCCATGCCGATCCCAGAGCAGCCGCATGTGGCCGAGCCACGCGCGATAGGCGCGTGTCGCGGTGTCGGATGCGTCGGCGTCGGAGCCGGCCAGTACGACCAGGCGCATGACGCCCGCCAGGGGCAGCGCGGCCGCCGGCTTGCCGAGGTCCGCCCACTCAGCCTTGAAGCGGTCGATGACGGCGCGCGCCCCGTCGGTCGGCAGCAGCGTCACCATGTGCGCGTCTTCCACGGCGGCCCAGTGCGTCGTCTCGGGTGCGACGACGCCGTACCACAGCGGGGGATGCGGCTGCTGCAGGGGGCGCATCGCCATCGGCACGCCTCGAAACCGGTAGAACTCGCCCTCGAACGTGAGGACGTCCGACGTGAGCCCCTGCCTGATGACGCGCAGCGCCTCGGGAAACTGCCGCGGCCCGTCCTCGGGCTTCACGCCGTAGAAGCCGACCTCGATCGGGGAGACGCCCCGGCCGACGCCCAGGTCGAAGCGGCCCCCGCTCAGGTGGTCGAGCATGCAGATCTCTTCGATCAGCCGGATCGGGTGGTAGAGCGGCAGCGAGTAGACGAGCGGGCCCAGGCGCAGGCGCGTCGTCCGCGGCGCTGCCGCGGCCAGGAACACCCCGGGCGACGGAGCGAGCCCGAGCGGCGTGCCGTGGTGCTCGGCCAGGTGGTACGCGTGGAAGCCGAGACGATCGTAGGCGTCGATGAGCCGCAGGCGCTCCGCGAACTGCCGCTGCAGCGGTACGCCCGCGTCGTCCATGTGATCGAAGATGCCGAACCGCATCGCGTTCCTTCCCGCCGTTGGCCCGGACGGCGAACGTGCGAGAGCATAGCGCAGGCCTGGGCATTGGCAGGGGACGGGCCGACCGGAGGGAGCCGGAAGCGCGTTACCATGGTGCCGACGTTTCGGAACCGCGCACAGCGAAGGCGCCGCCTCCATCGGCGCCGCGGGCTCGCCTGTCGCGCAGGACCGCTCACTCAGAGGAGTGTGCGTATGCGTGCCCTGAGCCCGTCTGCCGTTTCTTGTCTGTTTCTCCTGATGCTCGCCGTGCTCGCGCCGGCGCCGGCCGGCGCGCAGGACGCCAAGGCGGTCGTGACCGAGGCCGTCCGCGCGATGGGCATGTCCGGGTTGTCGTCGCTCTCGTACCAGGGCACGGCGGCCGTCGGCAACTTCGGCCAGAGCCGCGGCATCACGTTCGGTCTGGCCTCGAGCCAGATTCGCGACTACGTGCGCACGATCGACTTCACCAGGCCGGCCATGCACGCGACCGGCCAGCAGTTCCCTCCGGTGCCGCGGGGTGAGAAGCCCTCCCCGAGCGCGACCCCCGTGCCCTACGACGAGGCCGTCTCGGCCGCGACGCCCGGGTGGGCCAGCCAGCTCGAGATCTGGGTCACGCCCTGGGGCTTCCTGAAAGGGGCGCTCGCCGCCGCCGACACGACGCTCGCCAGCCGGAAGGTCGAGGGCGTCCCGTTCCGCGTCGTCACGTGGTCGCCCGCCCTGAAGGCCCCGTCCGGGCGTTCGTACCGGCTGAGCGGCTACCTGAACCAGCAAGGCCTGGTCGAGAAGGTGGAGACGTGGGTCTAGCACCCCGTCTTCGGCGACCTGCACGTCGAAGTCTTCTTCACGCAGTACGCCGACGCGGATGGCCTCAAGGTGCCGGTCCGCACGGCGAGAAGGCTCGGCGGCATGGAGACGTTCGTCGAGTCGATCACGCAGGTCCGGATCAATCCGCCCGACGTGGCGGCGCTGCTCGAGGCCCCGCCGCCTCCGGTGCCCCCCGCGCCGAGGCCCCTTGCGTCGGAGCGGCTGGCCGAGGGCGTCTACCGGCTGACGGGCGATTACGTGTCGCTCGTCGTCGAGTTCAAGGACCACGTCGTCGTGCTCGAGGGCGGCGAGAGCGAGGCGCGAGGCCTGGCCGTGCTGGCGGAGGCGAAGCGCCTGTTTCCGGCGAAGAAGGTCAAGTACGTCGTGAACACCCATCCGCACTTCGATCACGTGGCCGGGGTGGCGCCGTTCATCGCCGCGGGCATCACCGTGATCACCGACGACAACAACAAGTTCTTCGTGGAGGCGGCCTTCTCCGAGCCCCGTACGCTGGTCGGTGACGTGCTGTCGCGGAGGAAGAGGACGCCGAAGGTCGAGGGCGTCATCGACGACCTCGTGCTCAGGGACGAGACGCGGGAGCTGCGCCTGTACCACGTGGACGACCTGGCCCACAGCGAGGGCATGCTGATCGCCCACCTGCCGGCCGAACGGATCCTGTTCACGGCGGATTTCGATCCGCCGGCGCAGGGGCAGACGGTCTCCCCGTCGATTCCAGCGCTGGTCAGGACGCTCGAGCGCCTGCAGATCGACTTCGATCGGCACGTCACGGTCCATCCGCCGACGCCGGACCATGTGATGACGCGCGACGAATGGCGGGCGCTCGCGCGGGCCGCCGGGGCCGACCGTCCGTGACGAGGATGCGCCGGGTGCCCTGCCGCCCGACGGCGTGCCATACTGCGTCCCGCGGGGGACAGGAGTCGACGATGCGAGCCGTATTCCAGGGGCGAGCCGCCTGGGTGCCCGTGGTCGTGTGCGTGTTGGTGGCCGTCGTGGCCATCGGCACGCGGGCGGCTGCACACCATTCCTTCGCGACCTACTACCTCGAGGGCGAGAGCATCGAACTGGAAGGCGACGTGGTGGAGTTCCAGTACCGCAACCCGCACTCCTGGGTGTTCGTCAACGCGCCGGACTCGTTCGGGCGGATGCAGACCTGGGCGGCCGAGTGGACCGGCCGCGCTGGCCTGGAGCGCGCGGGCGTCACGAAGGACACGCTGCGAGTCGGCGATCGGGTCCGCGTGTGGGCGGCGCCGAACCGGAACCCGACCGACACGCGCGTGCACCTGAAGCGCATCGAACGGCCCCGCGATCACTGGACGTGGGGCCAGCAGGGCCGCCGCGAGGAGCGCTGACCCCCTCTGGCCGGCCTGGCCGCAGCGCCCGCCGCCTGCCGTCGACAGCTGGAAGGCCGATAGCGCTGGCCCGCCGGCCGGGCATGTTGTACGTTTGCTCGCCCCCCCCTCCAGGGGGACGGCGCACGAGCGCGGTGAGGCGACACGAATCATGACTGCGAAGACCCTCGAAGACGTCATCCAGGCGGCCGGCAACCCGGTCACGCTGCTGCGGAATTCCCAGACGGGCCCCAACGTCTATCCCGGCGTGCCGCCCGAATACACCAACTGGCGCGACGAGACGCAGGCGTGGCAGAAGACCTGCGTGCTCTTCAACCAGTCGTACCACATGGCCGACCTGGCGGTCGAAGGGCCGGACGCGCTGAAGCTGCTCACGCACCTGGGCGTGAACAGCATGGCGAACTTCGCCGTCGACAAGGCCAAGCAGTTCGTGCCGTGCAGCCACGACGGCTACGTGATCGGCGACGTGATCCTGTTCTACCTGGCCGACCGGACCTTCAACCTGGTGGGGCGCATTCCGGTACTCAACTGGATCATGTTCCACGCGGCCACCGGCGGCTACGACGTGAAGGTCGAACTGGACGAGCGCTCGGCCGCCCGCCCCGACCCCTTCAACCGCAAGGCCTACCGCTTCCAGATCCAGGGCCCCAACGCGATGAAGGTCATGGAAAAGGTGCTCGGGGCGGCGCCGCCCGAGCTGAAGTTCTTCAACATGTGCCACCTGACCATCGCCGGCCGGCGCGTCCGCGCGCTGCGCCACGGCATGGCGGGGCAGCCCGGCTTCGAGCTGTTCGGGCCGTATGCCGACGGCGACGCGGTGCGAGACGCACTGGTGAAGGCGGGAGAGGAGTTCGGGCTGCGCCTCGTCGGCGGCCGCGCCTACTCGGCCAACACGCTCGAGTCGGGCTGGGTGCCGTCGCCGCTGCCGGCCGTCTACTCGGGCGAGAAGATGAAGGCCTACCGGCAGTGGCTGCCGGCCAGCAGCTACGAGGCCCGGGCGTCGATCGGCGGCAGCTTCGTGTCCTCGAACATCGAGGACTATTACCTGACGCCGTGGGACCTCGGCTACGGTCCGCACGTCAAGTTCGACCACGATTTCATCGGGCGCGAGGCCCTCGAGCGGATGGCGAAGGGGCCGCACCGCAAAAAGGTGACGCTGGCGATCGACAACGACGACGTGATGCGCGTGATCGCCAGCCAGTACCGGAAGACGGGCCGGGCGAAGTTCATCGAGTTCCCGTCGGCCGTCTACTCGATGCACCCGTTCGACCGGGTCACCAAGGACGGCCGGACGATCGGTGTGTCGACCTGGGTGGGCTACAGCGCCAACGAAGGCCGGATGCTGACGCTGGCCATCCTCGACGCCGAGCACGCCGTCGACGGCAACGAGGTGACCTTCGTCTGGGGCGAGGAGAACGGCGGCACGTCGAAGCCCACCGTGGAGCGCCACGAGCAGGTGGAGATGCGGGCCACGGTGTCGCCGGTGCCCTATGCCGAGGTGGCGCGCACCGGGTACGCGCAGGGCTGGCGCACGCAGCAGGCGCGGTAGCGCGCAATCACTTCGCGTAGGATAGGCGGCGCCATGTCCGGCGCCGCCCCCTCCTTCGTCTCCCCCGAAACCCGCTCCGGCCTTCCGCCCTGGACGCCGGCGGAGCTGCCCGAGGCGCCTGCGCCGTCCGGCCTCGGCTGGCTGCAGGCGGTCGGTCCGGGCGTGATCGTGCTCGGCGTCTCGATCGGGGGCGGCGAGTTCCTGCTCGGGCCCGCCGCATTCGTGCGCCACGGCCTGTCACTGCTGTGGGTGGTGGGCATCGCCGTGTTCCTGCAGACGGTGTTCAACACCGAGCTGATGCGCTACACGCTGGCGACGGGCGAACCGGTGTTCACGGGCTTCATGCGGACGCGCCCGTCGTCCACGTGGTGGGCGTGGTTCTATGCCGTCCTCTACTTCCTGCAGGTCGGCTGGCCGGCGTCGGCCGGCACCGCCGCCGGGGCGATCTTCTTCCTGGCGATGCGCCGGCTGCCGGGCGCGGCGGACGCGGGGACGATCTACGCGATTGGCATCGGCGCGTTCCTGCTGTGCGTGGCGATCCTCACCGTGGGGCGGCGCATCGAGCGGACGCTCGAGGTGCTGAACTGGATCCTGATCTCGGCGATCCTGGGCAGCTTCCTGCTGCTGGCGCTGTGGTTCGTGCCCGCGCCGACGTGGGCGGCCGGCGTACTGGGCTTCACCGGCTACGACCTGCGGCGCGGCGGCTTCGCCTTCGTGCCCGACGGGACGGATCTCTTCCTGCTGGCCGCGCTCGTCGCGTACTCGGGCGCGGGCGGCGTCAACAACATCGTGCTGTCGAACTGGGCGCGCGACCGCGGCTACGGCATGGGGGCGCGCGCCGGCTACATCCCGGGCGCGGTCGGCGGCGCCAAGGTGGCGCTGGCGCACACCGGGTTCGTGTTCGCCGATGCGGACGAGGCGCGTCGCCGCTGGCGCGGCTGGTGGCGGATCATCAGTGCGGACCAGTGGGGCGTGTTCGGCATCGGCGCCATCTTCGGGATGCTGCTGCCCGCGCTGCTCTACGTGACGTTCCTGCCCGGGGGCGCCGACATCCAGGGGCTCGGCATCAGCGCCGCGCTCGCGGAGGTGATCGGGGCCACGGCGGGCCCGCTGCTGGGCGGCGTGATCGCGTTCCTGGGCGCGTGGGTGCTGTTCAAGACCCAGCTCGACCTGATGGAGGGGATGGTGCGCGCCATCACCGACATCCTGTGGACGGGCAGCCGCCGCGTGCGCGACTGGCGCGGCGGCGACGTGCGCGCCGTCTACTACAGCGTGCTCGGCGTGATGGTGCTGTGGGGCATCTTCGCGCTGCGGCTGGCGCAGCCGTTCGTGCTGCTGCAGATCGGCGCGAACATCGCGGGCGTCGTGCTGGCCGTCGCGGCGCTGCACCTCCTGTACGTCAACACACGCCTGCTGCCGCCGCACGTGCGGCCGCCCATGTGGCGGCGGGTGGCGCTGGTGGCCATGGCGCTGTTCTACGGCACCTTCGTCACCGCGTCGATTGGAGCCGTGCTGCGCTGAGGCCGGCCGGCGCCGCCGAGCCGGCCTCCGCCCAGCGGGCCGACCCGCCCGTGACGCACCGACCCGTTCAGGTGGCGACGCGGGTGTGCGTCACCCGCGTCGAACCAGGGATGCCGTGGTGCCGCTACCGTCCCAGGGCAGCCTTGATGCGCGCCAGATGGTGGTAGCTGTGGCGCACGGCGTGGTCCTCGAGCACGAACTGGCAGGTCAGGGGTGCCGGACCGCCGTACAGCGCCACCGGTGCTCCCGTCGCCAGTTCCTCGTCGGTGAACGTGCGAATGGCGGCGGCGGCTTCGGCACTGTTGCGGGCCAACAGGTCGATGGCCTCCTCCTTGGTGACGTCGGCGTGGTCGCGCGCGTGCTGCGCGTTCATCGCGTGCACGTCGTCCATCGTCACGTCGAGGATCGACTCGCCGGCCGCCAGCCGCCGTGCCAGCGCGACCTCGATGGGGTACACGCTGGCCACGTGATGGACCACCACGCCGACGGGCCGGCCGTCACCGGGGAGGCGCGTGCGCCACTGCTCGGGCGAGAGCGTGCGCGCGAGGGCGATCAGCGCGCGTGCGCCCTGTTCGAGGCGGTCGGCCAGCGCGGCGCCGCGCGCGCTGGCCGCGGCGTCGATGGTGTGAATCGGGTCGAGTAGCTGCGTCATCTGCGTCTCCTCCGAAGCCGGCCCGCGGGGGTGCGGGCGCGGGGTTCGGTCAGACTACGGGCTCCGGCCGCGCGGAACCATGCGCAGGACACCGGCCGACGTTGCAGGATGTCCGGAACCGTGGCCTTGATGACCGTTCGTCCGGCGCGCGTGCCCGCGCGTCCGGGCCACGACCGGACGCGCCGCGGCTACCGGCGCGTCGTCGGCGAGGCCACCGGCTCGATCCGCATGACCGTGCCGTCGGGCCGGGCGCCGGCGGTGCCGCGCTCGGTGGCGATGTAGAGGTTGCCGTCGGGACCCTGCTGCACGTCGCGGATGCGAAGGCCGAGCGATGCCAGGAGTACCTCGCGTTTCTCGGCCTGCTGCGGCTGGTTGAACGACACGCGCCAGAGCCCGCCCGGGCTCAGCGCCCCGAGGAACGCGCTGTTCTTCCAGCCCTTGAACCGGTCGCCGGTGTAGAAGATCAGGCCGGACGGGCTGATCGACGGCACCCACACCATCCGCGGATCGTCCATCCCCTCGCGCGTCCACGGGCGGTCCGACACCGGCGTACCCGTATAGTTGCGCCCGATCGACACGAGCGGCCAGCCGTAGTTGTGGCCGGCCTGCAGGATGTTGACCTCGTCGCCGCCGAGCGGACCGATCTCCGACTGCCAGAGTTCGCCCGTCTCCGGGTGGTAGGCCAGCCCGTACGCGTTGCGGTTGCCGTAGGTGTAGATCTCGGGCCGAGCGCCGGCGCGGCCGACGAACGGGTTGTCGGGCGGGATGCTGCCGTCGTCGCGCAGGCGGAGGATCTTGCCGTAGTCGTTGTCGAGCGTCTGCGCCTTCATGCGCTGCGAGGTGTTCTCCGACCCGTCGCAGCAGTAGCGATCGCGGTCGCCCACCGTGACGAGGAGCGTGCCGTCACGCATGAAGAGCATCCGCCCGGGGTTGGCGCCGTAACTCTCCCACGCCTCGGAGACGAACAGCTCCTCGAAGCCGGTCAGCGTCTCGCCGGTGAGCGTGCCGCGCCCGACGGCGATGGTGTTCCCGCGCGGTCCGTACTTCGGGTACGACAGGTAGACGAGCCGGTTCTGCGCGAAGGCCGGGTGCAGCTCGATGAAGTGCAGGCGGTCGGGCTCGTTGTTCGACGGGGGCGAGCCCGGCGGCGGCGCCGGCGCTTCCCACGCGGGCGTCGGCAGCAGCACGCCGTTCTTGATCACGCGCAGTCGGCCCGAGCGCTCGGCCACCAGGATGGTGCGCGCGTCAGGGAACGCGAGGCTGTAGGGGTGGACCAGGCCGCCGGCGACCTGGGTGACCCGGATGCGCTGCCCTGTGGCCGTGTCGAACTCGAGCGGCCTCGGGGCGCGCGCCGCCGTGGCCGGAGCCTGGGCGAAGCCCGTTGGCGGAAGCATGAGAGCGGCGGCCAGCGCGGCCGCGGTGAACGTGAGCGTGCGAACCAGCATCGGAACTCCGTTCGAGAAAGGCGATCGGCGCATCCCTGGAAACCCTGAACGGGCGCACGGCCGATCCCGTACTCGCGGGACGGTCGACCAGCCGGCGGCGCGAGCAGCTACTATAAGGCGCACCTGCCCCGTCTGCGCGCCGTGATGGCGGTGGCGTCCAAGAATTCCTGAAGTCGGTCGAGTCCCATGGAAGCACAAGTGGTGGAAGCGCCGGGTGTGGCCGCGCCGTCGCCGGGGCGCCCATGACGTTCGCGAAGGTCGTGTTCGCGCTGGCCGGCGTCTGGGGCATCGTGGTGCTGACGCCGCTGTTCTTCCTGGTGGACATCACCGGCACGCCGTACGCGCCGCCATCCAGCTACCCGCACTTCTTCTACGGCTTCTTCGCCGTGGCGATGGCCTGGCAGCTGGCGTTCCTGATCATCGCGTCGAATCCGGCGCGCTACCGCCTGCTGATGCTGCCGGCGGTCGTCGAGAAGCTCGGGTTCGTGGCCACCGTGGCGGTGCTGCGCGGCCAGGGGCTGGTCACGATGGAGGAAGCGTCCGTGGCCGTGCCGGATCTCGTGCTGGCCGTGCTGTTCCTGGCGGCGTTCGTCAGGACGCCGGCGGACCCGGCCGCCTGACGTCCGCGGGCGGGCCGCCGGGGGTGGCGGGCCGCGCGGCGCCGATCAGCCGCCAGCCCACCGCCGCGACGCCGATCGCCACGGCCGTCAGGCCGTGGCGCACCTCAGGCACCGCCACCCGGAACAGGCTGGCGAGCGCTGGCACCGCGAGGATCGCAACCAGGCTGAGCGCGGTCAGCAGACAGACGATCCAGAACGTCCACGTGCGCGGTACGAACGGCACGCCGGCGTGCCCGAGGGATACGCGCTCGGCAGCGACCAGTGCTTGGCCGCCGGCGACGAGGGTAATCAGGACGAGCGCGCGCGCCTCGTCGGCACCGCGCGGGCCGAGCTGCCACCAGTACAGCGCGAAGGCGCCTGTCGCGAGCAGGCTTCCCGAGAGCACCGACCTGCGGATGGCCGCGCGGGGCAGCAGCGGGGCGTCGGCTGGCCGGGGTGGCGCGTCCATCACCGCAGGCGAGGCGCGCTCGGCCTGAAAGACGAGCGCCGAGACCTGGTGCACGATCAGCTCCAGCCAGACGAGGTGGACGGGCAGCAGGACGAGGGGCAGGCCTGCCGCGGGGGCCAACGCGGTCAGCGCGACCACGGGGATGTGAAAGGCAACCAGGTACAGGAACGCGCGCTGCACGTTCTGCAGGATGTGCCGGCCTTCGCGCACCGTCCAGACGATCGACGCGAAGTTGTCGTCGAGCAGCACCAGGTCGGCCGTCGCGCGCGCGACGTCGGTGCCGCGCTGGCCCATGGCGATGCCGATGTCGGCGCGTCGGAGCGCCGCAGCGTCGTTGACGCCGTCACCGGTCATCGCGACGATGTGGCCGGCCCGTTTCAGCGCGTCGACGATCTCGAACTTCTGCGCAGGCGCGATGCGCGCGAAGATCGACGCGCGCTCGATGCGCGCGGCCCGTGCGGTCTCGTCGAGCGCCGCGAGGTCGTCGCCGGTCACGATGTCGCCGTCCGCATGGACGAGCCCCGCGGCGTGGGCCACGGCGTGGGCCGTCAGCGCGTGGTCGCCGGTGATCATCTTGACGAGGATTCCGGCGCGCTGACACTGATCCACCGCGTCCGGGACTTCAGGGCGCAGGGGATCCTGGAAGCCGAGCAGACCGACGAGCACCAGGTCGCGCTCGTCGTCCTCGCGGAGGCGTCCGGGTGCCGCCGCGCGTTTGCCGGCCACGGCCAGGACGCGCAGGCCCTGCTGGGCCAGGCGGGTGTTGGCGTCGAGCGCCTGACTGCGCGCCATGGCATCGCCGCCGCCGTGCGAGAGGACGCCCTCGATGGCGCCCTTGGCGGCGACGACGACGGTGTCTCCACTGGCTGGTCCGCGCCACACGTGAGACATGTGCTTGCCGACGACGTCGAAGTCGTGGTCGCGCTCCAGCGTCCGCCCGGCCAGCACGGTGGCCGGCCGTACCCCCTGTGCGTCCGCGTACGCGACGATGGCTTGTTCCATCGCGTCCACCGGGTCCGGCTCGCACGCCAACACCGCCAGTTCCAGCAGGTCGTGCGCGGACGAGCGTGGGTCGAGCACGACGTGCTCGACCACCTGAAAGCGCCCGCGCGTCAGCGTGCCCGTCTTGTCGGTGCAGATCACGGTGGTCGAGCCGAGCGTCTCCACGCTGGCCAGTCGTCGCACGAGCATGCCGCGGGACGCGAGCCTCCAGGCGCCGACCGAGAGGAACAGGGCCAGCACGATCGGATATTCCTCAGGGATGGCCGCCATCGACAGGCTGACGGCGTCGAGCAGGCCCTGCGTCCAGGGCTCGCCACGCAGGAGCGCGAGCACGAACAGGCCCCCTGCAACGGCCAGCGCCACGAGCCCCAGCCGCCGTACGAGGGCGGCGGCTCGACGTTGCAGCGGGCTCGGCTCGGGCGGCGCGGACGCGACGAGCGCGGCGATGTGGCCGTACTGCGTGGCTGCTCCGGTGGCCGTCACACGCGCGAAGCCGCGGCCGGTCAGCACCGGCGAGCCCCCGAAGACCCGTGTGTCTGCGGGCGCGCGGTCTGGGTCGTCCAGCCACGGGCGCTTGGCTTGCGGCTCGGATTCGCCCGTCAGGGACGACTCGTCGAGCGACAGATTCGAGGCCCACTCGACGACGGCGTCGGCGGCGACGACGTGGCCCTCTCGCAGGACGAGCAGATCGCCCGGCACGACGTGCTCGACGGCGATGGTCTGGATGTGCGCGTCGCGGACCACCTCAGCCAGAAGGGCCGCCGCCTCCGCCAGCCTGGCCAGCGCCGCGCGCGAACGGGCCTCGAGCGCCACGTCGACGCCGAGCACGGGCACGAGCGCCACGAGCAGCACGACCGCGTCGCGTGTTTCGCCCAGGAGGTAGTAGATGACGGCCGCGACGCCGAGCATCATGGCCATGGGGTCGAACAGCAGCGAGGCCAGCTCGCGCAGCGCGGCCAGCCGGTCGCGTTCGACCCAGCGGTTCGGGCCCACCTCGCGCAACCGCCGGGCCGCGTCCGCCGACGACAGGCCCTCGAGGCCCGCCGGCAGACTCAGCGACGTGTCGAGTCCGTCCTCGGTCATCGGGCAATCATACGTGCCGCGCAGGCCCCTCACCGGTGCCTGGCGCCACGCGCAGGGGCATCCAGGTCGGCGCCGCCTCGGGGTATCGTATGGGGAACGCGCCCTCCGGGCGCCGCCGACGTGCCGGCCGTCCAGGCGGCCGTACGCCGTGCTCCTCCGTGACCGCGACCCCATGCTGACACTGCCCGGCGCCGCCGCGCTCTCTCCCTTCCGTCTGCAACGTCTGTACGCGAGGCTCGGCGGCGAGGCCGCCGGCATCCGCGGCATCGGCACGCGGTTCGTGCACTTCGCCGACGTCGATGGCACGCTCGACGCGGCGGCCCGGCAGCTGCTCGAGCGCCTGCTCGAGTACGGGCCGAAGCGCGCGGCCGTCGACGAGCGCGGCACGCTGTTCCTGGTCGTGCCGCGGCCGGGCACGCTGTCGCCGTGGTCGAGCAAGGCGACCGACATCGTCCACAACGCCGGACTGACGTCGGTGCGCCGCGTCGAGCGGGGCATCGCCTACTGGATCGACGTGGCCGGCGGTGTGGACTCCGAGGGCCGCGCGGCGATCGCCGCGCACCTGCACGACCGGATGGTCGAGAGCGTGTTGTCCCGGCTCGAGGACGCGGCGCGGCTGTTCCAGCAGGGCGAGGCCCGTCCCCTGCTGGCCGTCGACGTGCTGGGCGGCGGCAAGGCTGCGCTCGAGCGGGCCAACGTCGAGCGCGGCTTCGCGCTGGCACCCGACGAGATCGACTACCTGTGCGCGGCGTTCACGGCGCTCGGGCGCAATCCGACCGACGTCGAGCTGATGATGTTCGCCCAGGCCAACAGCGAGCACTGCCGGCACAAGATCTTCAACGCGAGCTGGACGGTCGACGGCGCCGAGCAGCCGAAGAGCCTGTTCGGGATGATCCGCAACACGCACGAGCGGGCGGCCGATCCCGCCGTGTTGAGCGCCTACGCCGACAACGCCGCGGTGATCCGCGGCCACGACGCCCGCCGCTTCTTCCCCGAGCCGGGCACCGGACGCTTCGCGTTCCACCGCGAGCCGGTGCACATCATGATGAAGGTCGAGACGCACAACCACCCGACGGCCATCGCCCCGTACCCGGGAGCGTCGACCGGCTCGGGCGGCGAGATCCGCGACGAGGGGGCCGTCGGCTGCGGCGCGCGGCCGAAGGCGGGCCTCGTCGGCTTCAGCGTGTCGCACTTGCGCGTGCCGGGGCTCGAACAGCCGTGGGAGCACGGCTACGGCAAGCCCGACCGGATCGTCTCGGCGCTGCAGATCATGCTGGATGGCCCGATCGGCGCGGCCGCGTTCAACAACGAATTCGGCCGGCCCGCCATCTGCGGGTACTTCCGGACGCTCGAGCAGCCCGACGGCGGCCGCATGTGGGGCTACCACAAGCCCATCATGATCGCCGGCGGCCTCGGCAACATCCGCGAGCCCCACGTGCACAAGCGCGACATGCCGGCGGGGTCGCTGCTCGTGGTGCTCGGCGGCCCGGCGATGCTGATCGGCCTCGGCGGCGGCGCCGCGTCGTCGATGACGGCCGGCGCCAGCGACGCCGAGCTCGACTTCGCGTCGGTGCAGCGCGACAACGCCGAGATGGAGCACCGCTGCCAGGAAGTGATCGACCGCTGCTGGCAGCTCGGCGACCGCAATCCCATCCGCTTCATCCACGACGTCGGCGCCGGCGGCCTGTCGAACGCCCTGCCCGAGCTCGTCAAGGACGGCGGGCGCGGCGCGCGCATCGACCTGCGGCGGATTCCCAGCGCCGACGCCGCGCTCTCGCCGCTCGAGATCTGGTGCAACGAGGCACAGGAGCGCTACGTGCTCGCGATCGCGCCCGAGGACCTCGCGGCCTTCGAGGCCATCTGCCTGCGCGAGCGCTGCCCGTTCGCCGTGGTGGGCGAGGCGCTCGAGGCGCCGACCCTGCACGTCGACGATGGGTTGCTCGGCGCCCCCCCCGTGGATCTGGGGCTGTCGGTCCTGTTCGGCAAGCCGCCCCGGATGAAGCGGGCGTTCGCGCGGGAGGCGGCGGCCCGCGCACCGCTGTCGCTGGCCGGCGTCACCATTGCCGACGCGGCCGCGCGGGTGCTGCGGATGCCGGCCGTGGCGGGCAAGGGCTTCCTGGTCACCATCGGAGACCGCAGCGTGACGGGCCTGGTGCACCGCGACCAGATGGTGGGGCCGTGGCAGGTGCCCGTGGCCGACGCGGGCGTGACGCTGACGAGCTACGACGCCTACACAGGCGAGGCGATGGCGATGGGCGAGCGGACGCCGCTTGCGCTCGTGGACGCGCCGGCCTCGGGCCGGATGGCCGTGGCCGAGGCAATCACCAACATCGCCTGCGCGCGGATCACGGCGCTCGCCGACGTGAAGCTGTCGGCCAACTGGATGGCCGCGGCGGGCCAGCCCGGGCAGGACCAGGCGCTGTTCGACACGGTCCGCGCCGTGGGCATGGACGTGTGCCCCGCGCTCGGCCTCGTCATCCCGGTCGGCAAGGACTCGATGTCGATGCACACGCGGTGGACGGACGCGGGCGAGGCCAGGGCCGTGACGGCGCCGCTGTCGCTCATCGTCTCGGCGTTCGCGCCCGTGCCCGACGTGCGCCAGTCGGTGACCCCGCAGCTCCTGCCCGAGATCGACGGCGCGCTCCTGGTCGTGGACCTCGGCGCCGGCCGCAACCGGCTCGGCGGGTCGGCACTGGCGCTGGCGTTCGGGCAGGTGGGCGACACCGTGCCGGACCTCGACGATCCCGCGCGCCTCGCCGCCTTCTTCGAGGTCGTCCAGGGCTGCCTGCGCGACGGCCTGCTCCTGGCCTATCACGATCGATCGGACGGCGGGCTCTTCGCCACGCTGGCGGAGATGGCGTTCGCGGGCCACTGCGGGCTCGACGTCGACGTCACGGCGCTCGGCGCGGACCCGCTCGCGGCGCTCTTCAGCGAGGAACTGGGGGCCGTCGTCCAGGTGCGCGCGGCGGACGTCGCGGCCGTCACGGCGCGCTTCGTGGCGGCCGGCCTCGGCGGCCTCACGCACGCCATCGGCCGCGCGGTGCCCGGCACGGACCTGCGCATCATCCATGGCGGCGACGAGTGCTACCGGGCCTCGCGCGTCGACCTGCATCGGGCCTGGGCCGAGCTGAGCCACGCGATGCAGAGCCTGCGCGACAACCCGGCCTGCGCGAAGGAGGAGTACGACGCCATCCTCGACGCCGACGCGCCGGGGTTGTCGGCGTCGCTCGCCTACGATCCGTCCGACGACGTTGCCGCGCCCTTCGTCAACACGGGCGCGCGGCCGCGCGTCGCGATCCTGCGCGAGCAGGGCGTCAACGGGCAGTACGAGATGGCGGCGGCGTTCGATCGCGCCGGCTTCGACGCCTACGACGTGCACATGAGCGACGTCCTCGGTGGCCGCGTCGACCTGGCGGGGTTCAAGGGCCTGGCCGCCTGCGGCGGCTTCTCGTACGGCGACGTGCTCGGTGCCGGCGAGGGCTGGGCCAAGACCATCCTGTTCAACGCGCGCGCCCGCGACCAGTTCGCGGCCTTCTTCGCCAGGCCGGACACCTTCACGCTCGGCCTGTGCAACGGCTGCCAGATGATCTCGAACCTGCGCGACATCGTGCCTGGCGCGGCGCACTGGCCGCGGTTCGTCCGCAACGTGTCGGAGCAGTACGAGGCGCGAGTCACGCTGGTACGCATCGAACGCAGCCCGTCGGTGCTGCTGGCCGGCATGCACGGGTCATGGCTGCCCATCGTCGTCGCGCACGGCGAGGGCCAGGCCGAGTTCCGGGAGGACGCCGCGCTCGGACGCCTCGAGGCGCACGGGGGCGTGGCCTTGCGCTACGTCGATACGCGCGGACAGGCGACCCAGGCGTTTCCGGCCAATCCGAACGGCTCCACCGCGGCCATCGCCGGGGTGTGTTCCGAGGACGGCCGCGTGACGATTACGATGCCGCACCCCGAGCGCGTGTTCCGCACGGTGCAGAACTCCTGGGCGCCTCCGGGCTGGGGCGAGGACGGCGGGTGGATGCGGCTCTTCCGCAACGCGCGCGTCTGGCTGGGCTGACGCGCCGTCAGGCGCGCGGCCGTGTGCCCGACGCCACGACGAACTCGCCGGGCACGGCGTACTGGTTGCCGTGGCGCCAGGGCTCGATCGACGCAAGATATTCCGCGTGCGCCTCGTCGCGCGTCCGCGCGTCGAAGCGCGAGTAGGCGAGCGCGACCGGACCGCCGGCGAACGCGGCGCCGCACGCCCCGTCCGGCGAGTCGTACTCGAGGGTCGTCGACAGCCGGTCCGTGCCCACCTCGACCAGGCCGGCCTCGCGCATGGCGACCTCGAGCGCGGGCCCCGTGCCCAGCTGAAAGAACATCGGGCACACCTCCGATTGCACCCGCGCGTCGACGATCGGGAAGATCTCGGCCCACCCGCAGCGGTTGCGGGCGCCCCAGACCGCGGCCACCACCGTGCCGCCCGGCCGCACCACGCGGCACATCTCGCGCAGCGCCGCCACCGGGTCGGGGAAGTACATCAGCCCCAGCGCACAGAGGGCGGCGTCGAACGCGCCGTCCGGCACGTCGAGCGACTCGGCGTCCATGCGGGCCGCCGAGACCTGTGCCAGGCCGAGGCGCGCGGCTTCGGTCCGCACGTGGGCGACCATCGCCTCCGAGATGTCCGTCGCGACGACGGCGCCCGCCGGGCCCACGGCGTCGGCCGCGGGGAAGGACACGAGCCCGGTGCCCGCCGCCACGTCGATGACGCGCTGGCCTGGCTGGAGGTTCGCGCGGGCCAGCAGGCACCGTTGCGCCGGCAGGAGCTGGGCCTGCCAATGCTGCTCGTAGACGGGCGCGGCCTTGTCCCAGCCGTACCGCTGGACGCGCCGCTGCAGCCGCGGGTCCACGGTCAGGCCCTCCCCGCGGTGACGTGGACCGTGCGGCGCACGTCGTGCGCGCGGGCGAACACGTCGCGATACGGGCTGTAGCGGTCCGCCGTGTCGATCAGGCGGCGCACGGTCTCCTCGGGCGCGGGGCTCGACACCGGGCTTCAGCCTCACGTGGGTGCGAGCCGTCTTCTGCCCGATCGACGGCTTGAGCGTGACGGCCCTCACGTTGCGCTCGATGGCGGTGCGGATCTGCGACGTGTCCATGGCGGTCTCTCACCTCTGCCGCGGCGGCGTGCCGTGACAGTCAATCTTCCCCGCTCGGCCCACCCCGAATCCATGCCCCAGCGTCTCGAAGTCGTGCCCGGCGGTCCGTCGCGCGGGTGCGGGGAGCCCGGCCGTGGCCCGCTCGGTGGCCGGGCGCTCCATCCGGACCTGGACGGCCGCGAAGAGGCCCCGCCGCGGCAGCCATACGTCGCCGAGGGCCGGCTGCGTGGCGAGCGGCGCGGTGGGGCCGAGGTCTCGCCCGTCCAGCTGGGCCCGGCTGCGGGCGATCCACCAGATCGCCCGCGGGCTCGCGACGAAGCGGTGGCCGTTGGGTGTGCGGCCCGTCAGGTTGATCCGGCCCGCGCGCAGGACCGCTCCGGCCGTGGCCGCCATCGCACGCAGCAGGGCCGGTGAGCGCCACGCGGCCTCGGGCAGGATCGAGGCCAGGCCGTTGAGCCATCGCGTCCGCAGTGACGCGCCCAGGGTCAGCGACCAGTCGAGGACGTCGCCGACCGCCACCCGGAGTGCCCAGGGCGTCGGCCAGGTCACCTCGATCGGGGTGACGACGTTCCGTGACACCTCGCCGCCGAAGTACCGCGCGCACGACCGTTCGGGCGCGGCGGTCGAATAGAAGGTCCAGCGCCCCGCCGGGTCGCGGTGCCAGACCGTCGTGTATCCGGTACCGAGCGACGACGCGTGGAACCGGCGCAACGCCAGGACGTGCCCCGACGCAAACGGCAGGCCCAGCACCGCATACCCGGAGAACCGGTCACCGGGCCCGCCTGGCAGCCGAGGGTCGCGTTCGAGGTCGCCGACGAGTGCACCCGGGTTCATCGTGGTCCCGTCTGCTGGACATGCGCGGCCTGGCCGGCGACGGTGGGCACCCACCACCGGATGGCGACCGTGCCGATGCCTCCGAGCCCCAGCGTGACGAAGGATGCCGCCGGCCGCACGGGCAGCAGGATCGCCGCGGAGGTCAGCACGGAGGTCCACATCGCGAGCAGCGCCGCCTGCTTCGCCGATGGAGAGAGGCCGCCCTCCGCGAGGTAGGGCCGCAACGACCCTCCCAGCCGCGGGTGGGCGCGAAGCCACTCGGCGACCGCCGGGGAGCTGCGCGAGAAGCAGAAGAACGCGGTGAGGACGAAGACGGTGGTCGGCAGGCCGGGAACGAACACCCCGGCCGTGCCCAGTCCGGCCGCGGCCCAGCCGGTCGCCGCGTAGGCGATCCGGGCCGGGCCGCGTGCGATGCGTGGGGCGGACATGTGCGCGTCTCCCCCGGCTCACGCCCGCGCCGGCCGTGGCTCGTCGACCGTCACCACCCGGCGCGGCCAGCCCGGCACGAGCATCGGCACCTGCCGGCGATAGGCGGCGTACTCCCGGTGGGCGTCGACGAGGTCGCCCTCTTCGAGCTGGATGGCGACCAGGATGTAGGCCGTGGTCACGGCGGCGAACAGCAGGTGCGTGACGGTCATCGTCGGGGCGCACCAGAACGCGAGCAGCCAGCCGACGTACAGCGGGTGCCGCACGACCCGGTAGAGCAGCGGCGTCACGAAGGTCAGCGGCTGCTGTGGCAGGCCGCGGAAGTGCCGCCAGACCTGGCGCAGGCCGAACAGGTCGAAGTGATTGATCACGAACGTCGTCACCAGCACGAGCAGCCAGCCGGCGCCGAAGCCGCCGTAGAGCAGCGCGCGCCCGGTCGACGACTGCACGTCCCACACGACGCCGCCGAGGGGGCGCCACTGCCAGAAGAGCAGCTGCAGCGCGAGGCTGCTCGCCAGCACGTACGTGCTGCGCTCGGCGGCCGCCGGCACCGCCCGGGTCAGCCACGCCTTGAAGGCCGGGCGGGCCATCACGCTGTGCTGCACCGCGAACAGCGTCAGCAGGCCGAGGTCGACCAGCAGCGCCGTGGCCAGCGGGCCGGTCGGCCCCGAGTCGAGCGACTTCGGCACGACGATGTTGCCGAGGAAGCCGACCGCGTAGAGGAAAGTCAGGAAGAACGCCGCGTAGCTGCCGACCCCGTAGACGAGCGTCAGGATTCGAGTCATCTGTCTGCTCCTTGTGTGCGCGCGTGCACCAGGCGTCGCGCTCGGGAGCCATTGTCGGGAGGCGGGCGCAGGGCGGCCATGCCCGCAACGCCGGACTTCTTGCCCGATCGACGGGCGGCGCTAGAATGCTTTGCCCGGACGCCGCCGGACTTTGCCGGGAGGCCTGCAGATGGATGCGTTCTCCGAGGTGCTCGCCGGATTGAAGCTCCGGGGCGCCCTGTTCTTCACGGCCGAACTCTCGGCGCCGTGGGCCGTGTCGGCGCCGCCGTCTCGCGCCATGGCCCCGATGCTCGCGCCGGGCGCACCGCACCTGGTGATCTACCACCTCGTCGTGGACGGCACGGCCCGTGCGACGCTGCCCGACGGGCAGTCCCTCGTGCTCGAGCCCGGCGACATCGTGGTGTTTCCCCACGGCGACCCGCACGAGCTGAGCAGCGGCAGCGGCGTGACGCACGTCGACGACGCCGCGTTGATGCAGAAGATCGCCAGCCGCGACCTGACGCCGATGCAGGCCGGCGGCGGCGGGGAGCCGACCCAGCTCGTCTGCGGCTTCATGGTGTGCGACCCGCTGCTGTGCGCGCCCATCCTGAACGGCCTGCCGCCGATCCTCAAGGTCAACGTCCGGACCGACCGATCGGGACACTGGCTCGAAGGGTCGCTGCTGCACCTGGTCGAGGAGGCATCGTCGAACCGCGTCGGCAGCGACGTCATCCTGGCCAAGGTGTCCGAGGCGCTCTTCGTCGACACGCTGCGGCGCTACGTCGCGAGCCTGCCCGCGGAGCAGACCGGCTGGCTGGCTGGGGCCCGAGATCCGGTGGTTGGCCGCAGCCTCGCGCTGCTGCACGGGCGAGTCGGACACCCGTGGACCGTTGCGGCGCTCGCCGAGGCCGCCGGGGTGTCGCGCACCGCACTGGTCGAGCGCTTCAGCCGCTATCTGATGGAGCCGCCGATGACCTACCTGACCCGGTGGCGGCTGCAGTTGGCGGCGCAGGCGCTGCTCGGCACGCCGAAGGGTGTCGCCGAGATCGCGGCCGAGGTCGGCTACGAGTCGGAGGCGGCGTTCAACCGCGCGTTCAAGCGGGCCTTCGGCGCACCACCGGCGAGGTTCCGCCGCGAGCGCCGCGTTCCGGGCGAGACGCGGACCGCGACGCCGACGGCGGACGCACCTGCACAGGAGACTCCATGACACGGTGGTTCGGCTGGCGATGCGTGATTGGCGCGGTCCTCGCGATCGTGTCGTCGGGGCCGCTCGCGGCGCAGTGGTCGGGGCTCGTGACGCCGGGTGTGCCGCGCGACGCCGCCGGCCGGCCGGTCCTCACCGGTCCGGCGCCGCGGACACCCGACGGGCGGCCGGACCTGTCGGGCAACTGGATCCGCGGCGACGGTCAGCTGGGGCCCGCCGGTGGCGGCACGCTCGCGGGACCAGCACCGGCGTTCACGCCCGGGCCGCCTGTGACCACGTTCCGGGACGTGGCCGCCAACGTGCCGGGCGGCCTGCCGCTGCAGCCGTGGGCGGCCGCCGTGCGGCGGGCCCGCGGCGAGGCCAACAGCAAGGACAATCCCGACGCCCTCTGTCTGCCGATGGGGCTGATGCAGTTCCACAACCACGGCATGCCGCGGAAGGTGATTCAGACGCCGGGCCTCGTGGCCATCGCGTACGAGGCGAACTACGGGCTGCGCTACATCCACCTCGATGGCCGCGCGCTGCCGGGCCCCGAGGCCGTGCCGTGGTGGTACGGCTATTCCGTCGGCCGCTGGGAGGGCGACACGCTCGTCGTCGAGTCGCGCGGCTTCCGGGACGACGGGTGGCTCGACATCATCGGCACTCCGATGACGGACGCGGCCCGCGTGACGGAGCGGATCCGCCGGCCGACCTTCGGGACACTCGAAATCGACGTGACCATCGACGACCCCAAGGCCTACACCCGGCCGTGGACCGTGCGGGTCAATCAGCGCCTGCTCGTCGACAGCGATCTCATCGAGTTCATCTGCCACGAGAACCAGCAGTTCGACGACTACCTGCGGCGGCAGGAGCCGCGCGCCTCGAGCCCCCGCTAGCGCGGACCGTCACCTGAGTCGATGACGGCAGAGCCCGCGTTGCCGGATGCCCGGCGTCCAGACCGCGGCGACGCTTCGAGCGTCTCTATCGGTTGTATTCGACTTTGCGACTGGACCAGTGGGACGCGCCTGGCCCATCATCGCGATGTCACCGCCGTTCCGCGAGCCTGGCTCGTCCGGAGCGGCCGACTAGGACCGAGCGAGCATCAAGGGAGGTGTCGTGGTGAAGCGATCGGCCTCTGCCACCAGCCGGACACGGCCGCCGCACGGCGCGGTGGTGATCACCCGCGTCGACGGTGGACCGTCTCCCCGTTTTCGACTGAGTCTGTTCCCCACACTGCCCCGCTTCGAGGTGCCCTCGGCGAAGGCGGCCTGGGCGTTGGCGCAACGCTTCGCGTCGCAGGCCAGGCTCGACATCTGGACGACGACCGACGGTGTGACGTTCTGGCAGGTCTTCGGCCCGATGGCCCTCGAGGGCGGGCCCGACGGTACGTCGCCCGCCGGCGCCTGACGCGCCGAGGGCATGGCGGCGGCCCGGTCCGGGAGGTAGCATCGCCTTGCGGCGAGACGCTGCACGGGAGGGTGGGTCCGATGGTTCGACGCCTGACGGGATCGGTGCTGCTGGCGTGGCTGCTGCTGGGCGAG
>CAWULT010000063.1:0-25878 GCA_963923455.1 uncultured bacterium
TAAGAGACAGGTCGACGGGGGGACCCAACGCGCTGGCGGCCATGCTTCCGCAGGTTCCCAGGGACTTCCCGCTGCCGATCGCGCTCGTGCAGCACATGCCCCCGATGTTCACCACGCTGCTCGCCGACCGCCTGAACCAGCAGTGTGCGATCACGGTGGTCGAGGCCAAGGGCGGTGAGGTGCTGACGCCGGGTGTCGCCTATCTGGCGCCGGGCAACTTCCATCTCGAGCTGCACCGCCGAGGCACACAGGTCGTCACCGCCCTGCATCAGGGTCCGCCGGAGAACTCCTGCCGTCCGGCCGTCGACGTGCTCTTCCGCAGCGCCGCCCAGGCATACGGCGCCGGCGTGCTCGGCGTGGTTCTGACCGGCATGGGCCAGGACGGCCTGCGCGGATCCGAAGTGATCTGCGGCCAGGGCGGACACGTCATCGTCCAGGACGAGGCCACCAGCGTCGTCTGGGGCATGCCCGGATTCGTCGCGCACGCCGGGCTCGCCGACCGCGTGTTGCCGCTCTCGGACGTGGCGCTCGAGATCGTCCGCCGGTGCGTCATTCATCCCTCAGTCGCCAGGACGGGTACCGCATGAGTTCCGTGACCTCGCCGGCCGCGCAGTCGGCCACGCCGTTCGACTACATCCGCAGTCTCGTGCTGTCCGACGCGGGCATCGTCCTGGAGTCCGGGAAGGAGTATCTCGTCGAGTCACGCCTGACGCCGGTCGCCAAGCGGGAAGGCCTTCCCTCCATCGCCGAGCTGGTGTCGGCCGTCCGCACCCGCGGCGGCGACCTTCGGCGGAAGGTCGTCGAGGCCATGACGACCAACGAAACCACGTTCTACCGCGACGGAGAGCCGTTCGAGTTCCTCGAGAAGCACGTGCTGCCGAAGCTGATAGACGCTCGCCGCGCCAGGCGCCAGCTTCGGATCTGGTACGCCGCGGCGTCGACGGGACAGGAGCCGTACTCGGTCTCGATGTTGATCCGCGAGCAGTTCCCCGAGCTGCTCGGCTGGCAGCTCACGCAGCTCGGCACCGACTACAGCCGGCCGGCCCTGGACCGTGCCCGTAAGGGACGGTACTCGCAGGTCGAGATCAACCGCGGGCTTCCGGCGAAGCTGCTCGTCAAGTACTTCGCCAAGCAGGGCCTCGAATGGGAGATCCACGAGTCCGTCCGCGCGATGGTCAAGTACGACGAGCTCAACCTGAACGCTCCCTGGCCGGCGCTCGGCCAGTTCGACATCATCTTCATCCGCAACGTGATGATCTACTTCGACCTCGAGTCGAAGAAGCGCATCCTCAACAACATCCACAAGCTGCTGCCCGCCGACGGCTATCTGTTCCTCGGCGCCGCGGAAACGACGTTCAACCTCGACGAACGATTCGTCCGCTGCGACGCGGGACGGGCGGGCTGCTATCAGAAGGCACCAGCCGGTGCGGGAGCCAAGTGACATGGAGTCTCTGAACGAACACCTGGGAGCCGTGGGCGAGAGCATCTGGAGCCAGACGCTCGGCGTCTCGCTGACCCCGTGCGAGGCGCCGGACGTGGCGGCCGCGACGCCGATGGTCCAGGGCCAGGTGCAGGTCACCGGCCAGTGGCAGGGCACGCTCGTCCTGCAGTGCTCCCTGCGGGCGGCCCAGCGCGCGGCCGCGGTCATGTTCGATCGTCACGACGGCTCACTGACGCGCGACGATGTCTGCGACACCGTCGGCGAGCTGACCAACATGCTCGGCGGCACCGTCAAGGCGATGGTCGCGTCCGACGGCTGCTTCCTGTCGCTGCCGGTCGTGATCGAGGGCTCGGACTACAACGTGCGCGCACTCAACACGAGGGTCATCGCGCGCCAGGCGTTCGAGGACGCCGGCGAGCCCGTCGTGGTGACGGTGCTCGAAGCGATTCGTTGACGTCCACCGGGCGCGGCCCGGCGGCGCGGGTCCCCGACGCCGGGCTGCCTCAGACCTGCTGCAGCTGACGGGCCCACCGCAGGGCCGACGCGTACGCGTCGGGCAGCCTGGAGGCCTCGGCGCCGGCCTTCGACGCCGCACCCGAAGCCGAGTCCCACTCCCCCGCCTCATAGGCGATCACGGCATCGAGCACCGAGCGCATCCGGTTCTCGTCACCGAGCAATGCGCGCTGCGCCCCGCCCGACAACGGCAGGTACCGCACCGCATCCGACATGGACCGGTGCAGCATCACGTCGAGCAGCGAGCACAGTCCCACCAGGAACAGCTCGGCGTGCTCGACCCCCTGGAGGCCCTCGCCCAACGCCTCGCACGACCGGGCGCGCAGCAGGGCCAGCGTGGCCAGTTCGGCCGCGTTGCCCGTGTTCAAGCCCGCCAGGCACCAGACGGAGGCCCACTGCCGGATCGGCGCAATCCCGAGCAGGACGAGCGCCTCCCGGATCGACTTGACCTCGCGCCGGATCCCGAAGGCCGCCGAGTTCACGCACTGCAGCACGCGGAGGCTCAGCAGGGCGTCCTGCTTGACGAGCGTCTCGAGTTCGCCGACCGTGATGTCCGGCCGGTTCAGCTCCGCGAGCAGGTTCAGGTACGCGGCGTGCCGGGCTGGCAACGCGGCGCCCTGGTGGATCACGGGCCTGCTGAAGTAGTACCCCTGGAAGAGATCGTAGCCGGCGGCGCGCAGCCGTTCGTAGGCCTCCCGGGTCTCGACCTTCTCCGCGACGAGCGTCACGCCGCGGGCCTTCAGCCGCCGGGCCTCGGCCCGCAGCTCCGCCTCCGGCAACGCCAGCACGTCGAGCTTCACGAACTCGACGTAGGGCATCAGCGCCTCGGCGTCGGAGCCCGGCACGAAGTCGTCCAGGGCCAGGCGAAAGCCGCCTGCGTGCAGGTCCCGAACCTTCTTCACCACGTCCGCATCGACGCTCACGTCCTCGCGAATCTCGAGCACGGCGGCTCCGGGGGGCACGAGGGTGCTGCCCTCTCCGACCAGCAGGGTGTGCGTCAGGTTGATGAACGCCGGGCGCCCGGCGGTGAGGGTGTCGAGGCCGATGTCGAGGACCGCGTCGATCAGCACGCGGGCCCCGGCCAGATCGCCGTCCGCGGTGCACGCCGTGTCGCCCGGCGCGGCTCGGTACAGCAGTTCGTAGCCGAAGACGCGATCCTGGGTATCGAGGATCGGCTGGCGCGCCACGCACAGCGCCGCGCGCGCTCCGGCCGATGATGTGACGGCAGCGGGGGACACCGGTGACACCCCCGTCAGGCGGCCGCGCGGGACAGTTCGCGGGCCCACTTCAGGGCGTCCGCGTACACCGTCGCCGGCGCGTCTTCCGGCAGGCCGAGCTCGCGGCACTTGTCGAGTGCCGCGTCCCACAGGCCGCCTTCGTGAGCGATGACGATGTCGAGCACGGTTCGCGCCGTATTCGGCTCGCCGAGCAGCGCCTGCTTGACCTCGGTGCCCAGGGGCAGGTCGGCGATCGCGTCGACCAGCGGGCGGTCGATGATCGCGTCGAGCAGCGAGCACAAACCGAGCAGGAAGAGTTCGGAGTCCTCCGCGCGGCCCTTCAGCTTCTGGCCGAGCAGCTCGCAGCACCGCGCGCGCAGCAGCGACACGGTCACCAGTTCCGAGGTGCCTCCGGTGTTCAGCCCCGCGACCGACCACACCGAGACCCACCGCCGGATCGGCTCGAGGCCGATCATGATCAACGCCTGGCGGATCGAGGTGACCTCCGACCGCAGGCCGTAGGCGGCCGAGTTGACGCACTTCAGCACGCGGACGCTCAGTGAGACGTCGTGCTTGACCAGCTCCTCGATCTCGCGCACGCCCACGTTGGGCTGCCGGAGCGCGGCGAGCAGCTGCAGGTAGGCGAGCCGGCGGGTGGGGAGCGCGCCGGCCTTGCAGGTCACCGGCTTGCAGAAGTAGTAGCCCTGGAACAGCGTGAAGCCGGCCTGCTTCGCCACGGCGTGGGCCTCCGCCGTCTCCACCTTCTCGGCGACCGATCGGATTTCGCCGGCGGCGAAGCGCCGCGCGAGCGCCGCCTGCGCGCCCGGCGACAGTGCCCGCACGTCGATCTTCACGTACTTGACGAATGGCAGGAGCCGCTCGGCCTCCGGATCGGAGACGAAGTCGATCGCGATGCGGTACCCACGATCGTGCAGGTCGCGGCACGCGTCGACGACGGCATCGTCGACGGCGATCCCGCGCCGGAGCTGGATGACCACCTTGGCGGCGGGCAGCAACGTGGCGGCGTCGGCAATCAGCAGGTCTTTCGTGAAGTTCAGGAAGGCCGACCGCCCTTCCGACAGCGTGTCGAGCCCCACGTTCAGGACGACGTCGGTCAGCCCACGGGCGCCGGCCGCGGCGCCGTCCTCTCCAGACTCCGTCGTGTCCCGATGCAGCAGTTCGTAGCCGAACACCCGTCCCGCGGCGTCCAGGATCGGCTGCCGGCTGACGAACACGGCCTCTCGAGCGTCCTCGTTGATCTTCATCATCCGTCCCCGGCGACCGCGCAGGCGGTAGCCTCAGACGGAATCGGCAAGGGCGCGCGGTACCTTGAAGGGCTGGCCCCGGCCGTGGGCCCCAGGCGCCGGCTGTCCCTCGCAGCACGCCTGGTTGCCAGCAGAGAATATCTTCACCCGTCCGTTCTCGTGAGGCGAAAGGTCGACGGCGTATCGACCGCCCACGGGACAACTCCCCTGCACGACCGGCGCCCGGGCGCGCTATCCTCGGATCCGGACCTATCGTCGCGATGCCCGTCACACCCCACTCTCTGGCGAGTGCCTCCGCCACCATGTCGTTCGCCGCGGCCCTCCTGCTGTCGGCGCTGGCCACCCCCCTGCGCGCCCAGGACACGGCCGGCGTCGGCGCGATCCGCGGCACCGTCACCGCGTCGGCCGGCGCGCCGGTCAAGGACGTCGCGATCTGCGTCACCGCCACCAGCCAGTGCGCAGTCAGCGACGAGGCCGGGACGTTCCGCATCCCCGACGTGCGTGCCGGCACGTATCAGCTGGAGATCATCGTGCCCGGCCAGCCGCCCCTGCTGAGCCCCGACGTACAGGTCCGGGCCGGCCTGGAGGGGCTCGTGTCGGTCGAAGTCCCCACGATCGAGCGCCTCGAGAACACGGTGACCGTGACGGCCCCCGCGTTCATCGCACCCGAAGAGGTCAAGAGTTCCAGCTTCCTGGTCTCGCGCGACGCGATCGTCAACAGCGCCGGCGCGCTGCAGGACGTCTCCCGCTACGTGCAATCGTTGCCGGGCGTGGTGATCGGCAGCGACGACTTCCGCAACGACCTCATCGTCCGCGGCGGAAGCCCGCTCGAGAACCTCTACATCGTCGACAATATCGAGATCCCGAACATCAACACGTTCGCGAACTTCGCCTCGGCAGGCGGCACGGTCAGCATCCTCGACGCCAATCTGATCGACAGCGTCACGTTCCTGACCGGCGGCTACCCGGCACCGTACGGCAACCGGACCTCCAGCGTGCTGCAGGTCGGCCAGCGGGAGGGCAACCGTCAGCGCGTCGCGGGGCGCGCCACCGTCGGCTTCGCCGGAGCGGGCGGCATCGTGGAGGGGCCCTTGGGCGCCGGCAGGGGTTCGTGGGTGCTCTCGGTCCGCCGAAGCTTTCTCGACCTGTTCACCGACGACGTCGGCATCGGCGGCGTGCCGGTCCTGTACACGGTCAACGGCAAGGCCCTCTACGACCTCTCGGCCCGCGATCGCGTCTGGGTGGTCAACGTGTCCGGCGTCGACAAGGTCCGTCTGGGACTCACCGAGGACAGCGACCTGACGAGCGAGCTCAGCACTCTCGACATTCGGTACCGGGGCTGGCGGAGTGCCACAGGGGTCAACTGGCAGCGGACGCTCGGCACGAAGGGCGTGGGTCTGCTGGGTGTCACCCATTCGCGGGGCGTGGTCCGGCAGCAGGTCACGGACCTCGTCCGCGGCGGCCTGCCCTCGCCCTCGACGCCGGTCCCGGATCAAATCGCCAACGGAGACCTCGTCTTCCGCGAACGGTCCGGCGAGTCGGAATCGACCCTGAAGTACGACCTCACCGCGTACGTCCCGGCGTTCGGCAAGCTCCAGGCGGGCGGGGCCGTCAAGATCTTCGACGTGCACTACGACGCGGCCTCGCCGTTCGGCTCCGACAGCCCGTTCTTCGCACAGCCCGACCAGAACCCGTTCGCGCTGCGCGAGCGCTTTCGCACCGTGCAGACCAGCGCGTACGTGCAGGGCACGCGGGCGCTCGCGCGCCGGGTCGACGTGACGCTCGGCGGGAGGGTCGACCGCTACGGGTACCTGGAGCGCACGCGCGTCAGCCCCCGGATGGGTGTCAGCGTCTCCGTGACGCAACGACTGTCGCTCCGCGCCTCGGCCGGACAGTACTACCAGCAGCCGTTCTTCCTGTTCCTGACTGCGTTCCCGGAGAACCGGTCGCTGGTGCCGTTCCGCGCGGATCACGTCGTCGGCGGGCTCGCCTACACGCCCGGCCGCGACACCCGGGTCACCGTGGAGGCGTACCGCAAGACCTACCGCGACTATCCCGTGTCCTCGCAGATTCCGGCGCTGTCCCTGGCCAACGTCGGCGACACGTTCGCGGTCGGCGACGTGCTGTTCCCGATGCGCAGCGACGGGCGCGGCATCGTCTCGGGCGTCGAGGTCTTCGCGGAACGGCGTCCCGGCGTCGCGCGCTGGGACGGCCAAGTGAACCTGTCGCTGTCGCGGACGCGCCACGCGGGCCTCGACGGCGTACCGAGACCCGGCTCGTTCGACTACCCCGTGGTCGCCAACGGCCTGGCCACGTACCGGGTCAGCCCCCGCTGGGACGTCTCGACACGCGTGGCGTACCTGTCGGGCCGGCCGTATACCCCAATCGACGAGGCCAGCGCCGCCGCGCAGCGGCGGGCGGTCTACGACCTCTCCCGGGTCAACGCCCTCCGCCTGCCCGCGTACGTCCGCGTCGACGTCCGGGTGAACCGCAACCTGCGGATCGGGGACCGCCCGGTGTCGATCTTCGCCGGCGTCCAGAACGTCACCAACCGGAGGAACGTGGCCGGCTACGCGTGGGACCGGCGCAACAACGCACTGCAGGCCCGCGAGCAGCTCGGGATCTTCCCCATCCTCGGGCTCGACTGGCGCTTCTGATCCAGGTTGGGCGCCCCTGCCCGGCTACTCCACGAGGCCCTGCCGGATGGCGTAGACCATGAGCTCGGCCGTGGTTTGCAGCTTGAGCTTGGTGAGCGCGCGGGCCCGGTAGGTGCTGACCGTCTTGACGCTGAGGCCGAGCTCCTGCGCAATCTCGGAGATGGTGCGGCCGCGCCCGATGAGCCGCAGGGTCTGGTACTCGCGGCTCGAGAGATCTTCGTGCGACACGCCCTTGGGGATGGTGGCGGCGCCATCGGCCGCCTCGGCCGTGCGCCCGCCGTGATGCAGGTGGACCCCGATCGCCCTGACCAGTTCGTCGTCGGCAGCGTTCTTCATCACGTAGCCCGAGGCGCCGGCGGCGATCGCCAGGCGCGCGAACCGATCCGCCGCGTGCATGCTCAGCATCAGCACGGGCAGCGTGGGCTTGGACGCCCGGATGCGGCGCAGCACCTCGAGGCCACTGTAGTCAGGCAGCGACAAGTCGAGCAGCACCAGGCTCCAGGGCTCGGTGGCGATCAGGCCGACCGCGCGGGCACCCGTGCCGGCCTCGTGAATGGTCACGCCGGGGAACGCCGTCGACAGCAGCTCGCGCAATCCACGCCGGACGACGGGGTGATCGTCGACGAGCAGGACCCTGTCCTGTTGCAGCTCGCCGACCATCAATCGAGCCGAATGGGCACCAGCATGAGCACGTGGGTCCCGTGTCCGGGCACGCTGGAAACACGAACGGTTCCCCCGATGGCCCGGGCCCGTTCGCGCATGCCGAGCAAGCCGAGGGGCTGCCGCCGCGACGCCCGCGCAGCGAGCCCCAGGCCGTTGTCACGCACGGACACCACGAGGCGACGGTGCCGCGTGACGCCCAGCGTGACACGCACGGCCGTGGCCCGGGCGTGGCGGACGACGTTGGTCAGCGCCTCGTTGAACACCCGAAGCGCGGCCGTCGCCACGTGCGGAGGCAGCGGCTCCATCCGGCGAACCGCGACGCTGATGGCCAGGCCGGACTTGGCCGCCATCCGACGCGCCTCGTATTCGACGGCCTCTGCGAGGTCGCCGTGCAGGATCTCGGGTGGCGCGACCCCTTCGGCCGTGTGCTGGACCTGGGCGATTGCCAGGTCGATCTGGCCGGTGATGGCCTGCAGGCGATCGACGACGTCGACCGGTGCGCGCAGCGTCCGCAGCATCCGGGAGATGGCCGCCGAGTCGAGTTTGATGCCGGTGAGCAGCTGGCCGAGGCCGTCGTGGAGTTCCCGGGCGAGGCGCTGCCGCTCCTCCTCCCGGATGTCCTCGATGCGGGCGGCGCACACGTGGCGCACGATCTGCCCGATCCAGGGCTCGTCTTCGGCCCGTCGCCGGGGATCTGGCGCCCGCAGCGCCAGGCCAACGAACCCGGATACGAAGCCGGCGTCGTCGAACACGGGCAACTGCAGGTGCTCGACGGTCGCGAACCGGCCATCGCCGTCCCGCCAGCGGAACGTGCCCTGCTGGGCGTCCGCGCGGTCGTCACCCAGCATCGCCTCGAACCCGGCCCGGTCGTCGTGATGGACGGCCGCGCATGCGGCGTATGGGTCCGCATAGAAGCGCTCAGCCGAGACGCCCAGGACCGACTCGATTCCGGGGCTGACGTAGTCGACCCGCATCGAGGGACGGAACCCGTACTGGTACACGGCGATCCCCGCTGCCTCGACGGCTCGCAAGGCGACGGCGGTCGATGGGTTGAGCACGATGACCGGCTTCACGCGCCCTCAGGTTTTAGCACGATTGTCCGCGGCGCGAGAGGCCGTAAGTGTTTGTCTGACAGGAGATCCGCCCGCATCTTTCGCGAGACGTTCGGCTAATCAAGGACCCCGAAGAGCTGTCGATTAGGAGGGGGCATGCTCGACGTCAAGGTCCTCGTCGCCGACGACGACTACGCGATCCGGAACGCGCTGAAGCGGATCCTGCGTTCCCTGGACTGCGTCGCGGTCGAGGTGTCCGACGGCGCGGCGGCGCTCGAGGCCCTGTCCCAGCCGGACATCCAGGCGGCGATCATCGATCTCTCGATGCCGGTCCTGAATGGCGTCGAGGTGCTGCGTGCAATCCGGTCCAGTCCGGATCGTCCAGACTTTCCCGTCATCGTCATCACGGGAACCGCGGATCACGAGACGGCGCGCGAAGTCATCAAGCTCGGCGTCTCGGACTTCCTGGCCAAGCCCTTCAAGCCCGAGCAGGTCAAGCTGCGGCTGCGGCGCATCACCCGCGCCCTCAACCAGCCGGGGACGACCACGCTGAACTACGGGGCCGCCGGCACGGCCCACGCCCCCGACGCGGTGCTCGTGGTCGACGGCAGTTCGGAGTTCCGTCACTTCGTCGCCAATGCCCTGACGTCCCGCCGCACGACCGTGCAGGCGGCCACGGGCACCGAGGCCCTTCGCGTCTGCATGGCACAGCACCCGTCGATCGTCCTGATTGGTGCCGACCTCGGCATCTTCGGGCCCGACATGCTGGTGCAGCGCATCCGCCGCGACCCGTCGCTCACGGACACGCGGGTGGCCCTGATCCCCTCTCCCGATCACCCGGACACGGTGGACCGGTCGCTCGTCCACGGAGTGCTGGCCCGGACGTTCGTCGCGGAGGCCTTCGCGGAGGAGTTCGAGCGACTGTTCGAGCAGTCGTTCACGGACAAGGGCGGGCCGTTCGCCCTCGTGCACGACACCGTCGTGCAGGCCACGCAGCAGGCGCTCGGCATGATGGTGCACACCGACGTGCACGTCGTCACGGACCGCCAGGGCGACATCACCGCTGGAGACCTCGTCGGCGCCGTCATGCTGACGATTCAGGACACCACCAACGTCCATGCGGCACTCTCCTGCGACCAGGCCACCGCGGGTCGCATCGCCTCCCGGCTGCTGGGCCTGCCGGAGGCGGATCTGGCGACCGAGGACATCCACTCCACCGTGGGAGAACTCGTCAACGTGATCGTCGGCCGCGTGCAAGGCGCGCTGACCGCCGCCGGCAGCGCCGCGAAGTTCACGCTGCCGTCGATCCTCGTCGCCGACGGCCCCCTCCCCGAGGGCGCACCCGACGTCACGGTCCACTTCGACTCGTCGGCCCGCGACATGCCCCTCAGGGTCTCGCTCAAGTCCATGGGCAAGGCCACGGCCCGGCAGCAGACCCCCGCAGCGCCGGCCGCCTGACGGAACGGCGTCGCGGCGGTCCCTGCCGCCGCGGTCAGGGACCCGCGGCCCGGAGCCCGCGTGCCAGCAGGTATCCCTGCCTGAGGACGTTGCCGTCGTAGTATTCGTCCGCCAGTGCGTCGTATTCACGCCGGAACGCCGCGAGTCGATCCAGATCTGTCTGGCCCAGCATCTCGACCAGGCGCAGGACCGGACCCGCCGTGCGCTCCGTCAGGCGCCGGAAGTGGGCGAGGCTGAGCGTGGCGACCGCCATGGTGTCGCGATCGAACACCAGGTCGCGCACGTCGCTGCCGAGCCGGTGCCGGACCACCGCCGGGTCTCCCCACGCGGGCGGCGGCGCGATCTCCGACGGCAGCGGGGGCATGTAGCGCGCGACCAGCGCGAACATCCGGCCGACGAACAGCTCGGGGGGCCAGGTGGCGAAGGCAATCGTGCCGCCCGGGCGCAGCACGCGCAGCATCTCGCTCACGGCCCGCTCCGGCCTCGGCGCGAACATGTGGCCGAACTGACTCAGCACGACGTCGAACGATGCGTCCGCGAACGGCATCGCCTCGACGTCGCCCTCGTGCCAGTCGATCGAGACCCCTGCGGTGCGCCCGTTCTCGTGCGCTTCGCGGACGAGTTCCGGGGTGATGTCGATTCCGGTCGCGGCCGCACCTGCGCGCGCCGCCGTGACGGCCACCACGCCGGTGCCACAGGCCACGTCGAGCACGCGATCGCCCGCACGCACGCCGGCGAATCGCACCAGCCGCGCCGCCGGCTGGGTGGTGATCATCTGCAGCGGAGCGAAGTGCGCCCACCCCGCCTTCTGCGCCGTCTTGTACTGCTCGAAGACGTCCATCCCTGCCTCCTCGCGCGACCCGGAATCCGGGCACGTCGTCCGCGCCGGCCTGCCCGCCATCCGCCCGGGTCGCCGTCGGCGGGCCGCCCTTCACGTCCGGCCCGCCGGCCTGGCGCCGCGGGCCATCAGATAGTCGACCGCACCTGCCAGCGTCATCAACTGCCCGTAGTCGGCCTCCGGCACTGTGACGCCGAGCCGCTCGTGCAGCCCGATGATGAAGTTCAGGTAGTCGAAGGAATCGAGGTCGACCTGATCCCGGATGGGGACGTCGGGCCGGAGGGCCACGGCAGCCGTCTCCGGCGCCACGTCCGACAGCACGGACCGTACGGCGGCTTCGACGTCGGCACGCGTCACAGCCCCTCCAATGTCTGCAGCCGTCGTGCAACCGCGTCCAGGAAGCGGCCAGCCTGCCGGCCGTCCACCGCACGGTGATCGGCGGAGACGGTGGCAGCGAGGACGGGACGCGGCTCGATCCGCCCGTCCACGACCCAGGGCCGCTCCAGGACGCGGCCGAACCCGACGATCGCCACCTGGGGCGGGTAGATGATGCCGAAGACCGACTCGACACCGAGATCGCCCAGGCTGGTCACCGTCATCGTCGGATCGGACAGTTCGGAACTGCGCAGCCCGCCGCCGCGGGCGCGCGTGATGAGGTCGCGCAGTTCGCGCATCACGGCCGGCGGGTCCTTTCGGTCCACGTCGTGCAGCGCCGGGGCCACGAGGCCGCCGTCCTTGAGGGCGATCGCCACGCCGATGTGGATGCCGGGCCCCGGCGTGAACCCTCCGGCCGTCCAGTAGCCGTTCACGGCGGGCACCTCGCGGGCGGCACCGGCCACGGCCGTGATCAGCAGCGCCAGGGGCAGCATGCGCTCGGCCACCGGACGGGCCGCGTTCTCTCGGGCCAGCCACGCCAGCGCGGCCGTCATGTCGACCGCCGTCTGCAGATACAGATGGGGAATCTCCCGCTTGGACCTGGCCATCGCGGCCGCGATCGCCGCTCGCATGCCGCCCGACCCGCCGGCGCGCGCCGCGGCACGCTCGACGTCTTCCCTCGTGACCGCGCCCCCGGGCCCCGTACCGGGCACGGCGGCCAGGTCGATGTGCAGGGCCCCGGCCGTCCGCCGCGCCCCGGGCGTGACCCGCCGGCCCTCCACGGACGCTGTCGGCGCCGGCACCGTCGCACCGGCCGCCTCGGCCTTCTTCTCGTCCGCGGGGGCTGGCGCCGCGGCCGCCGACGGCGCAGCCGCGGCAGACTCCTGCGCGCCGCGAATGTAGGCCAGCACGGTCCCGACGGGCACCTTCTGCCCCACGGCCACGGCGGTGCGCTCGAGCACGCCGTCGGCGTACACCTCGATCTCGATCGCGCCCTTGTCGGTGTCCACGACCGCGATGATGTCGCCGCGGTGCACGGCGTCACCGGGCTGCTTCACCCACTCGACCAGCGTGCCCGCCTCCATGTCGGCCCCGAGCGCCGGCATCCGGAACTCGGTCATCGCGCCCCCGCCGGGCCGGCAAGCGCCGCGGCCGCGGCCACGACCGCGGGCACCTGCGGCACGGCTGCGTCCTCGAGGTGCTTCGGATACGGAATCGGCACCTCGGCCGAACACACGCGCGACACCGGCGCGTCGAGCTCGTAGAAGAGCGCCTCGGTGAGCCGCGCGGCGACTTCGGCCGAGAGACTGCCGCTCCGCCACCCCTCGTCGACGACGACGACCCGGCGGGTGCGGCGCGCGGACGCCTCCACGGTCGCCATGTCGAGCGGCCGGAGCGTGCGCAGGTCGATCACCTCCGCACTGACGCCAGACCCGGCGAGCACGTCGGCCGCCCGCAGCGACGTGTGGACGGTCGCGCCGTAGCTGACGATCGTCACGTCGGTCCCCGGCCGCCGGATGGCCGCATGGTCGATGTCGACCGGACCGGCCGTGTCGGAGAGCTCTCCTTCCATGTTGTAGAGCGTCTGGTGCTCGAAGATGAGCACCGGGTCGGGATCCTCCAGGGCCGTCCACAGCATGCCGCGCACGTCCTCGATCGTCGCGGGCGTCACCACGCGGAGGCCGGGCACGTGGGCCAGCCAGCCCTCCAGGCTGTGGGCGTGCTGCGCGGCGAGCTGCCGCCCGGCGCCCGTCGCCATCCGGATCACCACCGGCACGTTGAGCTGACCGCCGGACATATGGCGCAGCGTGGCCGCGTTGTTGACGATCTGGTCGAGGGCGAGCAGGCAGAAGTTGACCGTCATCACTTCGACGATCGGCCGCGCGCCCCCCAGCGCGGCGCCGATGCCCGCGCCGACGAACGTGCTCTCCGAGAGCGGCGTGTCGCGGATCCGCTCCGGGCCGAACTCGTCGAGCAGGCCCTTGCTGACGGCGTACGCGCCGCCATAGCGCCCGACGTCCTCGCCCATCAGGAACACCCGGGGGTCGCGCTGCAGGGCCTCACGAATCGCCGCGCGGGCCGCGTCGCGGTAGGTCGTCCGCATCACGCCCGCGCCTCGCGCGCGTACACGCCGCGCGTCAGCTGCTCCACCGGCTCCCACGTGCCGCGATGCGCGAACGCCACCGCGTCCTCGATCTCGGCCGCGACGTCGCGGTCGAGCGAGGCACGCTCCGTCGCGGTGAGCGCGCCCTCGGCCTCCAGCGCCGCCGACAGCGACGCGATCGGGTCGCGGCGCTTCCATTCCTCCACCTCCGCCTTCTCCCGGTACAACTCGGCGTCGAACATCGAGTGGGCCCGGAAGCGGTAGGTCCGGCACTCCAGGAAGCTGGGCGCCCCGGCGCGGACGCGGGCGGCCGCCCGGGCAGCGGCGCCGGCCACGGATCGCACGTCCATGCCGTCACAGGACTCGGCCGCCATGCCGTAGGCCGCGGCCTTCGAGATCAGGTCGGTGCTGGCCAGCGCGCGCTCGACGCGGGTGCCCATCGCGTAGAGGTTGTTCTCGCAGACGAACAGCACCGGCAGGGCCCAGAGCGCCGCCAGGTTCATCGCCTCGTGGAACTCCCCCTCGGCGACGGCCCCGTCGCCGAAAAAGCAGGCCGTCACGCGCGGCTGGCGCAGCAGCCGGTCGGCGAGCGCCAGGCCCACCGCCACCGGAATGCCGCCGCCCACGATCGCGTTGCCCCCGTAGAACCGCCGCGCGACGTCGAACACGTGCATCGAGCCACCGCGGCCGCCGCTGCAGCCCTCCTGCTTGCCGAACATCTCCGCCATCAGCGCGGTGGCGGGAATGCCGCGGGCCAGCGCGTGCCCGTGTTCACGGTACGTGGCCACGATTGCGTCATCCGGCGTCAGCGCCTCCATCACCCCGACCGCGACGGCCTCTTCGCCGACGTAGAGGTGCAGGAACCCGCGGATGAAGCCCGCGCTGTAGAGTTCCGCGCACGTGTCCTCGAAGCGCCGAATACGCATCATGGCTTTCAGACGGGCCACGCTCATGACACCTCCATGGTCGACGTGTCGCCCTCGGGCAGGCCGAGCTCACGCGCCCGGAGCAGCCGGCGCATGATCTTGCCCGATCGGGTCTTCGGTATCGCCGGCACGAACGCAATCTCCTTCGGCGCCACCGCGGCGCCCAACCGCGTGCGGGCGAATCCCAGCAGGTCCCGGTTCAGGGCCGGGCTCGGCTCCACGCCCGGCTTCAGCGCGACGAACGCCTTCACCACGTTGCCGACGACCGGATCGGGCTTGCCGATGACGGCCGCCTCGGCGACCGCCGCATGCGCCAGCAGCGCGCTCTCGACCTCGAAGGGCCCGATCAGGTGGCCCGCCGACTTGATGACGTCGTCGGCCCGGCCGACGAACCAGTAATAACCGTCCGCGTCACGGCGCGCGAGGTCGCCGGTCAGATAGTAGCCGTCGGCGAAGCACCGCGCGTATCGCTCGGGCTCGTTGAGGTAGGCCCGGAACATCGACGGCCAGCCGGCCCTGATCGCGAGTTCGCCCTCCTCGCCTGGGCCCGCGGGCAGCACGTGGCCATCGGGCGTCCGCCGGACCACCGCGGCCTCCACGCCCGGCAGCGGCCGCCCCATCGACCCCGGGCGGATGTCCATCGCGGCGAAGTTCGCGATCATGATGCCGCCCGTCTCCGTCTGCCACCAGTTGTCGTGGAACGGCTGCCCGAAGGCCTCGATCCCCCACAGCACGCCTTCGGGGTGCAGCGGCTCTCCGACGCTGCCGAGGAAGCGCAGGTGGCTGAAGTCGTGGCCGCGCGCCAGTGCCGTGCCAGCCCGCATGAGCATCCGGATTGCGGTGGGCGCCGTGTACCAGACGGTGACCCGCTCGTCCGCAAGGATCGAATACCACCGCGCGGCGTCGAACTCCGCCTCGTCGACGATGCTCGTGACGCCGTGGACCAGCGGGGCCACGATGCCGTACGAGGTGCCGGTCACCCAGCCCGGATCGGCCGTGCACCAGAAGCGGTCGTCCGGGTGGAGGTCGAGGGCGAGCGACGCGGTCGCCGCGTGCGCCACGACGGCCTCGTGGACGTGCAGCGCGCCCTTGGGCGTGCCCGTCGTCCCGCTCGTGAAGTGCAGCAGCGCGGGGTCTTCGGGCCGGGTGGGCCCGATCGCGTACGTCTCCGGCATCTGCTCGAGCAGCGTCGCCAGGTCGGTCGTCTCCGGCGGCAGCGGGTCTTGCGACTCGCGCACGAGCAGCACGTGTCGCAGGGAAGGCATCTCGGCCCGCACCGCCTGGACCTTGCGGCGATAGAGCGTGTCGGTGGTCACGAGCACCCGCGCACCGGCGAGGCGCACGCGCGCGGCGATGGGCTCCGGGCCGAACGCCGAGAACAGCGGGCTGTAGACCGCGCGGGCCTTCAACGCCCCGAGCGCGGCGACGAAGAGGGCCGGAATCCTGCCGGCCAGCGACATCACGACGTCTCCAGGCCCGACGCCGAGGCCGGCGAGCGCATTTGCGAACCGGCTCGTTCGCGCCCGGAGGTCTCCATACGTCAGGTCGAGCCGCCGGCCGTCCCTGGCGACCCAGCGGAGCGCGACGGCACCGCCCCGCGCACCGGCCGCATGGCGGTCGACCGCTTCGTGCGCGATGTTGAGGCCGGCCCCGCCCGGGAGTCCATCGACGAAGGTGCGGGCACCGGCCCACGTGAAGTCGCGGACCACGGCCGCGTAGTCCCGCAGGTTGGGCGGCACGCGCCACGTCTCGGGCCGCTTCACGATGGAGGCATACGCCGGAGCCGCCCGCCCGCCTTCCTGCTGCGTCATGCCCGCCGTCCCTCCGCGCGCCGAAGTGCAAGGCCCACGCCGGTCCCAGGCGACTGACGGGCGTGCGGTCCGTCGTGAATCCGCCCCACCCGGGCATCCGGGGCAGCAGCACCTCGCCTGTTCGCGTGAATAGTCCCCAACGACTGGTGAACATTCCGCGAGCCGCACAACACCCCGGCACCGCCCGCGCGTCCGTCAGCGGCTCGCGGATTGCACGATGCCCCACGAGAACCCCGAGGTGCCATGACCAACCGCCCCCTTCGCTGGCTGCCGTGCCTGGTCGTGGGCCTCGTCGCGCAGCTCGCGATGGCCGTCGTGCCGGCGCGAGCGCAGTACTTCGGCCGCAACACGGTTCGCTATCACGACTTCGCGTTCCAGGTGCTCGAGACCGAGCACTTCGACGTCTACTACTACCCATCGGAAGAGTCGGGCGCCCGGATCGCGGCCCGGATGGCGGAACGCTGGCACGCTCGGCTCGAGCGTGTGCTGCAGCACAGCCTCCAGGGCCGGCAGCCGCTCGTGCTGTACGGGTCGCACACGGACTTCGCACAGACCAATCTGGTCGGCGACATCTCGGAAGGCACCGGCGGCGTCACCGAATCGGTCCGCCGGCGCATCATCCTGCCGCTGGCAGGCCCCCTCGCCGACACGGATCACGTCCTCGGACACGAGCTCGTGCACGCCTTCCAGTTCGACATGACCAGTCAGCCCGAGGGCGGACCTGGCAACGCCGGCGCCTTGCGCCTGCCCCTCTGGTTCATCGAGGGGATGGCGGAATACCTGTCGATCGGCCCGGTCGACGCCAACACGGCGATGTGGCTGCGCGACGCCGCACGGCAGGAGACGCTGCCCACGGTCAAGGACCTGGGCAACGCGAAGTACTTTCCGTACCGCTGGGGTCAGGCCTTCTGGGCGTACGTGGCGGGCCGCTGGGGTGACGACGTGCTGCCCCGGATGCTCCGCGCCGCGGCGGGCAGTGGCAACCCGAACTCGGCCATCGAGCAGGTGCTCGGCCTGTCGCCAACGGTGCTCACGGCCGACTGGCACGCCGCGATCACGGAAGCCACCGCGCCGGTCCTCGCCGCCACGCGCGGCCAGGCGCCCGGCCGTGTGGTCGTCCGGGGCCGGGAGTTCGGGGCGGAGATCAACGTGGGACCGGCGCTCAGCCCCGACGGGCGCCTGCTGGCATTCCTCTCCGAACGAAGCTTCTTCTCGATGGACCTCTACGTCGCCGAGGTCGCCACGGGACGCATCGTGCGGCGCCTGACCCGCACCGCGACCGACCCGCACTATTCGAGCGTCCAGTTCATCTACTCGGCCGGGGCGTGGAACCCGTCGAGCACCCAGGTCGCGGCGGCCACGGTCACGGGGGGACATCCAGCGCTCGCCGTCTTCGACGCGACGTCCGGAGCCCGCATTCGGGAAGTCAAGGTTCCAGAGGTCGACGAGATCGTGAACCCCACGTGGGCGCCCGACGGGCGCGCCATCGCGTTCACCGGTATGGTGCAGGGCCTCACCGACCTCTTCGTCTACGACCTCGACGCCGGGCGGCTGACGCGCCTCACCAACGATCCGTTCGCCGATGTCCAGCCCGCCTGGTCGCCCGACGGCGCCCGCCTCGTGTTCGCGACCGATCGGTTCACGACGAACCTCGACCGGATCGCCATCGGCTCGCTCCGCCTCGCCGTGCTCGATCCAGCCAGCGGCGCGATCAGGCCGGTGGCGGCGTTCGAACGCGGCAAGCACATCAGCCCGCAGTGGTCACCCGACGGAGGCGCGATCTACTTCCTCTCCGACCGGGATGGCATCACCAACCTGTACCGCGTACCGGTCGAGGGCGGAACGCCGGTGCGGCTGACCTCGGTCGCCACGGGGCTGAGCGGCATCACCGCCCTCAGCCCGGCCCTCTCGGTCGCCGCCCGCACGGGGCACGTCGCCGTGACGACCTACGACCGGGGCAAGTACGACATCAGCGTGCTCGGCCCGGGCGACCAGGCAGCGGGCGACCTGCCGGTCCTGCCTGTTCCGGCAGCGGCGCTGCCGCCCCTCGATCGGCGTTCGACCGAGGTGGCGTCGCTGCTGGCCAACGCGGAGTACGGCCTCCCGCCGCGCCCGCAGGAGGCGGCCGTGCAGTACTCGCCCCGGCTCTCGCTCGTCGGCGTCAGCCAGCCCGCGGTGGGCGTCGGCGTCAGCAGCTTCGGCACCTCGATCGGCGGCGCCATCTCGCTGGCCTTCGCGGACATGCTGGAAGACCACCGGCTCGGAGTCGCGGCGCAGGTCACCTCCTGGGGCGGCAGCACCACGGCGAAGGACTTCGGCGGCCAGGCCGTCTACGTCAACCAGACCCGCCGCCTGAACTGGGGCGTGCTCGGGGCCCAGATTCCATACCTCAGCGGCGCCTACGCCACCTCGACGCTCGGCACGCGGGGCGACGACGTGATCGAGACCGACCAGATCGTGCTCCTGCGACAGACCGAGCAGAGCGCCGCCGGACTGCTCGCCTATCCGCTCGATCGGTCCCGGCGCGTGGAGGTCCAGGGCGGCGTCTCGCGGCTGTCCTTCGACCAGATCGTGACCACGCAGTCCTATTCCCTGCTGACCGGCGCGATCTACGACACGTCCACCCGGACCTCCGCCACCGGCACGCCGCTCACGCTCGGCACGTCGTCGGTCGCCTATGTGTTCGACACGTCGGCGACCGGCGCAACCAGCCCCATCGCCGGACAGCGCTACCGTCTCGAGGCGTCCCCGGTCGTGGGCACGATCCGCTTCACGGGGCTGCTCGCCGACTATCGGCGCTACGTGATGCCCGTCTCGTTCTACACGATCGCGGTCCGCGCGATGCACTACGGCCGCTACGGCAGCGGCGGCGAGGACAGCCGCCTCTACCCGGTCTACCTCGGCTACCCTGGTTTCGTCCGCGGCTACGAGGCCGCCTCGATCGACACGTCGGAATGCCTGGCGATCACGACGAGCACCTGCCCGCTCTTCGATCGCCTGCTCGGCAGCCGGGTGCTCGTCGGCAACGTCGAGCTGCGATTCCCCCTGCTGCGCCCCTTCGGCGCGTCTCGGTCGATGTACGGACCGGTGCCGATCGAAGTCGGGCTCTTCACGGACGCCGGCGTCGCCTGGAGCCGGGGCCAGAAGCCATCCGTGCTCGGCGGCGCGCGCAACGGCGTCACGTCGGCGGGCGTGGCGTTCCGCGTCAATCTGTTCGGGTTCGCGGTGGCCGAATTCGACGCCGTGCGCCCGTTCGAGCGCCCACGGAAGGGCTGGACCTTCGCGTTCAACTTCCTGCCGGGCTGGTAGGCCAGGAGGCCCGTCGATGCCCCATCACCGTCCGCACGACGCCCTGAGGAACAAGGGCACCGCCGCGACGCCCGAGGAACGGCGGACGCACGGCATCGAAGCCGGCCTGCCGCCGCGCGTCGAGACACTGGAGGACCAGGTCGCCCGCGTGCTCGCCAACCTGCCCCTGCTGCAGGCCCCGCTCGACCGATACCGCTATCTCAGCGCCGTGCGCGACGAGAACGAGACGCTCTTCTACCGCACGATCGTCGATCACCTCGACGACCTGCTGCCCCTCGTCTACACCCCGACCGTCGGCGAGGCCTGCACGCAGTGGAGCCGCATCTACGAACGGCCGCGAGGGCTCTACCTCTCCGCCTTCCGCCACCGCGGGCGCGTCGCCGAACTGCTGCGCCAGTGGCCGCGCCCGTCGGTGGGCGTCATCGTGGTCACCGACGGCGGACGCATCCTCGGGCTGGGCGACCTGGGCGTCAATGGCATGGGGATTCCGATCGGCAAGCTGTCGCTGTACACCGCCTGCGCCGGCGTGCCGCCGGCGCTCGGGCTGCCGATCACCCTCGACGTGGGGACCGACCGCGACGCTCTGCGCGACGACCCGCTCTATCTCGGCGAGCGGCGTCCGCGCCTCGTGGGCACCGACTACGACGCGTTCGTCGACGAGTTCGTCGCCGCGGTTCGACGGGTGTTTCCCGGCGTCGTCCTGCAGTTCGAGGACTTCAACAACGCCAATGCCTTCCGCCTGCTCGCCCGCCACCGCGACGCGCTGTGCTGCTTCAACGACGACGTACAGGGCACGGGCGCGATGGGACTCGCCGGCCTGCTGACGGCCGGGCGCCTGGCCGGCGTCCCGCTGGTGGACCAGCGCGTCCTGTTCGTGGGCGCCGGCGAGGCATGCCTCGGGATCGGCGCCACCCTGGTCGCCGCGATGCAGCGTGCCGGGCTCTCGGACGCCGAGGCGCACCGCCGCTGCCTCTTCATGGACTCGCGGGGTCTGGTCGTCACGAGCCGAGCGGACCTGCCCGCTCACAAGCGCCCCTTCGCGCAGGACCGCCAGCCGGAGCGGGGCCTCGAACCGGTGATCACCGCCTTCGCGCCGACCGCGCTCGTCGGCGCCTCGGGCCAGCCGGGGCTCTTCACACCGGACGTCCTCGCCGCGATGGCGCGGGTGACGCCGCGACCCATCGTGTTCGCCCTGTCGAACCCCACCTCGAAAGCGGAGTGCACGGCGGAGCAGGCGTACGCCCACACGGGCGGCCGTGCCGTCTTCGCCGGCGGCAGCCCGTTCGCGCCGGTGACCCTCGACGGCCGCACCCACGTGCCGGGGCAGGCCAACAACTCGTTCGTCTTTCCTGGCGTCGGTCTGGGCCTGCTCGTCTCGGGCGCGCGGACCGTCACCGACGGGATGTTCCACGCGGCCGCCGCCGCCCTGGCCGACTGCGTCACCGACGACGACCTCGCGCAGGGGCGCGTGTTCCCACCCCCGACGCGCATGCGCACCGTGGCCCAGGCCGTGGCGATCGCCGTCGCCACCGAGGCGTGGGAGCGGCAGGTGACCAGCCGGCCGCGACCGCACGACGTCGGTGCGGCGGTCCGGGGTGGAATGTGGGTGCCGGTCTACGGGTGAGACGCGAGCCGTCTCTGGCTACAATACGCGCACCCGTTTCGCGACGGCTGATTCGCGCACGTCCACGAGGAGGCTGCCTGTCATGTCGTCCACCGTTCGTCGTCCGGCCCACCGCCGGTGGCTGCTGTCGGCCACCGCCCTGTACCTGGCATCGCTCGCCCCCGCGTGGCTGGGGGCACAATCCGCACCGCCTGCCCGAACGGTCTGGGAGGGCGCATACACCGACGCCCAGGCAGACCGCGGCATCGCGCCCTTCGGGCAGAACTGCTCCACCTGTCATTCACTGGCGCCGGACGGCAACCGCACGCTCGTCGGACAGGCCTTCTGGGACGGCTTCACCCAGAAGAGCGTCGCGGACCTGCTGCGCTATGTCTCGACCAGCATGCCGAACGGGCGCGGGGGGAGCCTGCCGGCGTCCGACTACAGCGACATCGTGGCCTACCTGCTCAAGGCCAACGGCTTGCCGGCCGGAAGGGCCGAGCTCGGACCCGACACGGGCCGCGACGTGCAGATCGTTCCGAAGGACGGCCCCGGCCAACTGCCAGCCGGCACGCTCGTGCGGGTCGTGGGCTGCCTGGCGAGGAGCGGCGCGGACTGGGTGCTGACGAACATGACGGCACCGCAGCGCATCGAGCGGTCCGGCGTCGACGCCGGCGACGCGACGCGTCCGCTCGGGGACGGCACCGCGGCGCTCAAGTTCGCGCTGACGCGGCTCGACCCGTTCGTGGGCCAGCGGCTGTCGGTGAGCGGTCTGCTGATCGGCGCCGGCGGATCGGCCGGCATCAACGTGTCCGCCGTCGGCAAGGTCGCCGACACCTGCCCGTAGCGGCGCGGAGCCTGGCGCGCCCTCGTCCGACCTCCGCGCACGAGGCTACTCGTCCTGGGTCTCCTTCGCGGGCCGCTGCGCGCGGCTCTGGCGCAGGTAGTGCGGACTGTAGGTCAGGCCGAACGACGTGGTCTGCGCCGCCGCGGCCTTGTGCCGGCTGAACTCCTCCTGGGCGCGGCGGATCGCGTCGATCTCCTCGGCCGTGCAGTCGCGCAGCGTGATCTCCTCGCGAGGCACGAAGAACGCCTGCCCGATCGGTACCGTGGGCGTGATCGTGATGCCCTCGCCCGGCTCGAGGACGTAGCGGAACTCCGTCTCGTGGGCGTACCAGTCTGTCTCGACGCGAACGACCAGCATCGGCGCCACCGGCCGCTCGATCATGTTGAAGACGGGCGTGTACACCGTGTCCCAGCCCGACGGCGTCTGGAAGTTGTACGCGCCCCTCAGCGCAATCGCCCCCGGCGGCGTGCCGATATCCTCGGGCACGATGAACACGCGCGACACCGCGAGGGCGGCCTCCTTCGGCAGCATCGGGACCCCGACGAACGTCACCTCCTCCTTCGACATCCCGATGCCGCCGACCGAGAGGCTGAGCGCCAGGGAGAAGATCGGCGTCGGTCGTCCCGACTGCGCGACGAGGTAGTAGACGAACTTGTAGCGCCCCTCGCCTTCGTACTCGACGTAGATCTGCTCCTTGGGCTCGAGAGCCGCGTACACGGCGAACCCGAGCGCGCTGCCGGATTCGAGCACGGGGCAATGGCGGGCGTGCTGTGGCAGCAACGGCCGTGTCGCCTCTCGCCTGGGCTTGAGGCCCACGCCCGGGCGCCGTGAGTTCGGGAAGATCCGCACGTCCATGGCGCGCTATCTTAGCGCGGCGCGCCCGGCGATGGCTGGCGTACGAACCAGCGGGTCAGGGGGTGGGGTACGCGTCGAGCAGGCGTCGGACGATGCCGAGCAGTTCCGCGGGCATCCACGAACGGAACAGGGGGTGCGCGGCGGGCGCACCCCCTGCTTCGATCCGTCGTCACGGGAACGCAGGCCCGTGGCGCCCAATCGTCAGGCCAGGGCCTTCGAGTAGAGCGCGAGCAGACGGCTCCAGGCCTTCTCGGCCTGGGGCTGGTTGTAGACACCCGAATCGGGCGGGCACCAGCCGTGGGCGGCGTTCTCGTACACCTCGATCTCCGCCGCCTGTCCGGACTTGGCGAAGGTGTCCCGCAGCACGGTCTTCTCGTTGGGCGACCGCATGTCGTCGTTGGCCGCGATGGCGATGAGCAACTGTGCCTTGGTCTTCGACACCTGCAGGTGCGGGCTGTTGGGCTGATCGGTCACGAGCCCGCCGCCGTGGAACGAGGCGGCGGCCCCCACCCGGTCTGGCACCGTGGCGGCCGTGCGGAGCGCGATTGGGCCGCCCATGCAGTAGCCCTGGGTGCCGATCTTCTTGTTCTTCGCCACCGACGGCTGCTGGTCGAGCCACGCAATGAACGCCTTGGCGTCGGTGGTGTGCGTCGCCTCGGTCAGCGCCTGCATCATCGGGACGAGCTGCGGGATCGGCGTGGCCGCGCCCTTCTCGGCGGTCGGGGCCTTCTTCTGCCGATAGAACGGGTTGACGACGAGCACCGAGTAGCCGCTCTCGGCCAGCCGCTTGGCCATCTCCTGCATGGCCGGCCGGAGGCCGAAGATGTCCGGCCAGACGAGCACGGCCGGCGCAGCGCCGGTCACGGGATGCGCGAAGTAGGCGTCACAGGTGCCGTCCGGCGTCTTGATGGTGACGTCCGAGCCGGTCACCGTGACCGCGTCCACCACTTTCGGAAGCGCCATCATCATGCCGGCGCCCAGGAGGACGCCGAACTGCCGCCGCGTCACCATCCCGCGCGCTTCGTACTCGAGCAGATCCTCCTCGTAATGATCCTGATCGCACATAGTCTTTCGCTCCTTCTCGACGGTTGATCGCGCGGCAGCCCCGCACGGAGACGGGTGACACTCTATACCGATTTGCCCTGAGCGGGTACGGACGCCGCGCGGGCGTGGCTGGCGGGATCGGTCGCCGCGCCGTTCGGACACCTCGCGGTGATCGGCGCGTTCCAGGGTGGCGCGCCCGGCAGGACTCGAACCTGCGACCCCCGGCTTAGAAGGCCGGTGCTCTATCCGACTGAGCTACGGGCGCAACCCGACGACGAAAGTGTATCGCACGTCCGCGGCCGGCTCCGCGGGACGAACGACCCCAGCGGCTCCACAGCCTGCCGACGGCGCGCCTGCGCGCACATCTGTCCGCGCGCGTTGCATCCTGAGTCACGTTCCGGTTGCACGCCGCCGCCGCCGGAGCGGAACTGCGCCGGAACCGCGCCAGGGCGCCTCGGCATGCCCTTTGTAACCACCGAGGCTGGAGCCAGTCCGACACCCGGCGTGAATCGACCGCCCTGCCATGCCCCGACGACGTACTGCTCTCACGCCTCCCCCGCCGCCGGAAACGCTGCCTGAGCTGCGTGACTGGATCCGCCGGCACACGGCGCTCCCCGCGGCGCAGGCGCGCGCCCTGGCCGCCGCCCTCGACGGGGTGTTCCTCCGGCAGGATCGCCGCTGGCACCAGAGCAAGCAGGAAGCCCTGCAGGTGATGTCCGCGGGATTCGCCGACCGCATGCGCCAGATGCGCGACGAGCTGGCGGCGCGGGAGGCCGCCATCGCCAGCATCACGCAGTATTTCGAGGCGCTCGTGGCCGAGCTGACGGATCGCGTCCACCGCGACCCGAAGACCCGGCTGATGAACTTCCGCCGCTTCGTCGAGCAGCTCGAGGCCTTTCTCGCCGTCGAGCAGCGCGGACGGTGGTGCGCGGTCGGCCTCGCGGACATCACGTCGTTCAAGGCCTTCAACGACGCGTTCGGCCACGCGGTCGGTGACCGCATCATCGAGCGCGTGGCCCGGCTGCTGCGCGAGCAGATCCGGTCGAACGACCTGATGGCCCAGGAATCGTCCGACGTCCAGGAGGGCCACGAGCTGCACGCGCGCTTCGGCGGTGACGAGTTCTGCTTCCTGATCCCGGACCTCGACCGGCCCCACGACGCGTGGGTCATCGCGGAGCGGTTCCGCGAGTCGGTCGGCAGCCACGCCTGGGCGAACGAGGACGAGCGGCTGGCCGAGGCCCGCGTCAACGTGGACGTCGGCGTCGTCAGTCTGCTGATGGGCCCGGTGGCCGAGCGGAGGCTCATCGCGCGCCAGCTCGCCAACGAACTGCTCTCGCGGGCCGACAAGTCGATGTACGAGGCGAAGACGGGCCAGACGGGCCGGTTGCATCCGATGCGGGTCCGCCTCGAGGGCGGCGCACTGGTGGACTGCGAGGCGCACGATGCCCTCCAGCGCCATCCCTGATCCCGCCACGGCCTCAAGCCGTGCTAAAATTCAGTGTTCTCTCGCACGGCGGGTGTAGCTCAGGGGTAGAGCGCCGGATTGTGGATCCGGATGTCGCGGGTTCGAGACCCGTCACCCGCCCCACTTCCCCCCTCATACGATCGTTCTCCGCACACCCGGCGCCCGCGCCGCTTTGGCCCTCCTGCGCACGGGCCGGGTTGGGTTGTCACGTACGCGCGGCGGGCTCGGGGATGAGATGGCGCGAACCGCTGGAACGGGAGCAGCGGCGAAAGGCAAGCGGGGCGACGGCCGCAGGCCGCCGCCCCGTGAGTGATCCGGTCTAGACCAGCTGGCCCTTGACCCAGTCGAGTTCGCGCGACACGTACTCGACGATGTCCCCGGTCTTCAGGTGCTCCGGCAGCACCTGTCTCTTATACACATCTCCGAGCCCACGAG
>CAWULT010000064.1:0-25032 GCA_963923455.1 uncultured bacterium
GTGCGTCACGCGCGGCCTGGCCGGTTCGTGGCTGCCCGTCGTGTACGGCAACGGCACGCGGATCATGCAGACGCCCGACGCCGTGATCATCCTGCACGAGATGGTGCACGAGCCGCGCATCATCCCGCTCGACGGGCGCGCGCACCTGCGTAGCGGCCTGCGCCAGCTGATGGGCGACTCGCGCGGGCACTGGGAGGGCGACACGCTCGTCATCGAGACGACCAACTTCACCGACCGGATGGCCATTCCGGGCGGTGGGGCCCGGTTCAGCGAGGCCATGAAGATGACCGAGCGGATCCGGCGCATCGACCCGGAGATGGTCGAGTTCGAGCTGCGGTTCGAGGACCCGCGGACCTACGTGGCGCCGTGGACGCTGCGGATGACGCTGACGAGCCAGCCCGGCTACGAGTTGTTCGAGTACGCCTGCCACGAAGGCAACCGCTCGGTGGCCAATTCGATGAGTGGCGAGCGCGTCTACGAACGGCAGGCCGCCGAGAACGCGAAGAAGGGGCTGCCACCGCCGGAGCGGGTGTTCGAGAAGGTCAACGGCGAGGACCGCGGCCGGTAGGCGCGGTCCCCGTCCTGCCCGCCGCCGCGCTCAGCGGCGGCCGCGTGCCGCGTACGACTTGCTGAAGCCGTTGCGCTGGTTCGTCACCGTGAACGACCCGTCGTTGCGGGCCGACACCTTCAACCAGAACGCCGGACCGTTGTGCACGGGGGCCGGCGCCGGCGCCGGCCCCGCGGAGCCCCGCGCCGGGGACGTCATCGGCGCAATCGGCATCTCGCCGGGCTGGTTGTCCACCAGGTTCGCGATGAACAGCCCGGGCACGGTGTACTCCTGGCCGCTCAACTGCGAGAAGTGGAGCTGCCAGATGTCCTCCACGCCGGGCGCCGAGTGGAACACCCGCATCGCCTCGGGCTGGCCGCCCTTCCGGATCCCGTTGTTCATCAGCACGACGCGCGGCTCGATCGCGTGGACCAGCACCTCGCTGTTCGAGATGGCCTGGCTGTGGTGGGAGCCCACGAGCAGGTCGATCGTGCCCAGCGGGTTCGACGGGCACATCAGCTCGAATTCCTTGTTCCAGGTCAGGTCGCCCAGGTGGAGCAGGCGGAAGCGGCCGAAGGTGATGTGCGTGCCCACCGACATGGCGTTCTCGGTCGTGTCGGGTGCCTGGGGCGTGAACGTCGCGCAGTAAGGGTTGGCCTGGCCCGCGCCCGGCAGCGGCGACTTGATGGCGGCGCCCCCAGCCGTGGGCACGCGGACGTCGAGGCCCTTCATTGGAATCCTGTCGCCCGGCTTCGCGATCGTGCGCGTCCCCTTGGCGTACAGCGGCGGGTAGATCTGCTGCACGAACTCGTTCATCCGGGCTTCGACGTTCGGGCCGGGGTCGATGAAGTGGCGGATCGGCACCCGGCCCGCCAGCTCCGGCATGGCCCCGATGTGGTCGGTGTGGAAGTGTGTGGTGACGAGGTGGTCGATCTGCGTGACGCCGGCGTCGCGCATCGCGGCCATGATGCGGTCGGTGTCGCGCACGGCCGCGGCGCCGCCGTTGGCCGTGTCGATCAGCATCGTCTCGCCGGCCGGGGAGACGATCAGCGTGGCGTTGCCGCCCTCGACGTCGATCAGGTAGAGGTCCAGCGTGGTACGCGCGGGCGACTGGGCCCACGCGAGAGCCGCGTACAGGATTGCCGCCAGGGTCGCTACCGGCACACGCATCGTCAGGCCTCCTCCGCCGTCAGGGCGATTCGCGGAGGGGATGGTACCCGCGATCCGGGCCAGCGGGACACCCACCCAAAGGCGGTAGTCACCGGGCGCCGGACTCGGGTACAGTGCCCCGGCAACGTGCCGCCCGCCCTGCGGGTGGCGGCGCCGACTGGAGATGACGTCATGAAGCCGCTGTGGGTGTGTCTGCTCGGGGTGCTGGCCGGTGCGAGCCTGCTGGGTCAGGGGGCGGCGAGGTCCGCCGGATGGGAGACCTACGACGGCGACCCGCAGGGCCGCCGCTTCTCGCCGTTGACGCAGGTGAACCGCGAGAACGTCGGACGGCTGAAGCTGGCCTGGCAGTACGGCGTGCGGCCGCCGGCCTCCGCCAACCCCAACGTGGGACCGCGCAGCCAGGCCATCCCCATCGTCGTCGGCGGCGTGCTCTACACGCCGACGGGCGACCGGTCGATCGTCGCGCTCGACCCGGCCACCGGGAAGGAGATCTGGAAGCACGACCTCGGCCAGGCTGGCGCGCCGACGCGCGGCGTGTCGTACTGGCCCGGCGACCGTACGCACGTGGCGCTCATCCTCGCCGGCACGACCGACGGGCGGCTGCGGGCGCTCGACGCCCGGACGGGCATGCCGGTGACGTCGTTCGGCGACGGCGGCTCCATCAACCTGCGCGCCGGCGTCGCGGACCGCTTCCCGAACATGCCCGTGACGCTGCCATCGCCCGGCATCGTCTACCGGAACCTGATCATCACGGGATCGCGCGGGCAGGAAGACAACCCCGACGGGCCGGCCCCAGACGTCAGGGCCTGGGACCTGCGGACCGGCAAGCTCGTCTGGACCTTCCACACCATTCCGCACCCGGGCGAGCCGGGTTACGACACGTGGCCCGCGGACTACTGGAAGACGGCGGGTTCGCCCGGCAACTGGGGCTCGGGGTCCGTGGACCTGCAGCGCGGCCTGATCTTCCTGCCCATCGGGCAGCCGGCGGCGCAGTACTACGGCGGGGCGCGCGCGCAGACGAACCTGTACTCGTCGTCGGTCGTCGCGCTCGACGCCAACACCGGCAAGGTGCGCTGGCACTTCCAGCTGACCCACCACGACGTGTGGGACTACGACAACGCCGCCACGCCGGCCCTGGTCGACATCGTGCAGCGGGGCCGCCGCATTCCCGCGGTCGTCACCGTGGCCAAGTCGGGCCTGATGTTCTTCCTGCACCGTGAGACGGGCAAGCCGGTCTACCCGGTGGAGGAGCGGCCCGTGCCGCAGAGCGACATCCCGGGCGAGGCCACGTGGCCCACGCAGCCGTTTCCGCTCAAGCCGCCGCCGCTGTCGCGCCTCGGCATCCAGCCGGACGAGATCTTCACCGGCGAGCCAGGGCACGAGAAGTTCTGCCGGGATCTGGTGGCGCAGATCGGGGGCATTCACAACCTCGGCCCCTACACCCCCTACAGCAGCCGGGAGTACCGGATCGTGTTCCCGGGCCAGCAGGGCGGTCCCAACTTCGGCGGCGTCGCGGTGGACCCGGCCACCAACTACGTGTTCGTCAACTCGCGCGACGTCGGCGGACTGGGCAAGATGGAGAAGACGCCCGAGGGCGACCAGGTGGCCTACCGCCGGGTGAGCCCGCTCGGCCGGGGCACCGTGAACGCGCGGTTCTGGAACCCGCAGACCAACCTGCCGTGCCAGCCGCCGCCGTGGGCGCATCTGATGGCCGTCGACGCCAACACGGGCGACATCGCCTGGAAGGTCGTGCTCGGCACGAGCGACGAGCTCGAGGCGAAGGGTATCAAGAACACGGGCGCTTTCGGACAGGGCGGGCCGATGGCCACCGCCGGGGGCCTGGTGTTCATCGCCGGCACGATCGACCGGCGGTTCCGTGCGTTCGACTCGCGCACCGGCGCCTTGCTGTGGGAGACCCGGATGGACGCCGAGGGCCACACCACGCCGATGACGTACATGGCGTCGAACGGCAAGCAGTACGTGGTCGTGATGACGACCGGACTGAACGCCTACGCGCTCGAATAGCGGAACGCGTCCCGGCCCGTGGCGACGGGGGCCCGGCGGCCACGGACGCCTGTTTGGGCCGGCCCCCAGGCTGGGTCCCGCTGCCCGGGCCGTGGCTCCGCGCTAGCTCGAATTGGTAAGGCTACGCACCCCAGGCGACTGTGGTACCTTCCGGACGTTTCGCGCAACGATAGACCTCCCAGCGCCCGTGACGGGCCGGGTGCGGAGCTCGAAGGAGATGAGCATGCGAGGTGGAATGTGGGCGGCGGCGGGAGCTGTCGTGCTGGCTGGCGGGTTGTCGACCGCTGCCTGCGGGTCGAACGGCGGTTCGACACCGGCGGCCGGGGGCGGCGGCATCATGACGCCGTGGGGTGAGCCCGATCTGCAGGGCATCTGGACGCTCGAGACCGACACGCCGCTGCAGCGGCCGGCCAGGTACAAGGACAAGGCCACCTTCACCGAGGAAGAGCGGGCGCAGCTCGACAAGGAGCGCGCGGCGCTGATGGGGCGCGACAAGCGTGTCGAGCGCGGGTCCGAACAGGACGTGGCCGGCGCCTACAGCGCCGTCTTCAACACCGTGAAGCGCACCGGTCCCCGGACGTCGCTCATCATCGACCCGCCGGACGGGCGCATTCCGCCGCTCACGGAGGAGGCCCAGGCGCGCAACGCCGCCGACCGCGAGTTCCGGCAGTCGCTGCTGCAGGCCACCGAGACGTGCAAGAAGCAGCTGGCGGGCTGCCGGGGCGGCAAGTACGACCCGCGCCCCTCCCCGCGGCTCGGCGAGATCCCGGCCCGCTACAACACGGGCCGCATGAACCGGCACGATCGTCCCGAGGACGGCAGCCTCGGCGACCGCTGCATCGTCGGCCAGCTGCCCGACATGCCGACGCCGTTCGGCGGCAACTTCCAGCGCATCGTGCAGACGCCCGGCGGCATCTCGATCTTCTACGACACCGGCCAGGGCCAGGGCTTCCAGCGCAACATCGTGATGAACGGCACGCCGCACCTGCCGTCGAGCATCCGGCTGCTGTCGGGGGACGCGCGGGGCCACTGGGAGGGCAACACGCTCGTCGTCGACACGACCAACTTCACGCCGAAGCTCGACTCGTTCGGGTCGCGCGAGAACAAGCACCTGATCGAGCGCTTCACCCGCACCGGTCCGACGACGCTCGAGTACAAGGTGACCGTGGAGGACCCGACGGTGTTCACCCGGCCGTGGACCATCCAGATGGACCTGAGCAAGCAGAGCGACGAGGCCAACCGGATCTACTACGAGCCGCGGTGCCATGAAGGCAACTACGCGTTCCCGGCGCTCCTGTTGAACGCGCGCCTGGCGGAGAAGGAGTACGCGGAGGGCAAGGGTCCGCGCCCCGACACCCGGGACAACGCCACCGACTTCATCGGCGGCGAATCCAACCCGCTCCAGTGAGGCTGCCGTCCATGACTCTGAAGCAGATCAGCACACTGGTCACCGTGGCCGTGGCCGCATCGGCCGTGACGGCCGTCGTCACCCTGTCGATGTCGAGCGCGTCCGGCCAGCAGGCGCAGGCCCCCACCCTGCCGAAGCTGCCGCAGCGGGCCGCCAAGGTCGGCGACAAGCCGAACATGAGCGGCATCTGGCAGGCGGCCAACGAGGCCCACTGGGACCTCGAGGCGCACGCCGCGCGCCCCGGCATGGTGATGCAGCAGGGCGTCTATCCGTTCGAGTACACGAAGGTGCCCGCGGCGCCCGTCGTCGCGCTCGGTGCGGCCGCGGGCGTGCCCGGCTCGCTCGGCGTCGTCCAGGATGACGGCGTCATCCCGTACAAGCCCGAGGCGCTCGCGATCAAGAAGGCGAACGCCGAGCACTGGATCGACCGCGATCCGGAGCTCAAGTGCTACCTGCCGGGCATCCCGCGCGCGATGTACATGCCGTACCCGTTCGAGATCACGCAGAGCACGAACAAGGTGCACATCGCCTACGCCTTCACGAACACGGCCCGGACGATCCACCTGGACAAGGTGGAGGACCCGCCGGCCGAGGGCTGGATGGGGCACTCGGTCGGGCGGTGGGAGGGCGACACGCTCGTCGTGACGGTCAACAACTTCAACGACAAGACCTGGTTCGACCGCGCCGGCAACTTCCACAGCGACGCGCTCAAGGTGACCGAGCGCTTCAACCTGCTGACGCCGGACGTGATCTGGTACGAGGCGACGATGGAGGACCCCAACGTCTTCACGAAGCCGTGGCGCATCGCCATGCCGCTCTACCGGCGCATGGAGCCCAACGCCCAGCTGCTCGAGTACCAGTGCATCGAGTTCGTCGAGGAGTTCATGTACGGGGGCCTGCGCAAGACGCCGCTCGTCACCAAGTGGGAAGGCGAGACGATGTCGATCGAAGTGAAGCGCAAGGTGCCGCAGGGTGACGAGTTCTACGCGTGGTTCAGGAAGTAGTGTTCCGGAGGAGTCGTTTATGAAGCAGCGAATCATCGCGGGCGTGCTGGGCATGGCGGTGGCCAGCCTCGTCCTGGGGCGCCCGGTGGTGCAGGCCCATCACGCATTTGCCGCGGAGTTCGACTCCCGGAAGCCGGTGGTGCTCAAGGGAACCGTCTCGAAGGTCGAGTGGGTGAACCCGCACGTGTGGATTCACGTGGACGTGAAGACGGCTGACGGGAAGATCGAGCCGTGGGCGATCGAGGCAGGCACCCCGAACGTGCTGTTCCGGCGCGGCGCCAACAAGCAGTCGCTCAAGGCCGGCACCGAGGTCGTCGTCGACGGCTACCGCGCCAAGAACGGCACGAAGCGCGCCAACGGCCGTGAGATCACGTTGAAGGACGGCAGCAAGCTGTTTCTCGGCAGTTCGGGCACCGGCGCGCCGTACGAGATCAAGTGAGCCTGCGGGTGCCACCGCCCCCGGCGGTGGCACTGCCGTCCCTGTTCGCGGCGGCGCTCGTCACGCTCTCGTTGGCCGGGCCGGGCCGCCGGACGCCTGCGCTCGCGTGGGCGCTGGCCGGCGCCGCGGTGCTCCTGATGGCCTGGCATGCCGCGCTGCTCGTCCGGGTGGCGCGGCGGCCCCGGACGCTCACCCTCACGGTGTCGCTGCGGCCGCAGCACTACGTCCAGGCGTGCGCGCACTTCTCCATCCTGCTGTACTGGGGCTGGCACTGGCGCCCGGTCTACGACGCGTTCCCCCTCCTCCTGGCGCAGCTGCTGTTCGCGTATGCCTTCGACCTGCTGCTGACCTGGTGGCGGCGGGACGCGTACGCGCTGGGCTTCGGACCGTTTCCCATCGTCTTCAGCACCAATCTCTTCCTCTGGTTCCGGCCCGAGTGGTTCGCGTGGCAGTTCGTGATGCTCGCCGTGGCGTTCACGGCCAAGGCGCTGCTGCAGTGGGAGCGTGACGGGCGGCGCACGCACGTCTTCAATCCCTCCGCGTTCGCGCTGACGGTGATGTCGGTGGGCCTGCTCGCCACCGGCTCAACCGATGCCACCGTGGGGCGCGAGATCGCGATCACCCAGTATTTCCCCCCGCACATCTACCCGTTCCTGTTCCTCGTCAGCCTGCCCGGCCAGATCCTCTTCGGCGTGGCACCGATGACGCTCGCGGCCGTCGTGACGACGTATCTGTGGGGGCTGGCCTGGTTCGCGGCGACGGGCACCTACTTCTTCCTCGACTCGTACGTGCCGATTGCCGTCTTCCTCGGCATGCACCTGCTCTTCACCGATCCGTCGACGTCGCCCCGGTCGGAGCTCGGGCGACTGATCTTCGGTGCGACGTACGGACTGACGGTCGTCGGGCTCTACGCGCTGCTCGTCGCCCTCGGCCTGCCGGCCTTCTACGACAAGCTGCTGCAGGTGCCGCTGATGAACCTGTCCGTGAAGGCGATCGACCGGGTGGCCGCCTGGCCGGCGCTGCGCCGGTTCAGCCCCGGGCGCATCGGCCCGGCCGCCGGACGCGCCAGGCACGCCGCCTACGCGGGGCTGTGGGCGGTGGTGTTCCTGGCCATCGGCGCAGCCGGCGGGGTGGGCGACGATCACCGGGGCCAGTTCCTTCCTTTCTGGCAGCAGGCCTGTGCCGCGGGCAGCCAGAGGGCGTGCCCGCACGCCGAGGAGATGGAGGCCACGCTGTGCCGCGCCGGCTCCGGATGGGCCTGCAACGAACTCGGGATTCGCCGCGCGGCGCGTCACGACGAGGCCATCGCCGCGCTGGCGTCGTGGCAGGAAGGGTGCGGGCGCGGCTTCGAGCCCGCCTGTGCCAACGCCCTGGACGGCGGCGCGCGGACGGGCCCGCCGACGCTCGAGGACTACCCGCTGCTGCTGCGCGGCAGCAAGGGCCCGCTCGCCGCCACGTCGGCGTCGGCCCTCTACGCCCGCGCGTGCGAGGTCGGGTGGCCCGATGCCTGTCGCACGGTCCCCTGAGCCCCGGCGGCCGCCGCCGGGTGACGGACGGCCAGGCTGGGCCATACTGTGTCCCTTCAGGAGGCCGCATGGGGAACACGAAAGGCACGACGCGCGCGTCACGTCGACAGTTCCTGGGCACGATCGCCGCCGCCGGCGCGGCGATGGCCGCGGCCAATGGCGATCAGGCGCTGCAGGCACAGGGCGCCGGACGCGGGGCGGGCGCCACGCCGCCGCCCGGCGACCTCGTCCTGACGAACGGCCGCATCCACACGTTCGACGGCGGCAATCGCGTCGTGCGCAGCGTCGCGATCCGCGGTAACCGCATCGCGGCCGTCGGCGACCGGGTGCCCCGTCCGGCCGGCGCGCGCGTGATCGACCTCCGGGGCCGCACCGTCGTGCCGGGGCTGATCGAGCCGCACGTCCACATCGTCAGCCTGGCCAACCGGCCCGGCTACCACACGCCCCTCGAGAACACGACCAGCCTGAAGGACGTGCAGCAGGCGCTGGCGGCGCGCCGCAAGGACGTGCCGGAGGGGCAGTGGATCACCTCGATGGGCGGCTGGCACCCCAACCAGTGGGCCGAACACCGGCACCCCACGCTGCAGGAACTGGACGCCGCCGTGCCGGACCGGCCCGTGCTGCTCTACGAGCGTTTCACCGGGCCGGCCGTCACGAATTCGCTCGGCAAGAAGTACTTCGATGCGATGGACGCCGGCGCGCCGGTCCACCCCGACATCAGGAAGGTGGCCGTCTCGCCCGCCGGGGCGATCGCCGCGGCCGGCTTCACGGGCGGCGGCCCCTCGGCCAGTGCGCTGTTCCTGCTGCGCCGGCTGCAGACCGACGCCGACAAGCGCCGCAGCGCCCTCGACGCGATGGCCTACTCGGCCAGCGTCGGGCTGACGGCGCACCTCGACGACGTGCTGTTCCCGACGCCGGGGCCGCTCCACCCGAACCAGATCCTGTCGAACCTGGATCACTACCGGATGTACGACCAGTGGATCGCGCTCCACCGAGAGGGCCGGGCCACCGTGCGCCTGCAGATGAACTTCCTGCACAACCAGGCCGATCCGGCGCTGCCGGAGCTGCACGAGCGCCTGCGCAACTCGTTCCAGTTCTTTGGCGACGACATGCTGCGCACCGGCTCGATCGGAGAGTGGGCCGCGCCGCTCGGCGCGGGACAGGCCTGGCGCGACGCGCAGCGGCTGGTGGCGCAGGCGGGCTGGCGCAACGAGAACGCGGTGCAGAACCTGGCCGGGCTGCAGCAGGTCGTCGACTCGTGGGAGGCCGTCAACCGGGAGTTCCCGATCACTCAGCTCCGCTGGTGCGTGCATCACGTTCCCGAGGTGACGGCCGACCTGTTGACGCGGCTGAAGAACCTGGGGTGCGGCGTGCAGATGGGCGCGTTCCGCTGGGTGACCTCGTCCGATCCGAAGGTGGTGGCGGGCCCGCCGTTCCGGACGATCCTCGACCACGGGATTCAGGCGGGCATCCACGGCGACGGCGCCCACATCGCGCCCCTCAATCCCTGGCTGCACATTCACTATGCCGTCACCGGCCTGAACTCGTTCGGCGACCAGGTCAACCCCGGCCAGCACCTGACGCGCGACGAGGCGCTGCGCACCTTCACCCGCCACAACGCCTGGTTCCTCCGGATGGACGATACGCTCGGCACGATCGAGGCCGGCAGGCTCGCCGACCTGGTCGTGCTGGATCGCGACTACTTCAGGGTGCCCGACGCCGAAATCAGGCAGATTCGGGCGGCGCTGACGGTCGTCGACGGCCGCGTCGTCCACGACGCCGGCGTGGCCTGAGCGCGCCCACTATTGACCTTCCCCTCACTATCAGTCATAAAGCCACGTCACCGTGTACGGGTCACGGGCAGGGGCCGTGAGGAGGCAGGGATGAGAAACCGCGTCTGGGCAGCCGGCGTCATCGTGATGGCCACGATAATCGGTCTGTCGGTCGCCGCACAGAATCGGACCGCGCCGGCCGGTGCCCCGGCAGCCGCCAGGAGCGCGGGCCGTGGGGCCCCGGTGGTGTACGCGCGGGACTTCCAGCCGATCGGGCCGAACGCGACGGGCGGCCGGGGCGGCGCCCCGCGCGGCTTCAACGGATCGGCCCGGGACGGCGCGACGCCGGCCGGCATCACCGCGCTGCCGATCGACATCTTCACGACCAAGGACTTCTACAAGGACCGCGCGCTCTGGAGCGACAAGCGGTACTTCCGCTGCAACGCCGGCGCGGCGCTCGAGGCCCAGTGGGGTGCCAACGGCACGGAGATCATCGGCCCCAAGGGGCCGGCGACGGCGGCGTGGGGGTACTGCGACCGCGACATGCCGCGCTCGGCGCTGGTGAGCCCGTATCCGTTCAAGACCGCGCAGGCGCACTACGAGGCGCTGCTCGCCGAGGCGCGTGCCAAGGGCGGGCCCACGAAGCACACCTACGCGACGGTGCCCGGCGAGTGGACGGGCCGCTACCAGCGTCCGGCGGCGGCGGGCAACGACACCTGGTTCTTCATGCAGAAGGTCCAGATTTCGACCGTACTGTCGCTGTTGACGCCGGAGTACCAGACCCGGACCGTGCAGGAGCACTTCCACCAGGGCAACTCGAACGTGGCGCACTGGCCGTCGCAGTACTGCTGGCCCGAGGGCTTCATGCGCCGGTGGCACCCGGCCGCGGTGGGCGAGCACCAGATCATCGTGACGCCCGAGCTCGTGCAGCTGATGACGGGCGTGGCGCGCAACTTCGTCACCAACGTCTACGTCGGGCGCCAGTTCAACATGGAGGGCGCGGTGCCGCGGCTCGGCGCCGACGTGCCGCGCTGGTACGGCGAGACCATCGGGTTCTGGGACGGCGACGTGCTGGTCACCTGGACGTCGAACGTCCAGGGCTGGAAGACGCACGCCACCTTCGAGCACTCGAGCAAGATGCAGTCGATCGAGATCTACTCGCCGCGCCGCGACGCGTCGGGCACCTTCCTCGGGCTGACCCACGAGGCCCTCCTCTACGACCCCGAGGCCTTCGTGGAGCCGCTGCGGATCGTCCGCGACCTGAACAAGCTGAGCGGGCCTGACCAGGGCGACCCCTACACCTACATCGAGTGCGTGCAGACGATCTTCCCGGTGAACGGGAAGGCGACGCCGCTCTCGCCCGGCGCGACGTTCGAGTACGAAGTGCTCGACATCTTCGGCCGGCCGTGGGCCCACATGTGGGAGAAGTACAATGAGAAGGGAATGGAGAAGCCCCGCAATGATGACATCTTCGACTTCAGCAACAGCAACCGCTAGGCCGCGGGTCAGGCGCCTCCTGCGGGCGGTGCTCGGCGCCGTGCTGCTGGCGGCGTCGGCCGCGACGGTGGCCCCGGTGCACGCGCACCACTCGTTCTCGATCTTCGACTCGGCGAAGACCAAGGTCTTCACCGGCGTCGTCGTCCGCGTCAATCCCGACGTGAATCATCTGCAGATCTTCTTCGCTGTGATGAACGAGGAACGGACGAACGTGCTGCGCAATGCCAAGGGCGAGCCCATCATCTGGGCGGTCGAGATGGCCGGCTCGGCGCAGGCGGCCCGCCAGGGGATCTCGGTGAATGCGTTCCCGCCGCGCACGATCATGAGCGTGGGCCTGCACCCCCTGCGCAGCGGCGAGCCCGCGGGCGACCGGGGCGATTCGCCGCTCTTCAAGTGCCCGGCCAACACGCCGCCGAAGGCCGGCAAGCACTGCGACAGCGTCGAGGGCCACGTCGCCATCGGCACGGGCAAGCTGCCGGTCGCGACGGACTCGTAGCCCCGGAGCGCGCTGCGTGGTACACGGCTTCGCCCAGTGGCTCCAGTCAACGCGCCTGAGCGTCACGATTCAGAGCGTTGACTGGATCATCCCCACCGTCCAGTCGATCCACATCGTCACCATCGCCCTGGTGTTCGGCTCGCTGCTGACCATCGCCCTGCGCGTCCTGGGGCGGGTGCGCACGGACCAGCCGCTCCCGGCGGTCCTGGAGCGGTTCGTGCCGTGGATCCGCAACGGGATCCTCGTGCTGGCGGCCACCGGCCTCGTGCTGATCGTCGGCGAGCCGGTGCGGGAGCTGATGTCGCTGTCGTTCTGGGTGAAGATGGGGCTGCTCGCCTGCGGCATCGTGAGCGCGGCGGCGTTCTGCCGGTCCGTCGAACGGCGGCCGGCGGGGGGCGACCCAGGGCCCACGACGGCCGCGAAGTGGGGCGCCGTGGCCACGGTGGTGCTCTGGCTGCTCATCATCTTCCTCGGCCGGGCCATCGCGTACGACGTCGAGGTGTGGGGGCCGCTGTCGCTGTCTCCGCGCGCGTGAGGCGGGAGGGAGAATCCTGTTGGATCTGATGCCGATCGCCGAGGCGCTCAAGGCGTCGAGCCTGAGCGAGTGGATGCGCGGCTCGTTGCGGGCGCTGCCCGTCATCGAGTCCATCCACGTCATGGCGGTGGCGGTGGTGTTCGGCACGATCGCCATCATCGACCTCCGCCTGCTGGGCCTGCGCGACGCCAGCCGCCCGTTCACCCGCGTGTTCCGGGAACTGCTGCCCTACACGTGGGCGGCGTTCGGCGTCGCGGCCGTCACGGGCGTGCTCATGTTCCTGCCGAACGCGACGACCTACGTGGTGAACACGGCCTTCGGCCTCAAGCTGGCGTCGCTGGCGCTGGCCGGCGTCAACATGGCGGTGTTCGAGTTCACGTTGCTGCGGTCGGTGGCGGCCTGGGACACCGCGAACCCGGTGCCCGCGCGCGCCCGCGCGGCCGGGGCCGTGTCGCTGCTGATCTGGACCGCGGTGATCGTCTTCGGCCGGTGGATCGGCTTCACCAAGGGCTACGACTTCAGCGTGCCGAAGGAGATCGACTTCGACTTCCTGGGCACCCTCCTCCAGTCCGTCGGTCCGCACCTGCGCGGCTGAGCGTCCGCGCCCCGCGGGTGTATCATCCGCGCCCATGTGGCGCACCTCCATTCTGCTGCTGATCCTGCTGGCGCTGGCGCCCGGCGTCGCTGCCGCGCAGGCGCCCCTGGCGCCCCGCGCGGCCTGCGAGCGGCTGGCGTCGGTGCCGCATCCGAACACGGCCGTCACGCTCGCCCGGATCGTCGAGGCGGGCGCCTTCGCCGTCCCTGACAATCCGGCCGGACGCGGGGGCGGCGGTTCGTCGGCCCTGGCCGGCACGCTCGGGCCGGTGCCCGACGTGCCCGGCCGCGTGACGGCCAACACCGCCGGATTGGGACTCGGCTACAACGGCGGCCGCGGCATACCGGCGTACGTGACGCTGCCGGCGTTCTGCCGCGTCGTGGCGACGCTGAAGCCGTCGGCCGACTCCGACATCCAGATGGAGCTGTGGCTGCCCCTGGCCGGGTGGAACGGCAACTTCCGCGGCACCAGCCCGAACGGGCTCGGCGGGGTGCTGAACTACAACGCGATGGCCGTGGGCCTCACCGACGGCTTCGCCGTGGCCAGCACCGACACGGGGCACCAGGGAGGCGCCACGGCGTGGATGCGCGTGCCCGAGAAGGTCACCGACTTCGCCGGCCGCGCGATGCACGAGACGACGGTCGCGGGCAAGGCGCTGACGGCCGCGTTCTACGGATCCGCGCCCAGGCACGCCTACATGATCGAGTGCGGCGGCGGCTCGAATGCGGCGCTGCACGAGGTGCAGCAGTACCCGGCCGACTACGACGGCGTCGTCGTCGGGGGGCACGCCGCGCACCTGACGCGCCAGATCTTCGGCCAGTTGTGGCTGTGGCAGGCCGCCCATCCCGAGGGTGTGCCGGTGCTGCCGGCGGCGAAGCTCTCCGTGCTGCACGAGGCGGTGCTGGACCGGTGCGACCGGCTCGACGGCGTGAAGGACGGCCTGCTCGAGCAGCCGACGCGGTGCGCCTTCGACCCGCGCGCGATCGCGTGCCGCGCCGGTGACGGGCCCGACTGCCTGACGCCGCCCCAGGTGGAGGCCGCGCGGAAGATCTACCAGGGGCCGGTCAACCCGCGCACCGGCGAGCGCGTGTGGCCGGGCCTCTTTCCCGGGAGCGAGCTCGACTGGGCCTTCTTCACCGAGGCGGCGGCGCCGATCGGCATCGCCACCGGCACGCTGCGCGACGAGATCCTGAAGGACCCGTCGTGGGACTACCGGACGTCGCCCATCGACTACGACCGCCATGTTGCGCTGGCCGACCGCTCGGACGTGGCCCGCGTGAACGCGTCGAAGGCCGACATCTCGCCGTTCCTCCGGCGTGGCGGCAAGCTGATGCTGTCGGGCGGCTGGAACAACGCGCTGGTGCCCGCAGGCGCCGTGCTCGACTACTACCGCACCGTGGAGGCGACGGTCGGGCGCGAGGCCACGGCCAGGTCGGTGCGTCTGTACATGGTGCCCGGGATGATCGAGTGCAACGGCGGGCCCGGCACCGATACCTTCGACATGCTCGCCGTGATGCGCGACTGGGTGGAGCGGGGGCGTGCCCCCAGGGCAGTGCCCGCGTCGCGCGTGGAGCACGGGAAGGTGGTGCGCACCCGACCGCTGTGTCCCTACCCGCAGGCGGCCGCCTACACGGGCCGGGGCAGCACCGACGACGCGCGCAACTTCGTCTGCAAGTAGGGCGGGACCTCGACGCGGCGAGCCGGCCGGGCGGGACGTCGGGCCCTCCTGCCCATCAGCGCGTCTCCCGGTCGCGGCGGACCAGCACCTTCTTGCCCTTGATCACGACGCCGCGCATCTTCGCGATGATCTCGTCGGCCAGGGCCTCCGGCACGTCGACGACCGAGAAGTTCTCCGAGATGCGGACGGAGCCGATCGCGCCGTAGGGTGCGCCGGTCTCGCCGGTGATCGCGCCGACGAGGTCCGCCGGCCGGATGCCGGCGGCGCGTCCGGCGCTGACGAAGATGCGTGCGCCGGTGTCGTCGCCGCGCCGCGGGCCCCGGGGCTCGCGGCCGCGCGCGTCACGGGCCTCGGCCGCTGGCGCCGCGATCTCGCGCTCCTCGCCGTCGCCGATCGTGGCCAGGTGGGCCATCTTGACGGCCGCGGCTGCGATGTCGACCACGTCGAACTCGTCGGACAGGGACTCGACGACCACGCGGACGTCGTCGAAGTCTCCCGCGGCGAGCCGCTCGCGCAGGGCCGCGGAGGTCAGTTCGAGACGGCGCGCCCGAAGGTCGGCCACCGTCGGCACCGTGGCCACCTCGATCGTCTGCTTCGTCACCTGCTCGATCGATCGCAGCAGGCGGTGCTCGCGCGGCTCGGCCAGCGTGATGGCGGTGCCCTCGCGTCCGGCGCGCCCGGTGCGCCCGATGCGGTGGATGTACGACTCGGCGTCGGTGGGCATGTCGTAGTTGACGACGTGCGACACGTGCTCGATGTCGAGGCCGCGCGCCGCGACGTCGGTCGCAATCAGCAGGTCGGTCTTCGCCGCGCGCACGCGGTTCATCACCGCGTCGCGCTGACGCTGCTGCATGCCGCCGTGCAGCGCCTCGGCCCGGTAGCCGTGCGCGTTCAGCGTCTCGACGAGCGTGTCGACGTGCAGGCGCGTGCGGCAGAACACGATGGCCGACGCCGGACTCTCCATGTCGAGAATGCGGTCGAGCGCGGCCGGCTTGTCACCCGGGCGGACGACGTAGGCGACCTGGCGCACGCGCGGGAGCTTGCCGGCGGCCGTCTTCTCCCGGGCCACGCTGACCCGCTCGGGCGAGCGCAGGTGGCGCTCGGCGATCTTCAGGATGCGCGCGGGCATGGTTGCCGAGAAGAGCGTCGTCTGGCGGGTCGCCGGGGTGCTCGACAGGATGGCGTCGATGTCGTCGGCAAATCCCATGTCGAGCATCTCGTCGGCCTCATCGAGCACGAGCAGGCGGATGGCCTCGAGCACGAGCGTCTTGCGGCGGATGTGATCCAGGGCGCGGCCCGGCGTGGCCACGACGATGTCGACGCCGCGATCGAGCGCACGCACCTGCTGGTCCATCGACGCGCCGCCGTAGAGGGGGACGGCGCTGAGGGCGGTACCGCGGGCGTACTTGTGGACCGCCTCGCACACCTGCATCGCGAGTTCGCGCGTCGGCACGAGCACCAGGGCGGCGACCTGGCCGCTCCGGACCGCCGCCTTCTTCCGGCCCGCGAGGCGCGGCCGCTCGTCGTGGATGCCGGCGGCGCGACGGGCCGTTTCCCCGGCGGGGCGCGCCGCCTCGAGCGGCGCGGCGCTCTCCGCGGGGGCCGCGTCGGTCAGCCGCTGGATCATCGGCAGCGCGAAGGCGGCCGTCTTGCCGGTGCCCGTGGCCGCTTGGGCCAGCAGGTCGCTGCCAGCCAGGATGCGGGGAATGGTCTCGCGCTGAACCGGGGTGGGTTCTTCGTAGCCGAGAGCGGTGATGGCGGCCACGAGGGTCTCGGAGAGGCCGAGACCGGAAAAGCCGCCGGAAGCAGGGGGCGTGCGCGAGGTGGGCATCAGCCATTGTCTCCCACCCTGGCCGTGCCCGCCCGCCATCCGGCGGCGGCCGTCCGTTCGCGCCGCGCTACGCCTTCCGTCGCGCCCGCTTCGGCACGAACGCCAGGAAGCGGCGCGGGTTGTCCTCCATGATCTTCCGCAGCACGTCGTCGGGCGCCCCGGCCGCCCTCAGCTTCGGGACGAACCCCGTGAGCGTCTTGCCGTAGCCGCTCGACGCGTCGGCCGAGAACAGGAGGTGGTCGGCGAAGCCGGCCTCGAGCAGTGCCATCACGAGCGGCACCTGCTGCGCGTCGTTGTTGCCGCCCTGGCGGTCGAACCCGACGAACGCGCCGCGCCGGCAGATGGCTTTGTGCACGTAGACGGCCGGGTCCACCAGGTTGCCGAGGTGGCCGATGACGACGCGGTTCGGCGCCACGCCGGCGTCTTCCAGGATGTCCAGCTGCTCGAGCGCCGACTTTCCCGGGATGCCGGTGTGCGTGATGATCGACAGGTTCGTGGCCGCGTGCGCCCGGCCGACGGCGCGGAACACCTTGCGCTCGGTCCTGGTGATCTCGTCCCATGAGCCGATCTCGCCGAACACGCCCCCCGGCGCCTCGTCGGCCTGCCGGACGAGCGCCTGCGCGATCTGTTCCTCGCTCATCTTCTCGATCTCGGCGGGGTAGAACGGCTGCGAGTAGAAGCCCACGCCCGCGACGACCGGGACGCCCGACCGCATCGACGCCTGTCGCACGAATGTCAGGTCGCGGCCCATGTCGGGGTGGCCGGCGTCGACCAGGCAGGCCGCCCCCTCGGGCCTGGCCTTGTTCAGCTCCTCGGTCATCAACGCGACGTCGCGCATCGGGTCCGGGCCCACCGGGTTCGGCGGTCCGCCGGCGCGGCCCGGTTGGGGCGGCAGGCCGTTGGCCGCACGAGCCGCCGCCGTGGCGGCGCGGAACCTGTCGTTGAAGTCGACGGCGAGCGACATGTGCTCGTGGAACAAGGTGGCGCCGCCCGGCAGGCGATCGGGGGCGACGTCCTCGAACAGCGTCCGGATGACGGCGCCCTTGGGAAACGCGGGGGCCTGCGCGGACGCGGCCGAGGGCAGACCCGCCACGCCAAGGGCGCCGAAACCGATCAGTTCGAGCGCGGCCCGGCGGGTGAGGCCTTTCGACGAATCGGACATGCATGACTCCATGGAACTGGGACGACGCCGAATCTTACCGAATCGGGGCCGCGTGGGCATCCCGCGGCGTAGGACGCCCCCGGGCAGTCCGTGAGGCACCTCATCCGAACGCCCCGGATCGCGCTAGACTGCGGGCGCCCGTCTCGAAGGGCCACGTCCGCCGAGCCCCGATCGCGGTGCCTTCCGTATGCGCATTGAGCCGTCACCCGTGGAGCGGCGCGCCTTCGGCGCGGCTGACGACGCATTCCTGCTGGCGTTGACCGACGCCCTGCGCACCGTCGACGACCCGACGGCACTGCAGCTCACCGCCTGCCGGCTGCTCGGCGAGCACCTGGATGCCGACCGCGTGAACTACTGCGAGGTGCGGGAGGACGAGGGCGCCGGGGTGGTCGGGCCCGACTTCTTCCGGCCCGGCCTCGACAGCCTGGTGGGGCGCTATGCCCTGATCGATTTCGACGACACCATGGCGCTGCTGAAGACCGGCGTCACGCTGGTCGTGGGCGACATCGACACGGCGCCGGTGTCCGAGTCCATCCGGACCGTGTTCCGCCAGCTCGATGTCCTGTCGTTCGTATCGGTGCCGCTCGTCCGGAATGGTGCGCTGGTGTGGACGCTGTCCGTGGTGTCCAACTCGCGCCGGACATGGGCGCCCCGCGAGGTTGCGCTCGTCGAGAACGTGGGCGTCCGTACGTGGGACGCCGTCGAACGGACGCGCGCGACGGCGTCGCTGCGCGAGCGCCAGCGGTTCATCGAGAAGCTCGTGGCCACCGCGCCGATGACGATCTTCGTCGTCGACGCGCCAGAGCGCCGGCATCTCTATGCGAGCGTCACGGGCACGAACGACCTGGGCTACTCGGCGGCCGAATTCGCCTCGTGGGGCCCCGATTTCCTCGAGCGGATTGCGCATCCAGACGACCTGGCGCTTGCCCGGCCGGGGCTCAGGCAGGTCGAGACCGCGAACGACGACGAGGTGTTCGAGGCCGAGATGCGGCTGCGCCGGAAGGACGGCACCTACACCTGGCGTGCGATCCGCGAACGCGTGTTCAAACGCGACCCCGACGGGCGGGTGCGGGAGATCATCGGCACCGCGCAGGACATCTCGGCGCGCAAGCAGGCCGAGGCCGAGCTGCAGACGCGCACCGCCGAACTGGAGCGGCGGACACTCCAACTGAGCCGCCTGGCGACCGACCTGACGCTCGCCGAGCACCACGCCCGTGAGCAGCTCGCCCGCACGCTGCACGATGGGCTTCAGCAGCTCCTGTTCAGCGCCTCGCTGCGGGTGGGTCGTCTGGCGAAGCGCCTCCCGCCCGGCACCGACGAGCAGCGCGCCCTGGCCGACACCCTCACCGAGCTCGAGGAGGCCACGGCCGCCGCGCGCTCGCTGGCCGTGGAGCTCTTCCCGCGCAGCCTCCACGAGGGCGGGCTGCCCGTGGCGCTCGAGTGGCTGGCGGACTGGATGCAGCACCGCTACGGCCTCACGGTGCACGTGACCGCCGACCCGGCCGCCAACCCGCGTCGGCGCGACGTCCGAACCCTGGTGTTCGAGTCAGTGCGCGAGCTGCTGTTCAACGTGGTCAAGCACGCCAGGGCCAACGAGGCCTGGGTCGACGCGAGCTGCCAGCCGGACGGTCGGCTGCAGGTGGAGATCGTCGATCAGGGGGTGGGCTTCGACCCCGAGACGCTCCTGGAACCCTCGCCGACGCGGCCGGCTGGGCTGGGCCTGCTCGGCATCCACGAGCGCCTGGCGCTGCTGGACGGTGCCCTGATCGTGGACAGCGCGCCCGGCAGGGGCGCGCGGTTCCGCCTGGTGGCGCCCCTGGGTGCGGGCGCCGCGGACGTGCCAGCCAGCGGCCGCGTGCCTCAGCCGCCCGAGGGCATCGCGTCACGGGAGGAACCGCGGCCACTCGGCATCCTGATTGCTGACGACCATGCGGGCGTACGCGCGGGGCTTCGGGGCCTGCTGTGCGGGTACGCGGACCTGCTGGTGCTGGGTGAGGCTCGTGATGGGGCGGAGGCGATCGAGCAGGCCCACGCGCTGAGGCCAGACGTGATCGTGATGGACGTGTCGATGCCTGGAGTCGACGGTATCGAAGCGACGCGGCGCATCCGGCAGGAGTTGCCGCAGGTCGAGATCGTGGGCTTCTCGTCCCAGGATCAGGCCGGTCACGCGCGCCAGATCGAGGCAGCCGGCGCCTCGGCCTTCTTCGGCAAGAGCGCCGGCGTACCTCGGATGGTGGAGTGGCTGCTGCAGCGGGCGAGGCCGGGAGCCGTTGAGGGGGGCCAGGCCCGTGGCCAGGCCCCCTCGGCGTCGCCAGCAGAGTGACGGCCGTCGCCGGCAGGCGTCTCAGCGCTTGCCGGCCGCGGCGTCGCGGAACTGATTGAAGTGGGCCTCGTCGCTGGGCACGCACCGATCCTCCAGAATGCCGGACCAGCCGCCCACGGCCATCTTCTCCTTGGGCACGAGGGCCCACACCTTCAGTGAGCTCTCCCACGGCTTCGTGTAGAGCAGTGGGTCGGTGAGCGTCATCTTCACGCGCAGGCGATTGGGGGTTGGGCGGTCCCACCGCTCTTCGAGCACGGCCTGGTCGCTGATCGGGTACCCGTACTGATCGAGCCACTGCCGGTCGTCGAAGCCGCTGGTGCGGACGACCAGCGTGTCGCCCTCCCAGCGTGCCGTCGAGTAGCCGTTGAAGCGGGGCAGGTAGTCCTCGACCTTCGGCAGGCTCCGGCCGTCGAGCCAGATCTCCCGGTTGTCCCACGTCCACTCGAACCGCTGGAGGATGCGGTCGTTCGAGGTCGAGTGCACCAGCTCCATCGTGGCGCCGCCTCCGGAGAACGCGATCAGGCGGGCCAGGCCCAGGGGTTCGCAGCGCATCTCGGGGTCGTTCCCGAAGGCCGGCAGCACGGCCCGGCGCATGCCGACGTCGAGATCGGTTCGCCGCCGTGCCTCGGCGCTGTCCAGCTCGAGCCCTCGCGACGGCTTGTTCTTCTGCATCCGGCGCTCGCCTTCCGGCGTGCGCGGGGGAGGCGTGCCGTGGTATCCGTATCCCGGCCACGGGCCCGGGTCCCGGCATTCAGGGCAGACCGGCAGCTCGTAGGTGGTCGGGTTCCGGCTCCAGAGGCCTCCGAGGTCCCGCTTGTTGTACGGCCGCCGATCCGTGTCCGACGACACGTAGGCCTCCTCGGGTGTGCCTCGATTCTGCTGTGCGGTGGCGACGGGGCTCGCCAGGGCAGCCGCGATCAGCGCGGCCGCCAGCGCGCGACCGATGTGCCGTGGGCACCGCGCGGAATGCGTGTGTGTCTGCATGGGACCGACTCCTTGCCGGGCGGCCGGACGGCTCGCGCGGCGTCCACGCGTCAGAATGGCCGTCACGACTGGCCGGGGAGTTTGGCCTTGGTCTTCGGCTGGAGCCCTCCCGGCACGCCGTCGAGGTCCACGGCCGTCACCGTGTCGCGCGTGCCGACGATGCTCTCACCCTGTTCGTTCTCGATGCGCATCACGATGCCGCTCAGCCCGCCGGCTCGCGACGTGCCGACGAAGAGCTTCACGCGGGTCCCAGATTTCAGGGCCTCCACGCTCTTCGCACGGGTCCAGCCGGCACGCACCAGCACCGACGGGTTCGTCAGCAGTTCGGCGTCCCACCGCTCCACCTTGCCGTCCTTCGTCTTCCGGGTGAAGACCATCGTCGGGTGCGGGTTCAGGTAGTGGAACTCCTCGACCGTGGCCCAGGTGCTCCACAGGTTCGTGGTGTCGTACGAGATGGCGCTGCCATGATGGGCCTCGGTCACGGCCGACATGGCCAACAGGCAGACGAACGCGCGGACAGCTTTCATGGAACCTGCTCCTTGGTGACGTCGGTTCACGGCGTCACCGGGTCCTGGCCTGCCCCTGGCGTGCGGGCAGCGTGTCGTACACGGCCTGGACGAACATGGCGGTCGTCCAGGCGCCGGTGTTGGCGCCGAAACGCGTGTCATAGTCGGCGGTCAGCCGCGCGGCCTGCACCTGTGCCAGCGTGGCTCCGGAATCCTTCATGGCCCTGATGCGGTCGCGGACGATCACCACCATGTCGCGGTACTCGACGACCTCGTGTTCGTCGCTCAGGAAGCCATGGCCCGGGATCACGTACGTGCCCCCTTCGCCCTGGTGCTCGAAGACGGTCTTCTCCAGGATGAAGTTGAGCGCGCGGATGAGGCCGTTCACGGTGCCGCCGTTCTTCGTGTCGATGAACGGATACTGCGTCGTCGTGAAGATGTCGCCGGCGACGATCACGTCGGCCTCCCGGAAGTGCACGAGACTGTCGCCGTCCGTACTCGCGTTCGGCTGGTGGAACAGCTCGATGGCATCGCCGTTGTGGAACTTCCGCCGCCGCTCCTCCAGGTACGTGTCGCCGGGCACCGCGCCCGCCGGGGCGCCGTTGGCCTGCAGCCGGACCATCACGTTGTTGTGGCCGATCATCGTCGCATGGGCGAGCGGGTCGGCGAACAGCCCCGTGACCCCCCGCGGCGCGGAGTTGACGAAGAACGAGCCCGGCAGACTCGGGTCCTGCCCGGCCGCGCCGAGCGTCTCGTTACCCCCGGTGTGCTCGGCGTGGAAGCTCGTGTTGGCGATGAACTGGATCGGTTTCGGGGTCAGCGAGCGGATCGCGGCGAGCACCTTGTCCGACAGCTTGCCCTCGCCGGTGTCCACCACGAACGCGCCCTGTGACCCGGTCTGCACGACGATGTTGCCGCCGTCGCCGACCAGCATGTAGACGTTGTTGCGCACCGGCAGCACGTGAATCTGTCCGTCGCGCGGTTCCACCGGGACGGCCTTGCTCGTCTCCGAGGGCCGGCCCGGCACCGGCGACAGCAGCGTGGCGACATCGGTGGCGCGCGCCTGGCCGGGCAGGGCTGGCACCGCACAGCGACCACGCACGGGGTGCCGTCCGTGAGGTATGGCACGGGCCCGCGCGCCCGCCGGCTCTACCGGCGGGCGGACATCGACCGGTGGCTGGAAAGCTGCCGGCAGCAGATCGAGGCGGGGGTGCGGCCGTGACGTCGTGGGGTGCGGGGGCTCGGCCGATGACTGGGCTGATCGGAGAGCTGGCGCAGCTGGCCGCTGCGCTGGCGAAGGCGCAGGCCGATGGACGGCGAGATGGGGATGGTGATGTTGCCGCTGGCGTCGGACGACTTGTCTGCCGTCACCACGAACTGCTGCAGCACCCCCGTGCTCGCCTTGCTGACCGGGTTGACGGCATACACGCCGGCCACCGTGAACACGTCGCCCTGCTTGAGGCGCGAGGCCGCCGCCGCCGTCCAGCCATCGGTGACGAGGGTCGCGCCCGTCTGGCTGGCGCCGTTCACGAGCGGCGTGCCGCCGAGCGGGCCGACCTGGTGCGTCGCCACCTGCTGATCCATGGCCCAATTGAAGCCCGCAACGTTCTCGCCCATCTCCGCGTCGTCATACTGCGACGAGATCTTGCCGCTGCGGTTGAACAGCCCCTTGAGCGCGTCCACGATGTTGGCCTGGCTCTGCGGCCCCAGGATCAGCGCGCGCTGCCCGTCGCGCGGGCACGAGAACTGGTCCAGCTTGGCGCCGGCGTCGAGATAGGTCGACAGCGCCGTCGGCGTCGTGCCAGGCGTGCCCACCGTGTTGAACGCGGACTTGTACGCGTTGCTCAGGACGTAGTTGTCGACATAGTTCGCCAGCAAATTGATCTGCGGCTTGAGAATCTGGTCGGAGAACGACGACAGCGACAGGGCCAGCTCGGCCGACGTCACGGCGGTGTCCACGCCGATCTGCTGGTCGATCGTCATAGTCGTGTACTCGTCGGTCACGTTCTGCGCGGAGTAGGTCGCGCCCGTGCGGACGGTGTACTGGTTGGGCTTGCGGACGCGGATCGTCCCGCCCGTCGCCGACTGGGTGCCCTTCTGTCCGAAAAGCGCCTCGAACTTGCGCTCCGTATGCCGCGCCGCCGCGAGGTTGTTGCGGAACAGGCGCAGCGCCTCGAGGGTGATCACATCGTTCGTGAGAAACGTATTCGCCATTGGTTATCTCGCGCCGAACGAGCGACGCACGGATTCCCACTCAGCCAGAGAGCTGATGTCTTTGGGATCACGCGCGCCTGTCGGCACACTGGCGCCACGCCCGACCGGCTGAATCGGGGGTTTCGCCTGTGAGAGGGAGGGCTGCGACGCCGAGCCGCTGGGTGCAGCGTCGAGCCTGGCTTCGAGTCGACCGACCTCGCGCATGGCGAGCATCGGGTGCAGCGCCTGGAGGCGCCGAAGGTCGTCCGGGTGGTCGGACAGGTAGCGCATGAGCCGCTGCGGCTGCTCGCTCTCAAGCAGGGCATCGGCGACGGCCGTCCCCCCGTCGGGGCGCTCACCGGGCTGCAGCGACATCGCCGGCCGCAGGTTGAGCACCTCGGGAGACAACCCGGCCAGCAGCGCCGGCTCGGCCTGCTCGGCCGCGGCCATGCGCGAGGCGAACGTCGACGCGCGCGCGTGCCGCAGGTCGTCGGCCTGCTGCGCCTCGGCCTGCGCCTGCGCGTGCTGCATCAGCTCGCGGTACTGCTGGCGCGCGGCCCACCGCGCCTGCGCGGCGACGAACGCCGCATACGTGTCGAACTGGTCCTCGAGGGGCTGCGGGTCGCCCGCGTCGCCCGGCCTGGCCTGGGGCTGATCAGGGGCCTGCGGCACGGGGGCTGACGCCTGCGGGGGCGCCGCCGCCTGCGCCTGCAACGCCACCAGCTGCTCGCGCAGGGCCGCCGCCTCGCGCCGCGCCTGCTCGCGCTCCCAGACGACGTGCGCGATGCGGTCCTGCGGGTTCCGCCGGCGATCCGCCGGGGCGGCCTCGACCGGCGCGTCTGCCGGGGCCGGCGCGTCGGCGGCCGCGGGGTCTGCGACGGTCGGCGCCGCGTCCGCTTTGGTGAACCGGCCCCGCGCGTCGCGGCCGCGCGTCTCCTGCTCCCCGAGTAGGCGCTCGCGGATCGTGTCGGCGCTCTCCTCGGGCTCGGGCGGCTGCGCGCTCTCGCGCAGTAGCTGCGGGCGGGCCGCTTCGTAGTCCGCCAGGGACGTGAGCGACGACGGGTCAAGTGGCGCGTCGGACACGGGAGCCGCGGGTTCCTGCAATGCACACCCCAAACGCAAAAAGGCCCGCACCGGCAGCACGAACTGCTGTCGATGCGGGCCTTCTCCCAGGGCCGTGAGGCCGCTGGGTGAGCCGTCTGAATTAGTGGCGCGCTGTCGTGGCGCCGATCACGCGGGCACGAAGCCCAGGTCCGGGGTTAGCCGCGCGCGCGTGCGCGCGGTAGACTGGGCTTGACCCGATTTCGTGGACATCTTCCGAAAGGTGGATACGATGTCCCG
>CAWULT010000065.1:0-24946 GCA_963923455.1 uncultured bacterium
CTTCGAGTTGGTCGACCCCGACGACTTCCAGCCGGTCGTCCTCGGGGATGAGCCCGGTGGCCTTCAGCGCGATCGCGCCCGGCTTCGTTTCACCGCACGCAATCGCGCGCTGCGCGCCGAGCAGCGCCTCGTGCAGCGCCGGCGCCAGGCGCCGCTCCTCCTGGCTGAGGCGCTGGTTGCGCGAGCTCATCGCCAGACCGTCGGCTTCCCGCACGGTCGGCACCGGTACGATCCGAACCGGGACGTCGAAGTCGCGAACCATGCGCCGGATGATCGCAAGCTGCTGCGCGTCCTTCTCGCCGAAGTACGCCGCATAGGGCTGCACGATCTGGAACAGCTTGAGCACGACCGTGGCCATGCCCCGGAAATGGCCGGGGCGGTAGCGACCGCACAGGTGGTCGCCGAGGGGGCCCACCTCCACGGCGCAGAGCAGCGGGTGCGGGTACATCTCGGCGACGGGCGGCGCGAACACGACGTCGGCGCCGAGCGTCCGGCACAGCTCGACGTCGGCCTCCAGGCTGCGCGGGTACTGCGTCAGATCGTCCGGCCGGTCGAACTGCAGCGGGTTCACGAAGATGCTGACGACGACGGTGGCCGCCTCGGCTCGCGCCCGCTCGACGAGGCGGGCATGGCCGGCGTGCAGCGCGCCCATCGTCGGCACCAACGCGACCGGGCCACGCGCCCTGGCGAGGGCCAGCCGTGCGCGCAGCGCGCCGATCAGGTCGATCACGTCGGTCGCCATGTCAGTCGCATCCGCCGGTGCCACCCTGGTCGGGGAAGCGGCCGCCGCGAACGTCGTCGACGTACGCCCGGGTCGCGGCCTGCACCGTGTCCGCCAGACGCGCGTATTGCCGGACGAACGAGGGGATAGGCCCGTCGAACAGCCCGAGCATGTCGTGGCTGACGAGCACCTGTCCGTCGCAGTGCGGGCCGGCGCCGATGCCGATCGTCGGAATCGTCAGCGCGGCGGTGACGGACCGGGCCACTGCGGAGGGGATCGACTCCAGGACCACCGCGAATGCCCCTGCTTCCTCGAGCGCCCGGGCGTCGTGGACGAGCGCGAGGGCTCCAGCCTCGTCGGTCGCCTGGCGGACGTAGCCGCCCACGGCATGCACCGACTGCGGCTGCAGTCCCAGGTGGCCCATCACCGGGATGCCGATCGACACCAGGCGCCGGACCGCCTCGAGCACCGGTCCACCACCCTCGAGCTTGACGGCCGCGGCGCCTCCCTGCTGCACCAGGCGTCCGGCGTTGCGGATGGCGTCTTCGGGCGACACCTGATAGGTCAGGAACGGCATGTCGGCCACGACGAGCGCCCGCGCCGCGCCGCGGCTGACGGCCGCGGTGTGGTGCACCATCGCGTCGAGCGTCACGGGAATCGTGGTGCCGTGGCCGAGCACGACCATGCCCACCGAGTCGCCGACGAGCAGCACGTCCACGCCCGCCCGGTCGAGCAGGCGCGCCATCGTGGCGTCGTACGCCGTCAGCATGGCGATCTTCTCGCCGCGCCGCTTCTTCTCCGCGAGATCGGGAACGCGGACTCTGGTCTCGCTCACTCGGTCCTGCCTCGTGCCGCCGCGATCGATGTCCGCCGCCGCTGCCGCGTCATCGCCCGGCGGGCAGTGTCTTCGTCAGCCAGGTGGCGACCGCCCCCGTCACGTCCGCGCTGACCGTGCGGTCCGTCAGCTGCGCGTACTCGCTGACTTCGCCGGTCGTCGCCGGCACGAGCAGGTGATTGACGCCCCGCACGGTGACGACCTCCACCGACTTCGAGTCGCTGCTGCGGCGCGCCAGGTCCGCCAGCCGGTCCACGTGCGAGACGGGCACCTGCCGGTCGAGCGCCCCGTGCACGAAGAGCAGGGGCTGTTTCACCTTCTTCATCGTCTGCGCCGGATCGAACGCCAGCATGCTCTGGAACCACGGCGTGTCGGCGTCCCGCCGCATTGCCGGCGGCACGCCCTCCCAGCCACGGCCGGTCAGGGTGGCGGCGTGGATCTGCTTCTGCAGCGCCACCCGCGACGCACGTTCCTCTGGCGTCAGCGTCAGTCGATCGAGCGCCGCCTGCTGCTGCTCGAGGACGAGCTCCGCGCCGGTCACGCTGGCGCCGGCCAGTGACACGAGCGCCGCGACCCGCTTCTCCCGCGACGCGGCGAGCATGCCCACCCAGGCGCCTTCGCTGTGGCCGACGACGGCGATCCGCCTGGGATCGACGTCCTTGCGCTCGGCGAGCCACTTGACGACCGAGCGCGCGTCCTCGGCGAAGTCCGACAGCGTGGCCGACTCGGCCCGGCCGCCGCTCTGGCCGTTGCCGCGCTTGTCGTAGCGCACCACGAGGAAGCCCGCGTCGGCCAGCGCGCCGGCCAGGTGAGCCAGCGTCGGGATGCCGAGGGCCATGCCGTCGCGGTCGCCGACACCCGATCCGGCCAGCAGGATCACGGCCGGCGCCCGGCTCGGGGCGCCCTTGGGCTTCGTGATCGTCGCGCCGAGGTTGAAGCCGAAGGCCGGAACGAAGACGGCCTCGTCGCCGGGGTTCGAGAACACCTGCGTGCGCGAGGTGGACGCCGCCACGTCGTTGCGGACCAGGTCGAACGCCTGGGCTGGCACGGTCACCCGGAGCAGCGATCCCGACGTCGTGGCCGTCAGCGTGATGCCGAGGTCACCGCCCGGGTTGGCGACCACCAGGTCGTACCGCTTCACGTCGAAGAGCGTCGTGCCGACCTGCATCCGCTCGGGGTAGACGGCCGAGATCTTCACCGCCAGCTCGCCCTGCGGCACCGCGTAGGCGCGCACCTCGGTCAGGCCGGGCTCGAGCGTCAGACGCCGCGTCAGCGCCTCGAAGGCGCCGTAGAACGCGTTGGGCAGCAGCACCAGCGTGCGCGGGTCGACCGGGTGCGTCCGTGTGAACGGCGCACCGCGCTGGGCGCCTTCGCTGGTGGCGGTCCCTTCCTTGAAGGTGGTCCGCGCGGAGATCTCGCCGCCGTCGAGGAACGCCTCGAGCGAGAACGACTCCGGTGCCCAGTCGCGCTGGTAGCGCACCTCGGCCTTGCGGACGGTGATGTTGGGCATGGAGACGCGGGCTTCGCTCGAGATCGTCGTGCCGCGGTTGTCGGACGTCACCGTCACGTCCTCGCGGCCGACGGGCTGGCCCCTGAGGAACAGCGTGTAGCCCGTGGTGGTGGGCGCCGCGGCCGGCGCCTGCGCCGCCGCGCTCGCCACGAGGGCCACGGACGACAGCAAGGCCGCCAGGGTAGGATACAGGTGACGCATCTGGCGTCGATCGTATCAGGTTCACCGCGCCGGCGGCCGCATCGCTGGGTGCCGTGCCGGCCCGCCCCGCTGGTGCCGTTCCGGCGTGTTTTGGCCCGTATTCGCCTGCACATGAGCCTAGAAGCCCACTACCGAGTCATCCGTGAGGGCGCCGCGATCGGCGCCGTGGCGTCCCGCGGCCAGATCGCGCTGACCGGCCGCGATCGGGCCACCTATCTCCAGGGGCTGCTGACCAACGACATCGCGGCGCTCCAGGCGGGGGCCGGCTGCTACGCGGCCTGGCTGACGGCGCAGGGACGGATGCTCACCGACATGCACGTGCTGCAGTCGGACGCGATGCTGCTGCTCGACGTGCCCTCGGCGCTCGTCGAGGCCACCGTGGCCCGGCTCGAGCAGTTCATCTTCTCGGAGGACGTGCAGGTGTCGTCACTCGCCGGGGCGCTGACGGCCGTGTCGGTGCACGGCCCGGCCGCGGCCGGCGTGCTCGAACAGGTGCTCACGGGGGCGGCCGGGCTCGCCGGATGGCCCGAGTACCGCCATGCGCCCCTTCAGTTCGGCAGCGAGCCGGCGGTCGTGACGCGCATCGATCAGCTCGGTGTACCGGGATACTGCGTGTACCTGGAGCCGTCGCGCGAGGCGTCGTTCCACGACGCGCTCGTGGCGCGCGGGGCCGTGGAGGCGGGCACGGACGCCATTGCCGCCGCGCGCGTCGAGGCCGGCTACCCCGTGTTCGGCGTCGACATGACGGAGGACACGATTCCGCTCGAGGCCGGGATCGAGCCGCGTGCGATCTCGCTGACCAAGGGCTGCTACGTGGGGCAGGAGGTCATCATCCGCGTGCTCCATCGCGGACACGGCCGGGTGGCGAAGAGGCTGGTGGGCCTGGCCGTCGAGGGCGCCGCGCCCGCGGGCGGCGCGCGCATTTTCGCGGACGGGACGCCGGAGGCCAGGACGATCGGCGCCGTCACGAGCGCCGCCACCTCGCCGCGGCTCGGCGCCGTCGCGCTCGGCTACGTGCACCGCGACTCCGCCGCGCCGGGGTCGGTCGTCTCGATCGAGGTGGGGGGCGGCCGCTCCGCCGCGCGCGTCACCGCGCTGCCGATGTGAGCATCCGGACGAGCTCCGCGTCGGCCTCGGGGAAGCCGAGCGACGCGAGGTCACGTCCGTGCACCCAGGCCATTTCCTGGCCGAGCTGCGGCGCGGGCTCCGACAGGGTGCGGCAGCGGTAGAAGTGCAGCTCCACGGACTTCTCGGGGTAATGGTGCGTCGTGCACAGCACCAGATCGCCCACGTCGACGTCGGCCGCCAGCTCCTCGCGGATCTCACGACGCAGCGCCGCCTGGTGCGACTCGCCGGCCTCGACCTTGCCGCCGGGAAACTCCCACAGCCCGGCCAGATGGGTGTCCTTCTGCCGCCGGGTGACGAGATACCGGTCCGACGCCTCGATGATCGCGGCCACGACGACGATCATGCGCGTCCCGCCCTCGCCTTCCGCCTGTTCGACGTGCGGGCGGTCCCGGCCTTCGCCGCCCGCGATGCCGCCGGCCGTGCCTTCGTCGGCGCGGACACGATCGGCGCGGGGTACGACAGGCAGAGACGGCGCATCGGGCACGTGCCGCACAGCGGCTTGCGCGCCGTGCACTGCGTGGCGCCGAAGTCCATCAGGGCCTGGTTGAAGTCGAACACGTGCCTGTGCGGCACGAGCGCTTCGGAAAGCGTCCAGAGCCGCTTCCTCATCGCGTGCGCCTTCGGGTCGCCCGCGGCGACGAACACCCGGAAGAGGACCCGCGCGACGTTGGTGTCGAGGATCGCGGCGCGCTGGCGGAACGCGAAGCTTCGGATGGCGCCGGCGGTGTAGAGGCCGATGCCCTTGAACGACAGCAGCGTGGCCTCGTCGGACGGCAGGCGTCCGCCGAAACGTGCCACCGACTCCTGCGCGATCGCATGGAGCCGGCGTGGCCGGATGTTGTAGCCGAGGGGCCGCCACGTCGCGGTGACGTCGTCGATCGGGGCCTCGGCCAGCACCTCGAACGAGGGATACTTGCCGAGCCACTCGTGGTACTTGGGCAGCACCCGGTCGACCTGCGTCTGCTGCAGCATCACTTCCGAGACGAGGATGTGATACGGGTCGTCGGTGGTCCGCCACGGCAGGTCGCGGCCGTTGGCGCGGTACCAGGCGAGCAGGCGCCGGCGGAATCGCTGTCGCGCCGCCGGCGACGGCAGGGTGTCGGTGGCCATCCACCCCTATAATTTCACGCGTGAAGATCTACACAAAGACGGGTGACGCCGGCGAGACGTCGCTGTTCGACAGCACCCGCGTCTCGAAGGCCGACGCGCGCGTCGACGCCTATGGCGAGGTCGACGAGCTGAATGCGTGCCTGGGTGCCGCGCGGGCTGCCGGCCTCGACGCGGACCTCGGCGGCGTGGTCGCGTCCGTCCAGAAGGCGCTGTTCGCCGTCGGGGCGCACCTGGCCGATCCCGGCCACCGCATCGCAGACCGCGTGGCGAAGTCCTCGATCGGCGATGCCGACGTCCACGTCCTCGAGCAGGCGATCGACCGTCTCGAGGTGGAGTTGCCGCCGCTGCGGCACTTCATCCTGCCGGGCGGCAGCCAGGCCGGCGCGCTGCTGCACCTGGCCCGGACGATCTGCCGCCGCGCCGAACGCCGCGTGGTGGCCCTCGGGCAGGAGGCGGCCGAGCCGATCATCGTCGTCTACCTGAATCGCTTGTCCGACCTGCTCTTCGTGCTGGCCCGTGCCGCCAACCACCGGGCCGGCGCGCCCGAGACGGAATGGTAGAGGCGGACCGGCGCCTGCGGGCGGCCTACGAGTCCTGCGCCCGCGCGGCGCGAGACCACTACGAGAACTTCCCCGTGGCGTCGGTGCTGGTACCGCCCGCGATGCGCCCGCACGTCGCGGCCGTGTACGCGTTCGCGCGGGCGGCCGACGACTTCGCCGACGAGGGCGTCCGCCCCGCGCACGAGCGACTGCGGCTGCTCGACGGCTGGCTCGCGCGCGTGCGTGCCGCCGGGAGCGGCGCGGCCGAGCCGCCACCGGCCTCGCCAGGCGAGCCCGCCAACGCGGCCGAGATCTTCCTGGCGCTCGGCGACACCATCCGGCGCAGGCACCTGCCCGTCTCGTTGTTCGAGGACCTGCTGAGCGCGTTCCGTCAGGACGTCGAGACGACGCGCTACGCGTCGTGGGACGACCTGCTCGACTACTGCCGCCGCTCGGCGAACCCGGTGGGCCGCCTGGTGCTGCGGTTGGCCGGCCATGACGACGCGCGGCTCGACCGGATGTCGGACGCGATCTGCACGGCGCTCCAGCTGACGAACTTCTGGCAGGACCTCAAGGTCGACTTCGACCGCGGACGCATCTACCTGCCGGACACGGAGCGGCGCGCGCACGACGCGCACGAGGACACGCTGGCCGCCGGCGTCGTGTCGGCCGGATGGCGGCGGGCCATCGAAGCCGCCGTCCGTCGGACGCGCGCCCTGTTCGACGCCGGCCGGCCGCTCTGCGACGCCGTGACCGGCCGCCTGCGCTACGAGCTGCGGGCCACGTGGCTCGGCGGCGTGCGCATCCTGCAGCACATCGAGCGCGCGGGCGGCGACGTGGTGACCCATCGGCCGGTGCTCGGCGTTGCCGACGCGCCGTGGTTTCTCTGGCGGATGGCCACCTGGGCCCGGCGATGAGCCGCGACACGAGCTTCTACTACTCGTTCGTGATGCTGCCGCCGCGGAAGCGGCGCGCGATCATCGCCGTCTGGGACTTCTGTCGCGCGGTCGACGATGCGGTGGACGAGGTGGTGCCGGAAGAGGAGTGGACGGGCGGGCTCACCGCCGAGGCGTCGGCGCGCGCCCGTGCGTCGCTCGCGTCGTGGCGCGAGGAACTGGCCGCCATCTACGACGGCGGACCCCGGACGCCGCAGGGGCAGTCGCTGCAGCCGGCGGCACGCGAGTTCCATCTGCCGCGGGAGCAGTTCGAGTCGCTGATCGACGGCGTCGAGATGGACCTGGCCACGACGACCTATCCGAGCTTCGACGCGCTGGCCGGCTACTGCCGAAAGGTCGCGTCGACGGTTGGCCTCGTCTGCGTCGAGATCTTCGGCTACCGCGACGCACGCGTGCGCGACTACGCGGTCAGCCTGGGCATGGCGCTGCAGCTGACGAACATCGTGCGCGACGTCGCGGCCGACCTGCGGCGCGGGCGCGTCTACCTGCCGGCCGACGAGATGGCGAGGTTTCACGTGACCGCCGACGACCTGCGCCGCGGCACCGTGACCGAGCCGGTGCGGGCGCTGCTGCGCCACCAGTGTCAGCGCGCTCGGCATTACTACCGGCAGGCTGCGTCTCAACTGCCCGCCGCCGACGCGCGCAGCCTGATCGCCGCCGAGATCATGGGCGGCATCTACTTCTCCATCCTCGAGCGCATCGAGCAGGCCGGCTATGACGTGTTCCGCGAGCGCATCCGCGTGCCGCGCCCGCAGCGGGCGGTACTGGCACTGCGGATCTGGCTGCGGACGCTGGTGGGGCTGACGCCGGACCCGCGCCGCGCGGCGCCTCGCACGTGACCGCCGTCCACGACGCCGTCGTCGTCGGCGGCGGCGTGGCCGGCCTGGCCGCCGCGACCGCGATGGCCGAGCATGGCGTGCGCGTGCGCGTGTTCGAGGCGCGCCCGTCGCTCGGCGGGCGCACGTCGGCGTTCACGGATCCGGAAACCGGCGAGCGCGTCGACAACGGCCAGCACGTGGTGCTCGGCTGCTACACCGAGACGTTCCGGCTGCTTCGGCGTGTCGGCGCCGAGTCGTTCGTGGCGCTCCAGGAGTCGCTCGTGCTCGACGTCGTCGATCGCGCGGGCCGCGCCTCACGCCTGCGGTGCCCTCGTCTGCCGTCGCCACTGCACCTGGTGGCCGGGCTGGCCGGGTGGGAGGCCCTTGGCTGGCGCGATCGCCTGGCGGCCGCGCGCATCGGCGTGGCACCGGAGCCGGCGCCCGGTGAGACCGTGCGGCAGTGGCTGGCGCGCCTGGGGCAGACCCCGCGGCTCGTCGAGCTGCTCTGGGAGCCGCTGGCCGTTGCGGCGTTGAACCAGCCCATCGACGAGGCGTCTGCGGCGCCATTCGCGCTGGTCGTGCGCCGCATGCTCGAGACCCGGCGCTCGGCGGCACTCGGCCTGCCGGATAGGCCCCTCGACGAGGTGTTCGCCGTGCCTGCCAGTGTCTACATCGAAGACCGCCGCGGCGTCGTCCAGACGGGTCGAACGGCGCGGATCGACGTGGAGGAGGACGGCGGCCGCCCGGTGCCGGTCGTCCGGGCGGGGACGGAAGTGCTGCGCCCGCGCGTCGTGGTCTGCGCGGTGCCGTGGCACGCGCTGCCGCAGGTGTTTCCAGGCCGGCCGCCCGCGCTGCGCGACGCGATCGCGGCCGCCGAAGCCACCGGCGCGTCGCCGATCGTGACCGTCAACCTGTGGTTCGACCGGCCCGTGATGCCCGGGGCGTTCCTGGGACTGCCAGGCCGCACGATGCAGTGGGCCTTCGACAAGCACGCCATCTTCGGCGAGGCGGCGTCGCACGTGTCGCTCGTGTCGAGCGGCGCGGACGCCATTACCGGGCGGTCCAACCAGGAACTGGCCGACCTCGCCGTGGCCGAACTGCGGTCGGCGCTGCCGGACGCCCGGAGCGCGGTTCTGCGCCGCGCGGTCGTCGTGCGCGAGAAGCGCGCGACGTTCTCGGTGGCGCCGGGACAGCCGTCGAGGCCGGGCAATGCCACCGCGGTGCCCGGCCTGGCGCTCGCCGGCGATTGGATCGGCAACGGACTCCCGGCTACGATCGAGGGCGCCGCCGAGAGCGGCCATGCTGCCGCCGAGCTCGCGTTGCGGCATCTCCACGCCACCAGAGTGCGCCCGTGAATTCGATCATCCTCCACTACCAGGAAATCGCGCTGAAGGGGAAGAACCGGCCGTGGTTCCTGGGCCGGCTCGTCCGCAATCTCCGCGAGGCCGTCTCCGACCTCGACGTCGGCCCGGTCCGCGCCCTGATGGGACGCATCGAGATCGTGCTCGGCACCGCGTCGGCCGACGCCGTGGCGGACCGGATCCGCCACACGTTCGGCATCGCCAACTTCTCGGTGGCAAAGCGGGTACCCCTCGACGTCGATACGATCGCGGCGGCGATTCTGGACGACCTGGGCCCGCGCGAGTGCGCGAGCTTCCGCGTGTCGGTGCGGCGCGCCGACAAGCGCTTTCCGATGACCTCGCCGCAGGCCGAGCGCGAGATCGGCGGGCGCATCAAGGCGGCGCGGGGCTGGAAGGTGGACCTCGAGCACGCCGACCTGGTGATCCACGTCGAGCTGCTGAGCGACCAGGCCTTCTACTTCTACGACAAGGAGCGGGGTCCCGGCGGGCTGCCCACCGGGACGGCCGGCCGGGTGGCCTGCCTCCTGTCGGGCGGCATCGACTCGCCCGTCGCGGCCCACCGGATGATGAAGCGCGGCTGCACCGTGACTTTCGTCCACTTCCACGCCTATCCGATCCTGTCGCACGCCTCGATCGAGAAGGCGCGGCAGCTCGTGGCGATGCTGACGCGATGGCAGCACCACTCGCGGCTGTACCTCGTGCCCTTCGGCGAGATCCAGCAGCAGGTGCTGCTCAGCGTGCCGGGCCCGGCGCGCGTCGTCGTCTACCGCCGGCTGATGCTGCGAATCGCGGAGCGGATTGCGCGGGCGCGACGGGCACAGGCGCTCGTCACCGGCGACGTGGTGGGGCAGGTGGCGTCGCAGACGCTCGAGAACCTCGCCGTGGTGGGCAGCGTGGCCACGCTGCCGCTGTTCAGGCCCCTGATCGGGATGGACAAGGACGAAATCACCGAACAGGCGCAGCGGATCGGCACCTTCCCCGTCTCGATCATCCCGGATCAGGACTGCTGCACACTGTTCACGCCGCGCAACCCGCTGACACGGGCGCGCCTCGAGGACATCGAGGCGGCCGAGCGGGCGCTGCCGATCGATGAACTGGTGGCCAAGGCCGTGCAGGAAGCCCAGCTCGAGATGTTCGAGTACCCGCCGCGCTCGAAGGCCGATGATAGGATCAACCCTGGAGAGGTGAGTCGTGAGCGCAGCGCGTGAACCGAATTCCGGCATCGAGCGAATCGAAGCAATCCTGGGTGACGAAGCCAGCCTGCTGAAGCACCAGTGCGGCACCATTCCGAGCGCGACGCTCCACCTGCCCGGCCCCGACTTCGTGGACCGCATCTTCACCATCTCCGATCGGTCGCCCCGCGTGCTCGGCGCGCTGCAGCAGATGTTCGACACGGGACGGCTGGGCGGGACCGGCTACCTCTCGATCCTGCCAGTGGACCAGGGCATCGAGCACTCCGCGGGGGCCTCGTTCGCGCCGAACCCGGCCTACTTCGACTCCGAGAACATCGTGAAGCTGGCGATCGAGGGCGGGTGCAACGCCGTGGCGTCCACCCTCGGCGTGCTCGGGTCGGTTGCGCGCCGCTACGCGCACAAGATCCCGTTCATCGTGAAGTTCAACCACAACGAGTTCATCTCCTACCCGAACTCCTACGACCAGATCCGCTTCGCCAGCGTCAAGCAGGCGTTCGACATGGGCGCGCAGGGCGTGGGCGCGACGATCTACTTCGGATCCGAGGAGTCGAAGCGCCAGATCGTCGAGGTGAGCCAGATGTTCCAGCAGGCGCACGAGCTGGGCATGTTCACGGTGCTCTGGTGCTACCTCCGCAACCCGGCGTTCAAGACGAAGGAGGCCGACTACCACCTGGCGGCCGACCTGACGGGGCAGGCCAATCACCTCGGCGTGACGATCGAGGCCGACATCATCAAGCAGAAGCTGCCCGAAACGAACGGCGGCTACAACGCCATCCCGAACTTCGGCAAGACGCACAAGGCCGTCTACTCGCAGCTGACGACCGATCACCCGATCGACCTGACGCGCTACCAGCTCGCCAACTGCTACATGGGCCGCGCGGGCCTCATCAACTCGGGCGGCGCGTCGGCGGGCGAGAGCGACCTGAAGGAAGCCGTGAAGACGGCGGTGATCAACAAGCGCGCCGGCGGCATGGGGCTGATCTCCGGCCGCAAGGCGTTCCAGCGGCCGCTCAAGGAAGGCGTAGGCCTGCTGAACGCCATCCAGGACGTCTACCTGACGAGGGACGTGACGATCGCGTAGGAACGTGTCGTGAGCGGTCCCGGTCCGCGATGGCCGGGCCGCGTCCTGGCTGTCAGCTCCTGAAGACGACCGCCAGCGGAATCTCCAGCCCTGGCAGCAGCGGCGTCGTCAGCACGTCCTCCCGCTCGCCCGACAGTTCCTGGACGAGGACATACCGGCCATCCTCCAACCGGTACACCTTGATCAGGTCGAGGTCTGGGTCCACCACCCAGTACTCCGCCACGTTCGAGCGCTCGTAAAGTCGATGCTTTTCCCGCTCGTCCCACCGCCGCGTGCTCGGTGAGCCGACCTCGACCACGAGGTCGGGGGCGCCACGCACGTTGGCCTCCGTCAGCACGTTGCGCCTGGCGTGGCTGACGTAGAGGATGTCCGGCTCGACGACGTCGAAGTTCGACAGCACCACGTCGAACGGGGCGATGAACACCTCGCCGATGGGGTTGCCTCGCAGGTGGTTCCACAGCAGTGCGTGGAGACTGCCGGCCACGGACTGGTGCTTCCGGTTGGGAGACGGCGTCACGTAGTGCTCCCCGTCGATGAGCTCGTGGCGCCTCCCGTCGTCGGGGAAGTGCACGAAGTCGTCGTAGGTGAGCTTCACGCCGGGAGGTGGCGGGGCGTCGCGACCGGGCACGAGGCTCATTCTACGCTTGCCCTGCCAGCGCACGAGTCGTCCGTCCGTTCAGAGCGCGCCCGACTTGATGTCGGCCAGCAGCTCGTTCGCCGCGCGGAGCCCGCTGAGGCAGGCGCCTTCCATGTAGCCCTGCCACGAGTAGAAGGAGTCTGCGTGCTCGCCGGCGAACTTCACGAGGCCGGCGGGCTCGCCCTCGAGGCCGGCCACCGACGTGAACTGGCCCGGCAGGTAGCAGGTGTAGGACCCGAGCGTCAGCGGGTTCGACGGCCAGTGCTCGAGGTGTGCGACGTAGCGCCCCTGGCTGACGGCCGCGCGGGCCGCGGTGCCGGGAAGCGCCGTGTCGAAGTCCTGCAGGAAGGCGCCCACCTGCTGCTGCACGCGTGACGTGCGCAGCGCCGCGCCCCTGTCGCCGCTCGCGTAGTCGGTGATGATCCCGTAGCGCGCCGCGCGGGCCCGATTCGTCTCCCAGGTGCACTGCAGGTTCGGCAGGTCCGAGTACGCACCGCCGCCGGAGCCGTGCAGCTCCTCCCACGGCCGTCCCTCGAAGGCAACCATCGTCTTCGCGTTCGTGCCGTAGCCCAGCGTCGCGATCGCCCGCCGCTTGTCGTCCGAGACGCCGAGCGACGGGTCGAGCTCCACCCCGCGCAGGACCGTGAACGGGACGGCCAGCACCACCGCGTCCGCCGTTTCGGGCGCCGAGGCGCCGTCGAAGAAGAGCTGATAGCGTCCGGACGCCGTGCGCGCCAGCCGCCTCAGCCTGGCCCCCGTGACGATCGGGCCACGGAGCTTCGCGGCGAGCCCACGGACGATGCCGTCGTTGCCGTCGACCAGGTGGAAGCGCTCGTCGCTGACGCCGAACGGCTCGAACTTGGACTGACGGTTCAGCCGCATGAAGCCCAGGAAGTTCAGCGTGCTCTGCTGCCACGTCTCGAGGCCGTACTCGGCCAGGTAGGCTTCGTTCAAGACCGCCTCGATGAGCGGCATGCCCGTCGTGCGCGTCGCGAAGTACGTGGCCAGATCCATCTGGTCGAAGGTGAGGTCGGCCGCGTTGTGCGTCGCATACGTCGCGGCCCCGCTGATCGCGCGCAGGTCGGGCTGCATGCGGTCCACGACCGCGCGGAACTGATCGACGACGTCTGCTTCGGACCAGCTGCGCCCGAAGAACCAGAACGTCTCCTCGCCGCGCTTCTTCACGTAGGACTCGAGCGCGAGGCCGAACTCGTTGGCGTAGCCGAGCATCGTCTTGTGCCCGGTGTCGACCAGTTCGCCGCCGTTCTCGCAGGCCATGCCCGGCACGAGGGCCCGGTTGCTGAAGCAGCGGCCGCCCAGCCGGCTCCCGGCCTCGTAGACGACGGCGCCGACGCCCTTCGCCTGCAGGCGATCGGCGCACGTGAGGCCTGCGAGGCCGCCGCCGACGATCGCGATGCGGGGGGCCGCAGCCATGGCCCGTGCGACGCCGGCCACCGGCGACACCGCTGCGGCGGCCAGGGCGGCCGTCTTCAGCACGTCGCGGCGGGACATTGTCCGCCGCTCCTCGCGGTGTGCGAGTGCCTCCCGCGTGGCGGTGCCTGTGGCCTCGCAGCACTCGGCGAGCCGCCAGGCTCGTCGCAGTCGTCTCAGCGTGCTGGTGCGTGGCATGGGTGGCTCCTGTGATCGCGCGCCAGATTACCGCAGTCGCGGCGGGCTGGAACCGCCCCGCCCTTTCGACAACGTCGGCTGCGACGAGAAGCGTGCAGTCTTGCGCAGCATCACGGGAGGCAGGGATTGCCCTGCAGCTGAGCTGGGTGATAGGAGCTCCGGGAAGTCGGTTCGACCCGGAGGGGCTGGGATGGCGGTTGGAGCGAAGCGCTTTTCGTTGTCGGTTCTCGTTGCCGGGCTTCTATTGGTGCAGGCGGGAACGAAGGTGCAGGGCCAGCAGGGCGGCGACACCGTCACGGTGTCCGGCGCATTGTGCTGGACCACGAGGCTGACATGCGTGCCCGACAGCCGTCATCCCCTCGTGGTGGGCTGGTACGAACAGGTCAGCCAGCGGGTCGTCTCGTCGAACACGAAGGAGATGACGTTCAGGGCCACGCTCATCAACCATGGTGCCGGGCTCGCGGGCGCCAGGGCCACCGCGCAGAGCCTCTCGCCGAGCCTGTCCATCGTGGACGGTTCGCTCTCGTTCGGTGCCGTCGGGTCCGGCGGCACCGTCGTGTCCTCCGACACGTTCACGCTGCGGCAGACGGGCAGCGCCTTCTCGTGGGCGAACCTGCAGTGGCAGATTGCGCCGCTGACGTTCGTGCCGGGCGAGGGCGTGATCCTCTCCGGCGGGTCGTCGTCTCGGGCGCTCGACGCGCTGACGCGCGTCGACCCGGCTCCGGCAGCCGCGGCAGACATCGTCGACGGCATCATCCTGACGCGGCTCGACGTGGCGATCACGGCGCAGGCGACGGTGGGCCAGGTGAACGCGGCGCTGGCCGCGATCGGCGGGGGCATCGTGACGATGCGGCCCGGCCTGCCCGTGATGACGGTGGCCGTGCCGAAGCAGCCGGACGCGACAGCGCTGCAGCAACTGGCCGACCGGCTGAAGGCCTACCCGGGCATCCGGCTGGTGCTGCTGGGACGGTCAGTGGATCCGGCCATCAAGCCGGATGCCGGCGCAGATCCGCCCGACTTCGACCATCTCGCCGCTGCGCGGTTTCCCGCGGCGTGGAACGTTCAGGAACTGGCCGACTGCGGGCAAAAGGTGAACGTGCTCGTCACGGACGCCTTTGGCGCCGTTGCCGACAGCGCCCTGGTGAGCTTCGAGCAGGAAGTCCCAGGAGCCAGCGTCGACATCGCGAGGGGGTCGACGGCGGGCCATGGGTACAACGTGCTCGCCACGATGGCGGCCCGCTTCAACTTGTTCTCGCCCACCGGCGCCAACCCGTATCCCGCCTGCCTGAATATTCATGGCGTGCAGATCCTCGGCCTGTCGAGCCTGCAGATCGTGCTGGCTCTCGATGCCGCGCTGCCGGCGGACGGGCCCGTTGTCGTCAATTCGTCGCTCGGTTTCGTCGAGCATTGCGACGCGGCCTGCTTCGAGTCCTGGGCAGGTCCCAGGGTCACGCCCGCCATCGACAGGGCACTCGCCGGCCTCATTGCGCGGCACTTGCTGCGTCCGCACCAGAATCGGCTGTTCATCGCGAGCTCGGCGGGTAACAGCGCCAACAACCTCGTCGGGCAGATGTACCTGGGTGCACGCAGCGCCCGCTACGACTCGTGGCACGCCGTCGCGGCCACGAGTGACTCCATGATGTCGTGGATCACGGACCCGGCGCTGTGGGCGCCGGCGCCCGGCTGTGGCGGGGTGCTGGGTTGCCCGTCGCTGGCCGCCTCACCGGACGAGCGCGCAGCCCTCGATGGCTTGATCGCCGACCTCGATGAAACAGAGGGCGCCAGCCTCCAGAACGTACTGATCGTCGGCAGCACCGCGAACACCGCCACACGCGTGCCATCGGCGTTCTCGGAGGTCGGCGCCGACGTGTTCGCCGTCGGTGAGGCGATTCCCGCGATCACGGGGGGGTACACCAACGGCACCAGCTTCGCGGCGCCCCAGGTGGCCGGTCTGGCGTCGTACCTGCTGATGGTACAGCCGTGGGCCAGGAACGATCCGGACGCCATCGCCAACGTGACGTCCGCGATCATGAGCAACCGGGCCGCCGTGCCAGTGCCCTTCATCGATGCATTCGCCAGCACCCTGGCGGTGGATCCGGCCGGGACGCCAGATCCGGCGACGTGGCACGTTCGCCGGAAGCTCCTCGATGTCTCGGGCGACGGTGGCGCCCCACCCGACGGCCGCTTCACCGAAAGTGACATCGAGGCGTTCATCGCACGTTTCTTCGAGCCGCCCGACTACAGCGTCCCGGTGTCGGTAGCCCCGCGTGACTTCAGCCGCTACGACCTCAATGGTGACGGCGAGACCGGCGGCACGTCTGCCACCGGCGGGATGCCGCCGTTCGACCTGGACCGGACGGGCTCGCAGCAGCACGGTGCCCCGCTGCTGACCACCCTGACGCTCGACATCTTCGGCGCCGAGCGCGAGATCGACGAGCACCACGTGTCGGACCTGGACGTGCTGTGCTACTACGCGTACTCGCCGCTCTACGAGGGCATCACCACCGTCCGCGACGTGCTGCTGGAGGAGAAGTGTGTCGAATCGTCGTTCAGGATCGTTCCCGGCGACGTGACGCTGGCGCCTGGCGCGTCCATCGACTTCGATGCCGAGATCGCGGGCCTGCCCGACACGGCGGTCGAGTGGTCCGTGCCGGCCGGGGGCGGATCCATCGACCCGCAGACCGGCGTGTTCACGGCCGGCAGCGCGCCCGGCACGTTCTCGGTCATCGCCGTGCGGCTGGCGGACGAGGACGACGTCGCGGAGGCCATCGTCAGGATTCGGGAGGACGAGGACCCGATTCCGCCCGGCACCTACGCAGGCACGATCGTTCAGCGGCACACATTCAGGCCCGCGGGTGTGCCGGAACCCACGACCGAGGTGGAAGTGCGCTGGAACGTGCGCATGGCGACGTCACGGCGTGCCTCGACGCCCGAGGTTACCGGCACGGCTCACTTCCGGTCGGTATACCGCGAGTACTACCAGGGGTACTCAGACGTGCCCATGTGCCTGCTTTCGACCACGACGACCGAGGGCGACCTCTCCATTACCTTCTACTCGGGCAGCTATGACGGCAACGATCCTTCGCGTTGGGGGCTCGGTGGCTACTACCTCGCTGGTGGCACCGTCACCAGCACGTACGACCGGACCGACTGCGTCGGGAACCCGGACCACTCGGAGGGTACGCGATACCAGGGGGTATCAACCGCCGGGAGCCTGGGGAACTACATTCCCAGCACGCTCCCGACGCTGGTTCTGGACGGGGACGGGAACGTCACGGCGCTGACGTGGAACTACCGGTACGACAGCGCATACGCAACCGACGAAGTGACGGGCCAGGTGACCCGGGCGCCGTAGCCTACTTCTTCAGGAACTCCAACAGTGCTTCTTTGGTGCTGCGGAAGGCCAGCTCGTCCCACGGGATCTCGTGCGGGTGGAAGAAGCGGCCTTCGAGGCTCTCGTCGTCCCACGCGAACTCGCCGCCGACGATCGTGGCCTCGTACACGATGATCACGGGGGCGCCGCCGGGGTAGGAGTAGACGTTCAGCAGCCGTTCGATCCGGACGTCGAGTCCGGCTTCCTCGCGGGCCTCCCGCACGGCGGCCACGTGCACTTCTTCGCCGCGGTCCACGTAGCCGCCCGGGAACACCCACTTGCCGTACCCCGGGTCGATCGCGCGGCGCACCAGTACGATGCGCTGTTCCTCGTCGCGGATGATCGTGCCCACCGCCACCTTGGGGTCCAGGTAGAACACGAACCCGCACCGGGTGCAGACGAGGCGCTCCGGCTCCTTGGGCCGCAGGCTGCGCGGTTCGAGCGCACCCCCGCACATGGGGCAGTGGCTGTACGGGCGCTCGTCGTGGAAGTGCATGGAGGCCTATAATCTTGCTTCATGTCCATTCTGAAAGTCGCGCGGATGGGGCACCCGGTGCTCCGGCAGCGCGCCCGTCCCCTCGACAAGGCCATGCTGCGCGATCCGCTCGTCCAGAAGCTGATGGACGACATGATCGAGACGATGCACGAATACCACGGGGTGGGCCTGGCCGCGCCCCAGGTGCACGAGAGCCTGCGGATCTTCGTCGCGCTGCTCGACGAGGACCCGGGCCCGGACAGCGAGGCAATGGTGCTGGTCAATCCGGAGCTGGCGCCCCGGGGACCGGTCAAGGAAGAGGGCTGGGAGGGCTGCCTCAGCATCCCGGACATCCGGGGAATGGTGCCGCGCTACGTGGACATCGCGCTGCGGGCGCTCGACCGGGAGGGCAAGCCGCTCGAGCTGAACCTGCGGAAGTTCCCCGCGCGCGTCGTGCAGCACGAAACGGATCATCTCGACGGCGTCCTGTTCTTCGACCGGATGGCCTCGTTCCAGACGCTGTCGTTCATGGACGAGTACTCGCGCTACCACACGAAGGACGAGGACTAGGACGGCGGAGCCAGCCGTGCTCTCCACTGGTGCACCGGTCGTCACGCTGCGTTCGGCTCCGATGGCCCCGTTCGATGGGGCCATCGCGGCCGCGCGCACGTGCTATTCGCCCCGGGTGATCGGCGCGGACGAGGTCACCGAGGGCCAGCGCAACACGATCGGTGCGTTGACGTTCGACGCCGGTCATCACACGGTCTATCAGCACGCTCACTTCGAGTTCGGTCTCGAGAACGTCTCCCGGCAGTTCGTCTGGTCGTTCCTGCACTCGTACCCCTTCTACAATTCCGAGCAGTCGAGCCAGCGCTACGTCAGGCTGAAGGAACCGCGGGCGTTCGTGCCGCCGATCGACGGCGAGGCCCGCCGCGTCTACGAGGACCAGGTCGTCCGTGCCTGGGATCGCTACGCGGAGCTCTCGGCGCTGCTCAAGGACGACGCGTTCGGCATCCTGAAGGAGCTGCGCTACGTCAGGCCGACGACGAATCCGGACCGCCTGAAGCTGATCGACAAGGACGCCGAGAAGCGCGCGATCGAGACCGCCCGCTACGTGGTGCCGATCGCTGCGTTCACGTCGATGGTGCACACGGTGTCGGGCCTCGTGCTCCACCGGCTGCAGCGGATGGTCAACACCGGCGACGCGCCGTTCGAGGCGCGGGCGGTCGTGTCGGAGATGGTGCGGCACGTGCGCGAGTTCGACCCGCTGTTCTTCGAGAAGGTCGGGCTCGGCCCGCTCGAGGCGGCCGACCTGCCCGAGGCGTCGTTCCCGAAGCCGCGCGCGGCCGGCGACGTCTATGCCGTGACGTTCGACGCGCGCCTGGACGGCCGGTGGTCCAGGCTCCTCGACGCCTCGCCAGACGCCGAGGCCGTGCTGGCCGAGTCGGTCCGCTCGGTGTTCGGGCTCACGGTCGAGGAGATGCCCGACGCCGAGGCGCTCGACAGGGTGATGAACCCGGCGCGCAACCGGTACCGCCTGGACGTGTTGAACGTGTCGCATCACTCGCCGCTGATGCGGTCGCTGCACCACGTCACGTACGTGTTCGAGAAGCGGCTCAGCCATGCCGCCGATTCGCAGGACCAGCGGCACCGGATGGTGCCGGCCTCGCGGCCGCTGATGACGTTTGCCGACACCGCGCGGCCCGACTACATCACGCCGCGGCTCATCGCCGCCAACCCGCGTGCGAAGGCCGTCTACGACGCCGCCATGGCGGAGGCCTGGGCCGCCAAGAACCGGCTGCTCGAACTGGGCGTGCCGCTCGAGTTCGCGCTCTACCTGCTGCCCAACGCGAAGACGCTGCGCTTCATCGAATCCGGGTCGCTCCTGTCACTGCTGCACAAGTGGACCCAGCGCACGTGCTTCAACGCGCAGGAGGAGATCTACCTGGCCTCGATGGACGAAGTGGCGCAGGTGCGAGCGCGGCATCCGGGGATCGGCCGGCACATCGGCCCGCCGTGCGTGATCCGCAACGGGCTCGTGTCGCCGCGCTGCACCGAGGGCTCACACTTCTGCGGCGTGCCCGTGTGGCGCGACTTCCCGAACGTCGTCCGCCGGCTGTGAACGGAGCGGGCCGACGTCAGGTCTCCGCGCCGTGATCGCTGCCTGGCTCGTTCACCTCTACACCGCGAGCGGCGCGGTGCTCGCCTTCCTGGCGCTGCGGGCCGTCGTCGAGCACGACTACCGGACGGCGTTCTTCTGGCTGTGGGCGCAGGTGATCGTCGATGCCACCGACGGCGCGCTCGCGCGGGTGGCCCGCGTGAAGGAGCGCATCCCGTGGTTCGACGGGGGCCGGCTCGACGACATCGTCGACTACATTGCCTACGCGTTCGTGCCGGCGTTCTTCGTCTGGCGGGGCCTGGTCGTGCCAGAACCCTGGACGGTCACCGTGGCCGTGGCCATGCTGCTCGCCAGCGCCTACGGGTTCAGCCACGCCGAGGCCAAGACCGACGACCACTTCTTCACCGGGTTCCCGTCGTACTGGAACGTCGTCACCCTCTACATGCTGCTGGCGCGGTGGCCGCCGCGCGCCAACCTGGTCGTGCTGCTGGGACTGGCCGTGCTGGTGTTCGTGCCCATCCGCTATGTGTACCCGTCGCGGACACCCGTCTGGTGGTGGGCCACCAATCTGCTCGGCTACGCGTGGTCCGCAGCGCTCGTGCTGATGTTGTGGCAGTACCCGGACGTGTCGCAGCCGGTGCTGTGGATGTCGTACGTCTACCCCGCTTACTACTTCGTGCTGTCCCTGGCGCTGCACTTCAGATTGATCCGGCCGGCACCCATTTCTCGGTCCTAGGCACGGCCCTGTTTGGTCGATTGCCTGCCGGCCGAGGTGGGAAATATTCGCAGGGCATGGTCAAGAACAACCAGCCGGGTTCGGTCACACAGGCTGGAGGCGTTGAAGCGCCACGAATGGGCCGTGGGAACCGTTTGTGCTTACAAGCGACGGTTGGGATGTGGAGCCAAGGCCCGTGGCAATTCAGTGACCTCGCCATCTGACGCATTGACCGTTCGGAGCTTTCTTGTACACACGGTGCGGGGGCGTGCGGCGGACGTCGCGGCGCGCTTGTCTGGCATGCCGGGTTGTCACGTGCATCCCGCCCTCAATCACGACTTGCTGGTCGTCGTGGTCGAGACGCAAACCGGCGAGGAGGCTGACCGGCTCGATGCCGCGATGGCCTCGCTGGACGGAGTCGAGGGCCTGGCTCTCGTCTCGGGCTTTTCCGAGGAGCCGTGATGATCGATCGACGGACGCTGCTGGTCCAGATGGCCACCGCCGCGGCGATGGCCGCCGCCGCGCGCCTGATGCCGGATATCGCGTTCGCGGCCCAGGCCGCCGACCATCCCTCTGACCTGACGTGGCAGAAGGCTCCGTGCCGGTTCTGCGGCGTCGGATGCGGCCTGCTGATCGGCGTGGAGAGCGGCCGGGCGCGGGCCGTGAAGGGGGATCCCGACAGTTCGGTCAACCGGGGCCTGTGCTGCGTGAAGGGGTATCACTCGGTCATGGCCCTGTACGGCGCCGACCGCCTGCGCCGGGCGCTCGTGCGCCGCAACGGTACTTTGGTGCCGGTGCCGATGCGCGAGGCGCTCGACTTGGTGGCCTCGAAGATCAAGGAGACGATCGCCTCGCACGGGAAGGACGCGGTGGCCATCTATGGGTCGGGCCAGTGGACGATTCCCGATGGCTACGTGGCGTCCAAGCTCTGGCGTGCCGGCCTCGGCTCCAACAACGTCGAGGCCAATGCACGCCTGTGCATGGCGAGCGCCGTCACCGGCTTCGCGACGACCTTCGGTCTCGACGAGCCGATGGGCTGCTACGAAGACATCGAGCATGCCGATGTCTTCGTGTTGTGGGGCAACAACATGGCCGAGATGCACCCGGTGTTGTTCTCCCGGCTCCTCGACCAGCGCCAGCAGCGCCGAGGCGTGACGATCGTCGACCTCGCCACACGGACGACCCGCACCAGTCGCGCGGCCGATCGCTCCATCCTGTTCCTGCCTCAGGCCGACCTCGCCGTGGCCAATGGCATCGCGCACCTGCTGATCGAACGGGGCTGGGTCGATCGCGAGTTCATCAGGAAGCACGTGTCCTTCCACAAGGGCAAGACCGGGATTGGGTACGGACTCGCCGACAAGGAGGAGTTCACGGACGAGGCGGCAGCGCTGACCTTCGAGGAATACGCGCGGCTCGTGTCCGAGTACACGCCGGAACGGGTGGAGCGCCTGTCGGGCGTGGCGGCCCGGGACCTGCGGTACCTGGCGTCGCTGTACGGGGATCCAGCCCGCAAGGTGATGAGCCTGTGGTGCATGGGAGTGAACCAGCACACCCGGGGCACCTGGATCAACAACCTCGTCTACAACCTCCATCTGCTGACCGGCAAGATCGCCACGCCTGGTAACAGCCCCTTCTCCCTGACCGGGCAGCCGAGCGCCTGCGGCACGGTGCGCGAGGTGGGCACGCTGACCAACCGGCTGCCGCACGGGACCGTGACCAACGCCGAGGATCGCCGCCTGGCGGCCACGATCTGGGGTGTGGCGCCAGAGACGATTCCTGCCAAGCCGGCCTATCACGCGGTGGAGATGTTCCGGGCCCTCGACCGTGGTGACGTCCGGTTCATGTGGATCCAGGTGACCAACCCGATGGTCACCATGCCGAAGCTCGCGCGCTACCGGGACGGCGCGCGGAAGGACGGGCGCTTCATCGTCGTGTCCGACGTCTATCCCACGCCGACGACCGACATCGCCGACGTCGTGCTGCCCTCCGCGATGTGGATCGAGCGCGAGGGGATGTACGGCAACTCCGAACGCCGGACGCAGCACTTCGCGCAGCAGCTGCAGCCACCAGGCGAGGCCATGAGCGATACGTGGCAGCTCATCGAGGTGGCGCGGCGCCTGGGGTTCGAGAAGCTGTTTCCGTGGAGTGAGCGTGAGCACATCCAGCGGATCTGGGAGGAGTACATCCGCTTTCACGAGGGCGCCGAGCACGCGATGGCACCGTACGAGGAACTGCGGCGCCGGCCCGGCGTGATGTGGCCCTTCGTCGACGGGAAGGAAACGAAGTGGCGCTACCATGCGGCCACCGATCCGGCGGCCAAAGGCAGCGGATTCGACTTCTACGGGAAGCCAGACCGTCGCGCGTGGATCTGGTTCCGGCCCTATGAGGCCGCGCCGGAGGTGCCGGATCAGGAGTATCCGTTCTGGCTCGGCACGGGCCGCGTCGTCGAGCACTGGCACACCGGGTCGATGACCATGCGCATTCCCGTGCTGCATCGGGCGGTCCCCAGCGCCTACGTCGAACTCCATCCGGACGACGCCGCGCGCCTGCGGGTCGTCAACGGAACGCCTGTTCGGCTGACGACCCGCCGGGGCACGATCGTCCTTCCGGCGCAGGTCGATGGTCGGGGGCGCCCGGCGCCCGGTCAGGTGTTCGTCCCCTTCTTCGACGAGAAGGCGCTCATCAACGAGTTGACGCTGGACGCCTTCTGTCCGATCTCGAAGCAGCCGGACTACAAGAAGTGCGCGGTGAAGGTGGAACGCGCATGAGCGTCAGCGATCGACGCCGATATGCCCGCATCGCGATGGCGATTGCGTTGTCGGCCGCGTGGGTGTTCGTGGTCGGCCGGGCCGTGCGAGGGTCGGATGTGCCGGCGGCGCTGCCGCGCCTCGGTGACAGCGGGACGCCGTCCAGGCCAGTCGATGCCGAGCGCTCAGCCCGCGAGAGTCGCGCGGTGGCCTCCCGGGAGACGGCGCCTCCCGTCGATTCACCGCGCACCCTGCGCGGATTCTACGCGCGACGCGCTTACCCTGGCGCGCCACCCGTGATTCCCCATCCACTCGCCGATCCGGAGGCGGTTGGCGGGGCGGTCTGCCTGAGCTGCCACCGCGAAGGCGGGTGGGCGCCGGCGTTCGGCGCATACACGCCCGTCACGCCGCACCCCGACCTCGTGAACTGCGTCCAGTGCCACGTGGCCTCGACGGCCGTCGACGCGCTCGTCCGGACGGACTTCGAGGCCGTGCCCCCTCCAGCCATCGGGCGGGCTGCGGCGCCGGGCGAGCCGCCCCCGATACCCCACAGCCTGCGAATGCGCGAGAACTGCCTCGCGTGCCACGCCGGGCCCGCGGCCGTGGTGGAGATTCGTGTGACGCACCCCGAGTTCGCCGAGTGCATGGAGTGTCATGCGGCCGGGGTGGACGACGGTGCTTCCTCCAAGGCGGTCGGGCAGCGATGAAGGCCAGCACGGCGAGCGCGCTCGTGGCGGTGACCTGGGTTCTGATGACAGCGGCGTGCGGTCGGCCGGATCGAACGGGCCCGCCTGCGCGCGTCCTGGCGACCATCGAGGCGGCGGGAAAGCCCGTCAGCTATGCCCTGGCTTCTCCGGACCTGCCCGGCGGACGCACGGCAGTCGAGGTGTCGCCGACGCCGGGCCGAGCTTCCTTTCTGGTGCTGTCCCGGACCTCGCAGTTGAGGCAGGCCCCGTGCGCGACCTGCCACATGACCCCACTGGCGTCGATGCGAGCGGAGGGCCCAGGTCCGGCGCGTCGGGCACACTGGTCGATAGAACTGGCCCACGCGCCTGCGTCCGTGATGGGATGCGCCACCTGCCATGCGGCCGACGCCGCCGCGCTGCGCCTGCTCGGCGGAGAACCCGTCGGGTTCGACCACGCCTACCGGCTGTGCGCGCAGTGCCACAGCAGGCAGGTGGCGGATTGGGCCGGAGGCGCGCACGGGAAGCGTGTCGGCGGCTGGGTTCCGCCCCGCGTCGTCTACGGCTGTCCGGAGTGCCACGATCCGCACCGGCCTGCGCTCGGCCCGCGCCGGCCCGCGCGTCCCCCACGCCTGTCCGACGAGGTGCGCCGCCCATGATCCGTTTCGTCGATCTCCTGCGCCGGAAGAGCCCCGGCGATGCCCCGGCGAAGGCTTCCGAGCGCGAGGCGGTTCTCGAACAGGCGCTCAGCCGCCGCCAGGCCCTCGGTCGCCTCTCGACCGGACTGCTGTCGGGGCTCGGCCTGGCCCAGACCGCGTGCAGCCCGTTTGCGAGCCCCGAGGCGCGCGAGCAGGCGAGCCTCGACTGGGAGGTCTACTTTCAGAAGAACTTCCGCCTGATGACCGATCCCGAGAAGGCGGAGACGGTCGATCGTCTCGAGCGCCTGCACGCGCTGCGCACGGGGCAACGCATCGAGATCGATGCGGCCGGACCGCAGCCGGGTGTGCTCTACGGCTACGCCTTCAACATCTCGAAATGCCGCGGCTACATGGACTGCGTGCGGGCCTGCATTCAGGAGAACAACCAGGACCGCCGATCCGGCATGGCCTATATCC
>CAWULT010000066.1:0-24847 GCA_963923455.1 uncultured bacterium
GGGGTGGAGGCGGCGGGCCGGCCGTGTACCACACCACGGCGTGCGCCGGGCCGGGCATGCCAGGTCCGACATCAGGGAACTGTCCGTAACCCACGACCTGGCCATGTTCGTTGAGCGCCGTCGCGACACCGCCCGCACCAAGTCCACCCAACTCGATGAGCCCATTGGCCGGGGTCCACGAAAAGGGCACCCATGGGCCAGAGAGTGAGGCGTTCCCCACCACCTGACCGGCGTCGCTCACCGCAATCGCAACGCTGTAGGTGCTTCCCCTCAGTGTGCCCAGGTCGACCATCCCGCCGGCCGAGGTCCACAGGAAGGGGTGAAACCCGCCCCCAGCAAGACCGCTCGTCCCGACGACCTGTCCACTACTGTTGATCACGCCGCGCGTGGAAGCCAACATCTCGTCGAAGAACGTGGAGCTGCCGCCCAACGTCCCCAGGTCCACCATTCCGCCGGCGGCCGTCCACGAGAACGCGTGCTCCCCGCCTGGGGTTTCGCCAAGGCCGACGACCTGTCCGCTGTCGTTCACCGCGACGGCGTTCGTAACTGTAGGACCCAGGTCCACCATACCGCCGGCGGCCGTCCAGGAGAACGCGTGCCAACCCCCGCTCGCCGTCGTACTCCACCCGACGACCTGCCCGTGGGCGTTGATGGCGGTGGCACGACTCGAAGAGCCGCCGAGTGTGCCGAGGTCCATCATGCCGCCCGCTGCGGTCCACAGGAACGCATGGCTGGAATCGTCTGGGAAGAAGCGATAGCTGGTACCCACGACCTGACCTGCATCGTTCAACGCCACCGCCTGGCTGTGGCTGTAGCCTGGCAGTGTGCCAAGGTCCACCATGCCGCCGTCCTGGGTCCAGGAAAAGGCATGGGTAATCCCACCACCAGGCAGTTGGCTCCAACCGACGACCTGCCCGTTGGCGTTGACTGCTTCGGCACGGCCAAACGCGCCACCCAGCGTACCCAGGTCCACCATGCCGCCGGCCGGCGTCCATGAGAACGGACGCGTCACCGCATCTCCGGCGAGCTGGCTCTGGCCGACGACCTGCCCGGCGTCGTTGACGGCGGTGGCCCGGCTGTTGCTGCCGCCCAACGTGCCCAGGTCGACCGGCGCGATCGGCGTCTGCGCCGAAGCCCTGGAAGCCCACGTCAGAAGACAGATCAGGAAGAGCAGGAAGACTTGCGGAATAGAGCGCATGCGCACACCTCTCGACTCGATGCGGCCTGGATCCTATACGTGCGTACCCGCGCCATCAACGCGGAAGAGTCCGCGTGGCCCGCGCTCTGACAGGAGCGGCGGCGAAGGCGAGATGGAGGCCCGAAGGGATCGACTTGTGAACCATTAGTCGGCTGTTCCCACGACTTCGCAGCGGCCGCCGAAGCGTGATACAAGGTCACGCCATGCCGCGGCGCCGCGCATCGGCCGCTTCCGTCACGCGCCGTATCTCCGCCGGGTCGATCGTGGAGGCACTGCCGGACGCGATCGCCCTTACCGTACTGGCCGCTCTGCCCGCGTTCCTCAACCTCGCCACCGAACGCATCTTCGAAGAAGAGAAAGCGCTGCTGCTGCGCGCATCGGCGCTGCTGGCCGTCACGGCGCTCGCGGCCACGCGACGGATGTCGCGCGCGTGCCTGTCGAATGCCGTGGCGCTCACCGGCATCGCGTGGCTCGCCGCGCTCGCAATCTCGACGGCGTTCGGCCTCGCCCCTGCCGAAGGGCTGCTGGGCGCGTATCACCGCGCGTTCGGGCTCGCGGGCTGGCTCGCGCTCGCCGCGCTGTTCACGGTGATGTGCCACTCGACCCGCACGGCCGAGGGGCGCGACCGGCTGATCGTGGCACTGCTCGCCGGGAGCGTATGGCCCTCGGCCTACGCGCTGCTGCAGGCCGCCGGACTCGACCCGATCACCTGGACCGACACGGTGCCCGGCCGCGCCGGCAGCACCGCCGGCAATCCGCTGCTGATGGCCGGCTATCTCGTCGCGGTCATTCCAATCGCCGCTCTTCGCGCGTGGCGCGGCGGCATCGGCTACCGCGCGCTGTTGGCGCTCCAGGTGGCGGCACTGGTCGCCACCGGCAGCCGCGGTCCCATGCTGGCTCTCGGCGCCGCGGCCGCCGTCACGGCCGTCGCTGGCCTCTGGCGCGCCAAGCGGGTGCGCACGGCCGCGGCCGTGCTGGCCGTCGCCACGGCAACGGTGGTGCTGGTGGTGACCGTGCCGGCCGCGCGCGCGGCCGTCACGAGCCGCCTCGATACCGCCAGTGGCAGCGGGCGCGTCCGCGTGCTGATCTGGGACGGCGTCCGGCAACTGCTGCCCCGCGACGGCCCGAGACTGTGGCTCGGATTCGGACCCGAGAGCCTGCACCGGGTGTTCCCCAATTACTACGTGCCGGAGATCGGCCGCATCGAGCAAACGGAGGCGATGCCGGACCGCGCGCACAACGAGGTGCTCGACGCACTCGTGTCGGGCGGCGTCGTGGGCGCCGCCTGCCTGCTGGCGTTCTACGTCGCGGCGCTCGTGGCCGTCCTGCGGACGGACGACCCTGTGCTGCGCGCAGCGCTGACGGGCGCGACGGTGGCTCACGTGATCGAGATACAGCTCGGCATCGCCACCGTGATGTCGCGGCTCGCGTTCCTGGCGGCGATCGCGATCGCCGCCGGGCGCCGGCTCGAACAGGCTCCCGAGGCACGCGCGACCCAACCGGCCACGCGCGTGCCATGGGCCGGGCTCGGCCTCGCCGCAGCGGCCGGCGCATGCTCCCCCGCGTTGTCGATGCTGATGCGCTCCGCCTCGCCGTCCGCGGTCGCACCGGCGTTGTACGGCGCGGTGCTGCTGGCGGCGGTTGTCGTCGCGCGGGCACTCGCCGCGCCGGTGCCGACGGTCACGCCACCGATCGTGTCGGGTGCGGCGCTCCTGGCGGCCGGCCTCGCGTGCATTCCCCTGGCCGTGACGCCGTCGAGGGCCGACGCCTTCGCGCGCCTGGGGCGCGACCTCTCAGGGGCGGGACGGCACGCCCAGGCCGTGGCCGCCTTCGAGCGGGCGGTCGCACTGCAGCCAGGACAAGGCGAGTTCCACACCGCACTCGGGAGGGCGCTGATCCAGGACGACGGCGCGGACCCCGCGGGCCGGGCCGCACGGCTCGCACGCGCGCGGCACGTGCTCGAAACCGCTCAAGGCCTGAACCCCCAGGACCCGAACGGCCCGCGCAACCTCGCGAGCGTCGAACGCCTCGAGGCGCGCACCATGCCGGCCGGCGCACGCGCGCCCCTGCTGGAGCGCGCCGACCGGCTCTATTCCCAGGCCGCCGGGCTGGCGCCCGGGCTGCCGGGCATCTGGGCCGAGTGGGGCAACGTCGCCGCCGAGCGCCGGCGATTCGCGGAGGCCGGGGAGAAACTGGACCGCGCGATCGCTCTCGATCCGGAGCGCTTCGACCCCTGGCTGCTGAGGGGGCACGTGCTGATGCTCGACGGCCGGCCAGCCGACGCCCTGCAGGCCTACGACCGCGCGCTGGCGATCAGGCCGGGTGACACGGGCGCCGCCCGGGCGAGGGCCGCGGCAGAGGCCGCGGCGCGGGCCGTGCGGAACTGACGCGCGGGTCTGGCCCCCGTTGTCGTGCGCAGCGAGCAGACGCGGAGCGGCGGTGTGCCCGCGCCGCGGGGCCCGCCTACTTCTGCGCCGCCTTCTCGTCGGCGCGCGAGCCCGACAAGGTGTTGCGCATCGCGTTGTTGCCCTCGTGGCACGCGTACTCGAAGATCTGGTAGCTCGACTCGCGCTTCAACGGGAACGCGATCTTCCAGGGCGCCGTCCACGTCTTCGGGTCGTCGATCGTCACCTCGTACTGCAGGGCGTCGGCGCTGAGGGGCGTGAAGCGCTCGGTCAGGACCAGCGCGTCGCTCGCGATGAGCATCGACCCGTTGCCCTGGATGCCGGTCTTGCCGTTGGTGTTGGTCGTCCGCACGACGAGCGTGGTGCCCTCCCAGTGGCCGCGCGAGTCGCCCATCCACGCCTTCATGTGTCCCGGCAGGGCCGGGCGCCCGTCGAGCGGGATGATCCGCGTCTCGTGGATCATCTCGTTGCGGAACGCCACGTAGCCGGGGCCCTGGATGATCTCGTTGCCGTTGTTGTAGACGACCGGCATCATCGAACCCACGACGCCCCGCGACACGCAGCGGTCGTAGCCGCTCAGGTCGCCGGCCTGCTCCCAGCCGGTCTGCTTCGTGTAGGTGCCGCCCGACCCCTTCTGCCGGGCGATGCCCTCGGGGGTCATCGCCGGCATCTTGCCGTTGGCCGGTTCGACGATCAGGGACGACTGGCGCGACGGCTTGCCGCGCTCGAGCCAGTGCGGCGGCGGCGAGGTCTCGTTGCCGACGTCGCCGAGCGCCTTGATCTCTTCCGGCGGCTTCTCGATGTCGAAGTCGAGCACGTCGAGTTCGGCCTGCTTCTTGGCCTGCTCCTCACGGACCTTCAGTTCGGCGTCCGTCAGGTACAACCGGGTCCCGAACTGCGCGGGCCGCTCGAACGGCACGCCGATCATGTCGGTGGCCGGCCAGATCCCCTGCAGGTCGGGATCGCCCCACGGCGTCCGCGGCGGGCTGTACGGCGCGGCGGCCGGCGTCTTCGCCCCGTCCGTCTGCCCGTGAAGGGATGCGGTGGACAGCCCGATCCACGTGGCGGCCACCAGGGCCGCGGTTGTCGTCAGTGCCTTGCGCATGGCGTGCCTCCCGAACTCACCCTCCAGGGTAACTCCAACACCTTAGCATGCGCACGGAGCATGCCCTCACCCGTTTTGGGGTTGACGTCATTGGCAGTCGGTAGGGATCATTGCCCCTCGTCATTCGTAACAAGGGAGGCATCATGCTCGTTGGTAGGGTTCGCCCGCGCCTGCGCGTACAGCGTGTGGTCGCGGCGTTCACCGCGCTCGGTCTGCTCGTCTTCGCAGCCGCCCAGGCGCACGCACAGGGTCAGACCGGTGCCATCACCGGCACCGTCCGCGACACGTCGGGCGCGGTACTGCCCGGGGTCACGGTCGAAGCGGCCAGCCCGGTGCTCATCGAAAAGGTCCGCACCACCGTCACCGACGGCCAGGGCCAGTACCGCATCGTCGACCTGCGGCCGGGCACCTACTCCGTGACGTTCGCGCTGCCAGGCTTCGCGACCGTCCGCAGCGAGGGCATCAACCTCACCGCCTCGTTCACCGCCACGGTCAACGGCGAACTGCGCGTGGGCGCCGTCGAGGAAACCGTGACCGTCACGGGCGCCGCCCCGATCGTCGACACGACCAACGTCACGAAGATCGCCACCGCGTCGCGCGAGGTGATGGACGTGCTGCCCACGGACCGCAACTTCGTCAGCTTCGCGGCCCTGACCCCGTCGGTGCTGGTCACCGGCGTGCGCCAGAACGTCGGCGGCTCGATTCCCGAGACGGGCATGAACCTCGTGGTCCACGGCAGCCGCGCCAGCGACAGCCTGATCATGGTGGACGGCATGCCGATCATCAACGGCAGCGGCACCGGCGGCCTGCAGTATGGCAACTACCTGAACAACGCCATGGCGCAGGAAATCACGTTCCAGACCGACTCGCACACGGCCGAGTTCGAGCGGGCGTCGGTGTACTCGAACTTCATCCCGAAGGAAGGCTCGAACACCTACCACGGCTTCTTCGGCGCCCGCTACGCGGGTGAGGGCTGGCAGTCGAACAACCTCGACGACGAGCAGCGGTCGCGCGGCCTGCAGAGCGGCAGCCGCATCAACCGCATCTGGGACATCAACCCGGCGCTCGGCGGCCCGATCGTCAAGGACCGCCTGTGGATTTACGGGTCGTACCGGCACTGGGGCACGTACAACAACGTCGCCGGCTCGTTCAAGGACGCGGACTTCACGTCGATCTTCTACCGGCCCTCGACCGAGCAGAACCTGTTCCCCGTGTGGCACCAGGCCGCCGTGGCGCGCCTGACCAGCCAGGTCGGCGCCAAGAACAAGTTCAACCTGTACTACGACTGGCAGTACACGTACTTCGGCAACTGCTTCGTGCCGACCTACCTCACCGCCATCAGCGCGTGCCCCGAGTACAAGAACATCCCGCAGTACATCGTGCAGGGCAGCTGGAGCAACCCGGTCAGCAACAAGCTGCTGCTCGAGGCGGGCGCCACGGTGACGCCGCAGGACTTCCACGGCTACCGCCGCCAGGGTGTCCCGGCGACGCAATTCTCGATCACCGACCCGCTGGCGGCGCCGGGCATGCCCACCACGTGGGGCTCGTCGGCCACCGGCTACGGCTACAACCGCAGCACGCAGTCGAACTACCGCGCGTCGGTGTCGTACGTGACCGGCTCGCACAACTTCAAGACCGGCTTCACGCTGATGCACTCGTGGCGCTACGCCACGCAGGAGCCGAACAACTCGGTCTCGCTGACGCTGCGGGCGGGCGTGCCGTTCTCGCTGACGCAGTACGCGACGCCGATCCAGTACCGTGAGACGCTCCGCTACAACGCCGGCATCTTCGCGCAGGATCAGTGGCGCCTGAACCGGCTGACGATGAACTACGGCGTCCGCCTCGACATGCTGAACGCCCGCGTCGACGACCAGAGCCTGCCGGCCGGCCCGTTCACGCCCGCGCGCACGTTCGGGGCGGTCGAGAACGTGCCGAGCTGGAAGGACGTCGACCCGCGGTTCGGCGCGTCCTACGACCTCTTCGGCGACGGCAAGACGGCCATCAAGGGCAGCATCGGCCGCTACGTCGTCGGCGAGTCGTACACGCTCGCCCGCGCCGTCAACCCGGTGGCCGCGACGGTCAACACCGTCACCCGCACGTGGGCGCCGCCGGCCGGCGTGGCCTACACGGGCACCTACAACCCGTTCGACGACTGCGACCTCACCAACCCGGCGGCCAACAGCAAGCGGCCCGGCCAGGTGAACTGCGGCCCGATCAACAACCCGCTGTTCGGCCAGGTGGCCACGCGGACGACCAACTACGACCCGTCGGTCGTCACCGGCTGGCACGTGCGCCCGGTCAACTGGGAAGGCCAGATCAGCATCCAGCGCGAGATCGTCCCGCGCGTCTCGGCGTACGCGGGCTATACGCGCCGCTGGTACGGGAACCTGTTCGCCACGCGGAACCTCAACGTGGCCAACAGCGACTACTCGCCGTACTGCATCACGGTGCCGACCGACTCGCGCCTCTCGAACAGCGGCCAGCAGCTGTGCGGGTTCAACGACCTGAACCGCATCATCGCGCCGAACAACCTGATCTTCAATTCGAGCACGGTGAACGGGGGCATCCAGGACGTGTTCGACGGGTTCGACTTCGACGTCAACGCGCGACTGGGGCGCAACATCCTGCTGTCGGGCGGCGTGAGCCTCGGCCGGGAACGCGTCAACACCTGCAACATGCAGGGCGACCTCGGCCTGGTGCAGAACGGCAACGCGCGCGCCGGCACGGATTCGCGCCTCGACGCGTTCTGTGACGTGCGCCCGCCGTTCCAGCCGCTGGTCAAGGGCCAGGTGGCCTACCCGCTGCCGTGGGGTGTCGGCCTGTCGGCCACGTTCCAGAGCCTCGCCGGCCCGGAAATCCGCGCGCAGTATCCGCTGACCAACACGACGCCGGGCCTGACGCTCGGCCGCAACTTCACGGCGGTGCCGCCGACGGTGGACCTGCTGCCCGCCGGCTCGCTCTACGGCGATCGCATCTACCAGACGGACCTCCGCTTCAGCAAGACGATCAAGAGCGGCGGGACGACGATTCGCCCGACGGTGTCGATCTACAACCTGTTCAACGCCAACCCGATTCAGACGTACAACAACACGTTCGGGCCGGCGTGGCAGGCTCCGCTCGTCATCCTGCAGTCCCGCTTCGCCGACGTGGGCGTGCAGATCGACTTCTAGTCCGGTGACACCCCGGGTGCCCGCATCGTCCCGCCCCGCGTCCCGGCTTCGGCCGGGGCGCACGTGGGGGACGATGTGGGCCCTGGGCCTCTCGGCCGCCGTGCTGGCAGGGTGCGGCGGCGCTCCCGAGCGGCAGGCCACGGCGCCAGCCCCTCCGCCCATCCCGTCCAACCCGACCTACAACGAGCACGTCGCGCCGATCCTGTTCGAGCACTGCGCCACGTGCCACCGGCCGCTCGATGCGACGGACGTGCCCACGGCCCGCATGACCGGCGGCTCGCCCGACGATCCGATCTGCGTGGCGGGTGCGCCGTTCAGCGTGCTCGACTTCCGCTCGGTGCAGGCGCGCGCGAAGACCATCGCCAGCGCGGTCAGCCGTCGGGCTATGCCGCCGTGGCTGCCTGAGCCGGCGCACGGCGACTTCGCCAACGAGCGGCGCCTCCGCGACGACCAGATTGCCCTGCTCCAGCAATGGGCGGCCCAGGGTGCCCCCGAAGGCGACCCGTCGAAGCGCCCCGTGCCCCCGACCTTCCCCGCCGGCTGGCAGCTCGGCACGCCCGACCTCGTGCTGACGGCCGACGACACCTTCACCCTGCCGGCCGGCCGCGGCGACGTGTTCCGGACCTTCGTGCTGCGCGTGCCGCCGGGGCCAGCCCGCTACGTCCGCGGCGTGGAGTTCAAGGCCGACAACCTCCGCGTGCTGCACCACGCCAACGTCGGCGTCGACCCGCGGCGCGTGGGCCGCCGGCTCGATCGCCTCGACCCGGGGCCCGGCTTCGCGGCGATGCCGGAGGAACAGGTGCAGGACGTCTTCGGCTGGTCGCCCGGCAAGGTGCCCGCGCTCGAACCGGCCGACACGGCGTGGACGCTCGAGGAGGGGGCCGACCTCGTCGTGCAGCTCCACATGGTGTCGCGCGGCGCCGCCGAGACGGTGCGGCCATCCGTGGGGCTGTTCTTCAGCCAGACGCCGCCGACGCGCGTGCCGATCGTCGTCAAGCTGGAATCGAAGAGCCTCGACATCCCGGCCGGGCAGGCCGACTACGCCATCGAGGACAGCTACACGCTGCCGGCCGACGTCGAGGCCGTCAGCGTGTACCCGCACGCCCACTACCTGGGCAAGGCGATCGAGGGCAGCGCGACACGGCCCGACGGGACGGTGGTGCCGCTGCTCCGCATCCCGTCGTGGAACATCCGCTGGCAGGACCAGTACCGCTACCGCGCGCCGGTGCCCCTGCCCAAGGGAACCACGCTGCGGATGCGCATCGTCTACGACAACTCGTCCGCCAACCGGAACAACCCGGCGCGTCCGCCCGTGCGCGTGCACTGGGGACCGCTGTCCACGGACGAGATGGGTGCGCTGTGGGTGGAGGTCGTGCCACGCCGCCAGGAGGACATCGCGCTGCTGGCACGCGACTACGTCACCCGCGCGCTGCGGGCGGACCTGTCCGCGGCCGAACTGCGCGCGAAGAACGAGCCGGCGAGCGCGCCCGTGCGCAACGCGCTCGCCACGCGCTACCTGCAGGCCGGGCGCGTCGACGACGCCGTGGCCCAGCTCGAGGCGGCCATTCGCCTGTCGCCCACCGACGCCGAAGCGCGCAGCAACCTGGGCACCGCCCTGCTGCAGCGCGGCCAGGTGGCCGACGCGATCCGTTACCTGCAGGACGCCGTGCGACTCGCGCCGAGGGACGGCCGCGTGCAGGTGAACCTGGCCAACGGTCTGTTCGCGGCCGGCCGGCTCGACGACGCGGTGCGCATCTTCCGGCGTGCACTGCAGCTCGAGCCCGACAACGAGGACGCGCTCTTCAACCTGGCGATGATCCTCGGGCCGCGCAACCAGCTCGACGAGGCGACCGCGCTGCTGCGGCGCGTGCTGGAGGTGAACCCCCAGCACGCCGAGGCGCACCGGAACCTGGCGGTCGCGCTGGGGCTGCAGGGCAAGCTCGACGAAGCCATTGAACGCGACCGGTCGGCGCTGCGGCTGGCACCCGACTCGGCACAGACGGCGGCGCACCTGACGCAGCTGCTGCAGGCCAAGGCGGCGCGCGACGGCCGCTGACGCGCGCCTACGTGAACTCGATCACGCCGACCATGATCGTCCGCTCGCCGGTGTCGACCACCGCCTGCCGCGACTGGTCCAGCGTGTAGCGCTTCGTGATCATCGACGCCGCGTCGATCACGCCCTTCTCGATCAGCTTCACGTAACGCGGGATGTCGCGCATGATGTGCAGGCCGCCCTGCTGGCCGGGGTGAATCGTGCGGCCGAGCAGCGCGAGCGACGCGCCGGGGAACGACACCGGCTGCAGCGTGAAGCCCATCAACATCACGTGGCCGCCCATGCGCGTGCAGTCCCAGGCCTGCTGCACCGTCTTGACGTTGGTGGGGTCGGGCTGTGGCTCCACCTTCGGCGGGTGCGTCTGGAGGCCCGCGGCCTCGACGACGAAGTCGGCGCCACGCGCCATGACGGCGTTGCCCGCGCGGCCCCACGACGTGCCGCCGGCGAAGCGACGATCGTTGGGTCCCTTGCACAGTTCCCGCACGCGCTCGACGATGCCGTCGCCCTCGGCCACGGGATCCAGCACGGTGGTGGCACCCATCTTCAGGGCGAAGTCGCGGCGGTACCGGATGGGGTCGATCGCGATGACCTGTCCGGCCCCCATCGCACGGCCGGCCTGCACGGCACCGATGCCCACGGGGCCGGCGCCGAACACCACCACGTCCGAGCCGGGCTGGAAGTGCATGTCGGCGTGCCCGGCGGCGAAGCCCGAGGCGAGCTGGTCGCCGAGCAGCGTCAGCTGCGTGGGCGGAAGGTCCGTGAACACCGGGACGCAGTACTCCTCGAAGGCGGTCATGACCTCGCTCATGCCGCCGATGCCCGCCTGCGCGTAGACGGGCGTGCCGTCGAGGAACTCGGCGAACGGCGCGAACGGCTCCACGCCCTGGGCGTTCGAGAAGAACGTGAACTGGCAGTAGTCGGGCCGGCCCTGCAGGCACTGGTAGCACTGGCCGCACTGCGACGTGCCGGCCACCACGACGCGGTCGCCCACCTGCACCCGCTTCACCTGCGCACCAACGGCCTCGACCACGCCGAAGCCGCAGTGATTGGGCACTTCGGCGCGGCGGATCGCGTTGGTGGCCAGCGCCCCGCGCACGATCGTGTAGCACGGCGCCACCGCCAGCGACCGGATGACCACCTGGCGCGGGTCGATGGCCCGCAGCCGCATCTCCTGCACGTCGAGCGTGGCGTCGTGCCGGACGAGCCCTCGGAACCGGCGCCCGGTCTGCGCGCCCGTGAGCACGGCCGGGGCCTGCCCCTGCGCCGCCGTCGGTGATCCCGCCAGCGCGGCGGCGCCGCCGCCCAGCGCGGCCGCTCCCGTCTTGAGCACGTGCCGCCGCGTCAGTCGCCGCTTGTCCCTGGGCCGATTGGTCATGGTCTGCGCTCCGCCACCAGTGGTGTCCGTCGTTGCGGCGTCATTGTGCCTCAACCGGGCTGCCCTCGGGAGTGGCTGTGGGGCCTCGCGACGCGCCCTTGGCAGCGATTGCCCCCGGTGGGGAGGCGATCAGACGAGCCCCAAGGCCCGAACGGCATCCACCGCGCCCATCCGGATGCGGTGATCGAAGGCCTCTGACAGCTCCGTGCCGACGGGATTGATCTCGATCGTGGGCACGGCGGTACGCTGCGCGTCGAGCACCCACTTCGCGATGTAAGGGAACACCGCCGACGTCCCGACGCTGACGACCGCGTCGAACGACTTCGACGACAGGTCACGGAAGGCCCGCATCGTCCGCGGCGACAGCGCCTCGCCGAACAGCACGACGTCGGGCCTGACGATGCCGCCACACGACGGACAGCGCGGCGGCAGTTCGACGGGCGCCCCGTATCCGTTGATCAGCGCCTGCGCGTCGCAGGCCTGCCCGCACGCGACGCAGTACAGGTCGAACGCGTGGCCGTGGACCTCGACCAAGTTGCGGCTGCCGGCGGCGCGATGCAGGCCGTCGACGTTCTGCGTGATCACCCAGACGTCGGCCTTGCGCGCTTCGAGTGCGGCCAGGCACCGATGGGCGTCGTTGGGGCGCGCCCGGACGCACGCCTCCCCCACCTGCCAGATGTACTTCCACGTGATGGCGGGCCGGTACTCGAACATCCCACCGCTCAGCGCGACCTCCACGGGGATGTCGTCGGCGGTATGGCGGTCCTGGTAGAGCCCGCCCACGCCGCGGTACGTCGGCAGGCCGGAATCGGCGGAGATGCCCGCGCCGGTGATGAACAGCAGGCGCTCGGCCCGTGCGATCAGGCCGGCCACCTCGGCGATCGTGCCGGGGGCGGTCATGCGGCGCAGGCTTCCACCGTCATCGGGGCACGGGCCGGGGTGACCCGAGCACGGGCGCCAGGGCGTCGCGCCAGGCCGCCTGCTTCTCGGCGTACGAACGCGCCGCGTGCGCGGGGCTCGTCGAGGGCAGCGTGACGCGCGGGATGGCGGCCACCGATGCCGGCAGTTCGCGCGCCACCAGCCGCCGGAACAACGTCGCGGCCGTGCCGCCGTTGAACGCAATCAGCTCGATTCGCCGGTGCGTCGTCAGAAGACCGCCGATGTCGTTCGGCTGCACCGACGACACGTCGATCGACGCATCGAGGCTGCCGGGCCGGTGCGCCGATCCGCAGACGTCCCACAACGCCAGCCCCGCGGACACCAGCCGCCGCAGCCGCTGCTCGTACGGCAGTTCCGGGTGCGCGCCCGCCAGCTCGCCCATGATTCGCCAGAAGGCGTTTCGCGGCTGCGCGTAGTACTGCTGGCGCGCCAGCGACATCGCACCTGGCAGCGTGCCCAGGATCAGCACGCGGGCCCCACGCCCCGCGACGGCGTCGAAGCTGGACGACCGCACTCGCACGCCCCCTGCACTCCCCGTCACGTCTCCTGACGCTGTATCCACTTCCGGACGTCTGGCGCCTCGTAGACGGCCATGCGATCGAGCAGATCGCCGGGCGCGTCGGCCACGAGCAGCATCCCCGCGTGTTCCGGCCGGACGAAGCCCTCGTCCACGCTCGCACGAAGGAACTCGAGCAGCCGGTCGAAGTAGCCGCGCACGTTCAACAGGCCGCACGGCTTGCCGTGCAGGCCCAGCTGCGCCCACGTCAGGATCTCGAACAGCTCGTCGAGCGTGCCGAAGCCGCCCGGCAGCGCCACGAAGCCGTCGGACAGATCGGCCATCAGCGCCTTGCGCTCGTGCATCGACGAGACGATCCGCAGGTCCGAGAGGCCGGTGTGTGCGACTTCCTTCGCCACCAGCGAGGACGGAATCACCCCAGTGACCTGGCCGCCCTCGGCCAGCACGGCGTCGGCCACGGCGCCCATCAGACCCACGTGCGCGCCCCCGTACACGAGCCCCATCCCGCGGCGGGCCAGGGCACGTCCCAGATCGACGGCCGCCCGACGGTAGTCGGCGTGCACGCCGGCGCTCGACCCGGAGAAGACGCAGAGGCGTGCCATGCGAACCGTGTCGCATGCTAGCACGCGGTCACGGCGCCAGGATGACCGCTACTCCAGGAACCCACAAGGCCTAACGCATGACCGGCCGCTCGAGCAGCACGCGCCCGTACGTCGTGTCGACGAGCTTCCACCCCTCGCTCACGGCGGCCTTCAGCTCGCGATGGAAGGTAGCCGTCTTCACCGCCCCGATCGTCCGGTACTCGAACCGCTCGGCCGCGGCCGGCGCCCGCTCCATGACCACCACGTTGTTCGTGTTGAAGATGGTGAGCCCCTTCTTCAGCATGGCGGTGTGCGGCACGACCCGGAAGCCCTGCGCGGCCGCGTCGTTCATCTCCTTGTCGCCCGTCTTCTCCGAGAAGGTGGCGACCAGCAGGTACCGGAACACGTCCGGCGGCGTCGCCGTGCGTTCCATCAGGGCCTGGATCCGCGTGCCGTTGTCGGAGGTGGTGGACATCAGCAGCCGGAAGCCGAGCCCCGCGGCCGCGTTGACCTCCTTCTCGAACGTGTCGAGTTTGGCCACTTCCAGGACCAGGTACTGCTGATCGGGCTCGACCGACACCTGCCCGGCCCATGCACCGACGGTCGACAGGGCGAGCCCGGCCACGGCAACCAGCACGACGAGGGCACGACGGCGCATCTGTACCTCCGGTCAGGCCCCCGTAGCTCGGGGGCTGAGCTGGGCAGTGCAGCGGTCGTGCCAGACGGATCGAATCAGGAACGGACGCGCGGGCGGCCGAGCGGCCCGAGGCGGGCCAGCGCGCGGAGGGAGATATCCCAAGCCGCCGCGGATTCCTCCACTGAGGCGGACTACTGCGAGCCCGCCACCCGTGCCCCGCCCTGGCGCAGGCCCGCGAGCACCAGCAGGCACACCAGCACCATCGCCACGGACAGCGAGATCAGCAGCGCCCGCACGATCGCCTCTTGCGGCGGCGTGCCGACCTGCCCCTGGCCGGCGATCGGCATCATGCGGCCCGCGGCCCACGCGGCCGACAGGAAGGTGGCCGTGATGTTGGCGAACGTGCCGTAGCACGCCAGCCAGAACGTGGTGTGCCGCAGCCCGGCGCCCAGCGTCAGGCGCGGCCAGACGAGGCCCAGTGCCATCAGGAACAGCCCGTTCATCACGCCCTCGATGTGGCTGGCGAGGCCCATGCGCGGGTTGGCGAGGCTCTGCACGGCGAAGCCGACGAGCAGCCCCAGCAGAAACAGCGTCACGCCCAGCTGCAGCAGCCGATGGCCCTGTCGTTCCTGTGGTGTCATCGTCCCTCCGCTCAGTGTGCCGCGGGCGCCCCTTCCACGAAGGCGACGTGGTTGGCGATGGTGCGATAGCCCATGCGGGCGTAGACGGGCCGCCCGGCCTCGGTGGCGTGCAGCACCGTGGGCCGCATCCCGTGCCGCCTTGCGGCCACCTCGAGCGACCGCCGCATGACCGCCTCCGCATAGCCGCGGCGCTGATGGGACTGGAGCGTGGCCACCATGGCCACGTAGCGGCAGCCGTCTACCATCATCACGGCGCTGCTGGCGACGGGCACGCCATCGGCCAGGCCGAGCATCGGTACGTGCGCGGCCCAGAACTCCGGCGTGAACGACGGCTTGCAGGCCTCGAGGTCCATGCCGTACGCGTTCGCGTTGACGTCGATGATGGCATCGCACGACGCACGGTCGTGCGGCTCGGCGATGGAGAGCCCGTCCGCCCGTGCCGCGGGCGGGGCCACGTCGTCGGCCGCCATGCCCGTGAGCGTCAGTGCCGGGGCGAGACCGCAGGGCTCGAGGACAGCCGCGGCATCCACGCCCGGCTCCAACAACTCCCGCGTCACGATGAACAGCCACGGCACGCCCGCCCCGGCGGCCCACTCACGCGCCCGACGTGCCCGCGACGCGAGGGCGTCCGCCGTGAGCGGCCCTCCGCTCGGGAGCGCCACGTTGAAGAAGGGGTTCGGCAGGCCGCTGAAGACGAAGTCCACGCCGCCAGAGGACTCGCCGCGGGGCGCGGGGCCGCGCGCGCAGAGCACGCGCCACGCTTCGTGGAACTGCGACACGCTGAGGGTGACGTCGTCGGTCATGCGGGCCTCCCGCCGGATGCGCAGGGAATGCTACCAGGGGTTTCGAGCGGACGTGCCGCGGTTACGGCACGCGCCGCATCGGCAGGTGTGGAATGCCGTCCTCGACGTAGCCCTCGCCGTCGCGGACGAAGCCGAACGACTCGTAGAAGGGCTGCAGATACGTCTGCGCCCCGATCCGGATCGGCACGGGCCCGTACGACCGTTCGACGGTGGCGATGGCCTGACGCATCAGCTCGCGCCCGAGGCCGCGACCACGTGCGGCCTTGGCCGTGACGACACGCCCGATGACGGCCACGTCGCCGCGGACGCCGGGCCTGAAGATTCGCGCGTACGCCACCACGAGCGCCCGGTGCACGGCATAGAGGTGCGTGGCCATGCGGTCGAGCCCGTCGGCGTCCTCGTAGGCGCACTGCTGCTCCACGACGAACACGTCCTGCCGAAGCTGCAGGATGTCGTACAGCTCGGCCGGCGTCAGGTCCGCGAACGCCTTGTGCGACCACTCCACGGCGATCGGCGGCCGCTCGCCCGGCGCGTGGGTGTGTTCATGATCGGGCGTCAGCACGCCGCTCGCGGCCGCGCCGCACATGCCTCGACAACAGTCCATCGACATTCGTCCAGCCTACCTCAGACGCGGGCCCGCAAGGTCCGCGGACGACGCCTACCGACCTCGAAACAGCGACAGGTCGATGGTGTTCGCCACCGCCTGGTAGCCGGCCGCGTTCAAGTGCAGGTGGTCACCCGGGTCGTACTTGGCCAGGATCTTCGTCGGGTGGTCGGGATCCCGCACGGCCGCGTCGAAGTCGAACACGGCGTCGTACGCCTTGCTGAATCGAATCCACTCGTTGAGGGCCCGACGCTTGGCTTCCCCTTCGGGCGTCCAGTAGTTCGCGCCCTCGAACGGCGTGAGTGTGGCCCCGTAGATGGTGATGCCCCGCGAATGCGCGCGCGCGATCATCTGCTTGTGCCCGGCGATGAGGTCCGACGCGCTGGGCGACGCGTTCTGCCGCGCCTGCCCGATGTCGTTGATGCCCTCCAGGACGATGACGTGGGTGACGCCCGGCTGCGCAATGACGTCGCGGTCGAATCGCGCAAGCGCGCTGGGGCCGTTCCCCTCGTTCAGCACCCGGTTGCCGCCGATACCGGCGTTCAGGACGGCCATGTTCAGGCCAGCGGCCGCCAGGCGGCGGGAGAAGTGATCCGGCCACCGGTTGTTCGTGTCGATCGTGGAGGCCGTGCCGTCCGTGATGGAGTCGCCGAGCGCCACGATGGCGCCTGCCTGCCGGGGCGCCATCACCTCGACACGCGTGAGGAAGAACCAGGTTGCGGACACCAACCCGTCCGTGCGGCGATACGCCGTCGTCGCCTCCACGGGCATGGTGATGGCACCCGCATGGTTGCCGGGCGGCGACACGTAGTTCGTTTGCCACGACGCCGGATGCGTGGTGACTGGAGACTTCATGGCTGCCGTGTCGTCGGGCAGGTACAGGTCCACCGCGAGGTCCGCAAACGCCCTGGCCACAAGGTCCACAGGGTCGCTGACGAGCACGGCGCCAGCCGCCACCGTGGCCTGGGCTTCGCCGCCAAACGTGAGCACGCGACTGGACTGAGGCACGATGGACGCATCCTTGTCCCTCAGCGCCACCTGCGCTGCGCCAATGCGCAGGGGAACCGTGCCGAACGTGTTCGACAGCACAACCCGAAAGCGGGAGCCACCCACCGTGATGCGCGCAACCTGCCGCAGCGTTTGATTGCGGACGTGCAGCGGCGACTGGCCGCCAACGGCCAGCACCTGGCCAGGGGCCACCGTCAGCACCGCAGGAGGAAGTGCGGGGGCCTGCCCATCGGCGCCTGTAGGGGGCGTTGGAGCCTGTGCCGCAGGTGCGTCAACGCGAGCGGTGGATGAGGAGAACCACGTCCCGAGCCAGTGCTGGTCGTCTTGAGCACGCTGGCCGAGAGCTGGTTGTTGCGCTGCAAGGACCGCGAGGGCCAGCGCGAGCCAGAGCATCAGAGGGCGTTGTTGGGTGCGCATCGTCTTGTCTACTTCATCGAGGGACTGTCCCCCGCAGGTGCAGCGCGCGCTAGGAGTCGTCGCTGGTTGCTTCTGTAGCCGACACTCGAACGACTTGCCCTGACTGGATCGTCGACAGAGCCACCAGCGCCGCCGGCACTACGGGCACGAGGTCCTCGAGCGCATTGCTCTCGGCAACCAAGACGACGATGCCGAGGGCAACGCTTCGAAGATTCTGCTGATACTCGAGGTTGTGATCGGCAGTCACGAACGCCTCGAACCCAGCCTCGACGGCGAGACGAAGCAACGCCCCGTTCTTCGTGCCGGCCCAGCGCTGTTGCTGAACCGTCCGGACCTCGTGGTTTACGAGGTAGCCAGCCAGTTGGCGCGGCAGTTGCTCGTCAAGCAGAACGCGCACGAGAATTCAGAGCCTCGTGTGCGGCCTCCAGCGCCGCCACGGCTTGCTCACGCGACACCGATGGAAACGAGTCGAGGAACTCGTCGAGCGTGTGCCCGCGCTCCAGATAGTCAATGAGGTTGCGAAGCGGCACGCGCGTCCCCTGGAACACGGGCGTTCCGCCAAGAATCTCGGGATCGCTGTGAATGACCGTTTCCAAACTAGGCATGCCTTCCTCGTTCGGATTCTAGCCCCTGGGCCGTAGTGATGCCTAACGGCAGTGCTCGCCAGCGGCCGCTCAGTTCGCGCTCCGCCATCTGGCGCAGCACATGTTAGGCGGCGTGCCTACTTCGTGAATTGATCGAAGAATCCCGCATCCAGCTCAAAGGTCCGCTGGGGTTTCAGACCCAGCTCAAGTTGCTCCAGCATGTTCACGAGCTTCTCACCGTCGACCAACTCGATCGGGGGCACGCCGTCTCGGACGGCCTCCTTCCGCGCGTCGGACGTGAAAGAGCCCGTGGTGATGATGATGCCCTTGTCCGCCCTACCCATCATGGCGCCCCTGAAGTCCCGAACCTGGCTGGGTGTCACCGAGCCTGTGTAGCGCTTGCACTGAAAGAGCACCTTGAAGCTCACAAGGGGGTTCACCTGCAGGATGCCGAGACCGTCGATGCCGCCGTCCCCGGAACGCCCAGTGATGGTCACCTCTTCGAATCCGGACTCGCGCAGGAGCCGCTGGCAGAACCGTTCAAAGCCGGCGGGCGGGAGGGCCAGCAGCTTGGCGGCCACGGCCTCTCTGTAATTGATGAACGTATGCTCAGCTTCGGTTGTGGGGGCGACCTGCTCGTCAGTGGCCTGGGCATCCGTCGGCGACGAGGCCTTGCCTCGCGACTTGCCAAACTCGACCGCGACCGTCCGATAGATCTCCCGAGCCTGCGCCGGAGATACCTTCCCGAGAGCGCGCGCCTTCTCGGTCAGCGTCCACACCCCATGGCGAGATGCGTCGATGTAGCCACCCTTCGCCAGGTAGAACCGCGCCCAGTGGACCTGGTTCTCGAACCGAGATTGAACCCCACTGGGTAGCGGACGCGCCTGCTCCTCCTCGGAAATACTTAGAGCCTTCGCGATGGCTGCGCGTACTTCCTCGGGCCGGCCCGAACCGCCCAGCTCGCCCAAGGCGGAGATGACCGGTCCGACGAATCGAACAAACTCTGGAGCGGAATCAGCCTGCTTCGCCATCTTCTCTTTCGGTCAATTCAGCCACCTAGACGTTTCCGATGAGCCGCGCCCGAAACACGCGCACCCTGCTGAGGGGCGTCGGCTCAATCTGAAGGTCATGCCGCGCCCTCAAGTAGACCGCTACTTCTTCGTCTGCTCGCAGCGAACCACGGCAACGTCTCGGCACCGCTGACGACGCGAACCTATTGAATGGCCGCATCCTAGCACGCGACCGACCACAGCCCGGACCCGCTGAATGGCTGCAAGCGCCGCTGGGTGGTTCGCTGCGACCGTCGCAACCAACCATGATTCACAGCACACGGGGACATCGCGACAAGTCCCTGACACAACGGGGGTGTACTCTTGAACGGGCGCTGAGAGGCCCTCTCGGATCGCTGCAGGGCTTCGCAGCGAACCACGAACCGCCCATGAGCGCGCAGCGCATCGCCGGACCTGCGCCTGTGAGGGAGACGCGCCGGACAACGTCAGACTCCCCCTAAACGCAAAGAGGCGGGCCCAAAGGCCCGCCTCTTGTGACTACCCACCTCCCGCAAGCCGCGAGGCCCGCCGGGTATCGACGCTCTCGTCCTACACCAGCTTCGTGTTCTTGATCGGCAGCTCCCGCACGCGCTTGCCGGTGGCCGCGAAGATCGCGTTGCCGAGTGCCGCGATCACGGGTGGCACACCCGGCTCGCCCACACCGGTCGGCAGCGCGCCGCTGTCGACGAACGTGACGTTCACCTGCGTGGGCGCGTCGTTCATGCGCGCCACCTGGAAGCCGTTGAAGTTGCTCTGGACGATCCGCCCGTTGGCGGCGGTGATCTCGCCGCTACGCGCCAGGCCCACGGCCATCACGGCCGCGCCCTCGAGCTGCGTGCGCACGCGATCGGGGTTCACGATGAGGCCGGCATCGATCACCTGCTCGATGCGCGGCACCTTGAAGCCGCCCCGGCTGTCGACCTCCACCTCCACCACCGACGCGACGTAGCTGTTGAAGGCGCGGTGCGCGGCGATGCCCATGCCGCGGCCGTTGCCCTTCGGGCGCTTCGCCCAGCCCGCCTTCTCGGCCGCCACCTCCAGCACCTTGCGGAGCCGGCGCGTGTCGACCGGGTACTTGTCGAGCGGCGCGCCGTAGTTGGAGTAGTCCACACCCTGCGCCTTGAGGTCGAGGTTCTTGCCCGGCCCGAGCAGGTCGAGCAGGAACTCGAGCGGGTCGCGGCCGGCCGCGTGGGCCATCTCGTCCACGAAGCTGCCCGAGGCGAACACATGGAAGTTGTTCGTCACCGCGCGGAACCAGCCGATGCGGACGTTGGCGTCGGCCTTGCCGTTCTCCCCGCGCAGGTTCGGCACGTCGTAGGGCATGTCGGTCATGCCCATGTCGAGCTCGAAGCCGAGGGGCTCGTTGGCGTTGGGCACGAAGGTCGACGCAATCGGCTGGAACACCGAGCGGTACAGCCACGCCGTGGGCTTGCCCTTTGCGTCCACCGCGGCCTTGTGGTACACGGCGGCAGCGGCGTGGTAGAAGTCGTGCTTCAGGTCGTCTTCGCGCGTCCAGATCACCTTGACCGGCTTGCCGAGCTTCTTCGACAGCACGGCCGCCTCGGCCGCGAAGTCGGGCTTCGACTTGCGCCCGAAGCCGCCGCCGAGCAGCGTGACGTGGCACGTCACGTCTTCCTTCTTGATGCCGAGTGCCGCGGCCACCGTCTCCTGCGCGGCCTGCGGGTTCTGCGTCGGCGTCCACACCTCGACCTTGCCGTTCCGGAAGTCGGCCACGGCGGCCGGCGGCTCCATCGCCGCGTGCGCCAGCATCGGCGTGGAGTAGGTGGCTTCGAGCACCTTGCCGCCCTTGGCGAACTCGGCGTCGACGTCGCCGATCTTGCGCACCACCTTGGCGGGCGACTGCGCGGTCTTGATCAGCGTCTGCTTGAACGTGGTGGAGTCGAAGCCGGCATTCGGGCCGTCGTTCCACGTCACCTTCAGCTTCTTGCGGCCCTGCAGCACGGCCCACGTGCTGTTGCCGATCACGGCCACGCCGCCGAGCGGCTGGAAGTTCGGCGCGCCCTTCATGGGATCGAGCGTCACCGTTTCCTGCACGCCACGCACCTTGCGCGTCTCGCTGTCGTCGAGCGACGCCACCGTGCCGCGCACGACGGGCGGGTGCTCGATCGAGGCGAAGAGCATGCCCTCGCGGTAGATGTCGAGGCCGAACGGCGCCTTGCCGGTGGTGATGTCGCCGAGGTCGTAGATCGGGCGTTCCCGCCCGACGAACTTCCACTGGTCCTTCGCCTTGAAGCGCAGGTCCTCGGCCTTGGGCACCGGCAGCTTGGCCGCGGCCGGCACCAGCGCGCCGAAGCCCAGGCGGCGGTTCGACGCGGCGTGGATCACCTCGTGGTTGGCCACGGTGATCTGTGCGGCCGGCACGTTCCACTGCTGCGCGGCGGCGGTGACCAGCATCGACTTCGCCGAGGCGCCCGCGCGCCGGAAGGCGTCGTAGAAGTCGCGGATGGACCGCGACCCGTCGGTGTTCTGGTCGCCGTACTTCGTGTCACCGAGGCCCTGCTCGATGCGGACGCGGCCCCAGTCCGCGTCGAGCTCGTCGGCGGCCACGAGCGGCAGCGAGGTGCGGATGCCGGTGCCCATCTCGGACCGGTGGGTCACGATGAACACGGTGCCGTCGGGCTCGATGCCGAGGTAGACGCTCGGGTTGAGCGCGGCGCTCTGCGCCCGCGTCTTGACGTTGGGGTCCTGCGCGAAGGCCGACTCGGGGAACACCTGCGAGGCCACCACGAAGGCGCCGGTCGAGAACAGGCCGCCCAGGAAGCGGCGGCGGCTGACGTTTTCGATGCCGAGATCGAGCAGGGTCATGCCCGGCCTCCCTTCGCCGCGGTCTTGATGGCCGCGCGGATCCGCTGGTAGGTGCCGCACCGGCAGATGTTGCCGGCCATCGTGCGGTCGATGTCCGCGTCGGTGGGGTTCGGCGTCGCGGCCAGCAGCGCCGCGGCCTGCATGATCTGGCCGCTCTGGCAGTAGCCGCACTGTGGCACGTTGTGGGTGGCCCACGCGCGCTGCAGCGGGTGGGTGTTGTCGGGGCTCAGGCCCTCGATCGTCACCACCTTCTTGTTGCCCAGCGTGCGCAGCGGCGTCTGGCAGGCGCGCACCGCGCGGCCGTCCACGTGCACCGTGCAGGCGCCGCAGAGCCCGGCCCCGCAGCCGAACCGGGTGCCGGTCAGCCGCAAATCGTCACGGAGATACCAGAGCAGCGGCATCTCCTCGTCGCCGTCGAACGTCCGGCTCGCGCCGTTGACCGTGAACCTCACCATGAAACTCTCCTCGCTGACCGGCGATTATCCCACGAGCCGGGGCGGCCCGGCGTGCCCCCTTGGACGATACGGGTCCCACGCGCACCAGCCGGGCGGCTCACAGCTGGAACAGGCGCGTCACCTTGACGACCAGCCCCCGCGTCTCGAGGTCGGGCGAACCGGTCAGGCGCGTGCTGCGCCCCTCGGAGTAGACCACGAACAGCTCGCTGCCGGGCTTGTACTCCCACCGCAGGCGGACGTTGTTGTTGAACGCCGTGGTGGTCGAGTTGTACTGCAGCAGCGCCGACACGAACATCCGCGGCGTCAGGGGCGCGGTGACGCGGGTGCTGACGAGCGTGGTCGTGAACCGCCCCTGCGGCAGGTCGATCCAGTTGGCCGACACCTGCGGCTCGAGGGCCAGCCGGGTCATCACCGCGATGCGGCCGCGGTAGCTGGCCGCCGTCTGGGTGCCGGCGTAGAAGCTGCCGCGCGACACGGCCAGGGTGCCGTTGACGCTGCGCTGCGTGCCCAGCTGGTAGCTGCCCTCCACCGACTGCCAGCCGTAGCCACCGGACGGAATGGTCACAGACACGACGCGGAACGGCGCCACCAGCAGCTCGTAGCTGCGCAGGTACGTGACGTTGACGCGGTCGCTGTTCTGGAACTCGATGCGGTGGGTCAGGCTGGCGGCGCGCGACTCGAGGCGCCCGGTGCCGGTCGTGATGTAGCTGTAGCCCGCCTCGTAGTAGTACTTCCGGACGAGGCGGGCCTGCCGGGGACGGGGACTGAAGCGCAGGTCCATGCCCGTCCGCCTGAAGTTGCGGCGGCGCAGGAAGCCCACGGCCGGCGAGAAGTCGGCGCCCACCGCGAGGTGCTCGGCCGTCAGGCCGTAACGGTCGGCGTTGTAGTCGAAGAGGCCGCGGTAGCTCAGGTCGTCGCCGCCGCGGCCCGGCGTGCTGGTCCGCGCCAGGTAGGTGTCGACGCGGACGTTCTGCCGCAGCGAGAACATGCCGTCGACGCCGTAGGTTTCCCTGCTGCCCTGCACCGCCGTCGGACCGTCCTGCACGGAGGGCCGCGACCGTCCGGTGAAGAGCGCGCCGATCGTGCTCCGTCGCAGCACGTCGCGGCGCACCCGCAGCACGGTGAAGTTGGTGGGCTGGGCGCCGGAGGCCGGCAGGTCGTCGGTCTCGATGTTGACGGCACCAACGGTGTACGCGCCCGCGCGACCGGTCAGGCGCCCGCCGGCCCTGATGGGCACCGGCCGCCCGCCGTCCAGCCCGATCTGGCGGCTGAAGAACAGGATCGGCGTGTCGTTGACGCCGGTGGGCGCCCGACCGCCGAAGTTGAAGATGCCCTGCCCTTCGAGGAAGAACTCCCGCTTCTCCGGAAACAGCAGGTTGAAGCGCGTCAGGTTCACCTGCTGCTCGTCGTCCTCCACCTGCGCGAAGTCGGTGTTGACGGTCAGGTCCGCCGTGAGGCTGCGGGTCAGGCCGTACTTGACGTCCACGCCCGCGTCCTTGTCGGCCTCGTTGTCCACGCGGGGCGTGGCCGTGCGATCGGTGGCGAGACCGCCGATCGCGTAGGGCTTGATCTGCAGGTTCTTGGAGAGCGGCGGCGTGTCGAGGCCGACGAGCGCCGCGGCGGCCGACACGCGGAACACCGCCTGCGCGCCGAACGACCGCGGCACCGGGTTCAGCCACGTGCGCTCGTTCTTGTGGCGGATGATGCGGTTGACCTGCAGCCCCCACGGAAAACCGGCGCCGGGCCGGTAGCGCAGCGACTTGAAGGGGATGGCCACCTCCACCGTCCACGCGTCCGGGCCGATCGACGTCCGGGCATTCCACACGGCGTTCCAGTCTCGGCTGGGGTTGCGCTCGTCGAAGAAGGCCTCCTCGAGCATGCCGCCGAGCGCGTTGACCAGGAAGATGTAGCCGTTGCGCTTGTCGTTGAACGTGTCGAGCGTGATGGTGAGCTGGTCGTTCTGGATCAGGTTCGACGAGTCGTGCCGCAGCTCGTTCTCGACGATGCGGTCCATCTGGCTGTCGACGTTGCGCGCGCAGATGAACAGCGTGTCACGGTCGAAGAACACCCAGAGATCGGTACGTTCGCTGGCCGGCGCGTTCTCGACGGGCTCCTGCTGGATGAAGGTCGAGTAGGGAGCCACCCGGCCGTAGACGGGCTCGTCCAGGTGGCCGTCGAGCGTCAACGGCTGCTCGAGCCGCACGGCCTGGATGGTGACGCCACCGGGCGCCGGCGCCGGGGGCACGGCCTGACCGCCGCGTGCCTCGCAGACTGGTCCCAGCAGGGCCAGCACCGCCAGCACCGGCATTACACGTCCCCACGCCCGCCGCATCCGTGTCGACGATTGTCCCACGAGAGGCGGAACGGCAGCAGCTACACGATCGGGGCTGCGCGCGCCGTGCCGCGCGCACGACGGCACGACGCGGACGGCGCGGGCCCTGTCTCTTATACACATCTGACGCTGCCGACGAAGGCTTAGG